>JAKEEP010000221.1 GCA_022616475.1 Phycisphaerales bacterium | reverse complement strand
TCGAGGCCAATTTCGGCCAAGAGATCATTGGTTTGATCCGCCAAGCCGAAGGCGTTGGGCCCGATGACGATGCCGCCTCACGTGATGAGCGCTGGGATCGCTCCGCCGACAAACAGCGTATCAATGCCATCTGGACTGCGGTGCAGAACGCCTGCGCGCAGCGGGCGATCGATCCCACCCTGGCGGCCAGCAAGAAGGACATCGAGCGCCTGGTGTGCGGCCATCCCGACGGCCAGAGTTCGAGTCGACTTCAGACCGGTTGGCGTCGCGAGCTTCTTGGCGACTTGCTCGACAAACTCATCGGTTGATGAACCCTCAGCCACTCGACGGCGCGGGTCCATCTGCGGCTGGCCGAGCGTTGCACACGATCTGCTGGAGGGCGTCGGGCCGGAGCGTTGTGATGATCCACAACAAGACTGGGACGATATAGCAGCCGGTAAGGGAACTGGCGAGGAGCTCGGCGAAGAAGGAGATGGTGGCATCGCCGGCTCGGCCGAGGGAGAAGGTGGCCAATAGATCGGTCCCGCTGAAATTTGAGACAAGGAGCAGTGCCAGGCGGAAGGCGATGAACGCGTGAACGAGTGCCAGACCGCCCAGGAGCGCGCGCATGCGGCGGGGCCAGCGAATCGGAGTCGCTAGCGTGAGTGCTGCAAGCAATGCGGTGGGAACGTATCCATAATAGAAGCTCGAGACAGGCAGTCGGCCGAGCGCGGCAGTTCGCTTATTGCGAAGGACCAGCGTGAGATCGTAGGCTGCGCCCGCGGATGATTCGGTGGAAGGTTCAAAGCGGACGGTGGCTGCGCCGAGTTCCCCGAATGCGACGTTGGAAACGGCGGAAAGCGCAGCGCCGTAACCGAACCAAACCAGCGGCCAAACAGCGATCAGGAGCGCGTAGATCGCGATCAAGCGCAAGAAGAAGCCGGCAATCAACCTATGCGGGTGCATGGGACGGGGCCTTGGGGTTTGTGTTGGTGACCCGCCACGCCCAGAGAATCCAGATGAGCATCACGATAAAGACAAAGGCGGTCTGCCAGAAGTCAACGTGGATGGACTGGAACGCGTCGGGGTACAACGCGCGAACGTAGAACAGGCTGACAATTCGAACGAGGTTGAGCAGCAGGAGGAGTGAAGCGCCCAGGAGCACGGCGAGGAGACGGGATCGCCAGGGGGCTGGGAAGGCGATGATCGCGGCGGCGAGGAATGCGGTGGGCTCGATGCCATCGCAGCCGCGCCTGATGGCGAGGCCGCCGCGCGAAGAGAAGATGAACGTGTCATGGGCCTGCGCGTCTTCACCAAGCAGGCGCAGAACGCTGGCGGAGACCACGGCGTTCAACTTGAGGTAACCCGGAAACATCGACGAGCGGAACCAGGGCGTGGCGGTGAGGGCGTAGAAGATCGCCATGATGAGCGCGAAGACGCCGACGAATCGCAGCACGGCGTGCTTGCGGTGCATGGGGGGAGCGGTCTTGGCAGGAGCGCTGGTCATTCATCATCCCTTTAGGCGATCGGCCGAAACGCCGTCGGCGAACACCAGAGCGTGGGGTCAAAACGTTTCCGCGCCAAAAGCGATCAACAAGCGCGAAAGTGATCGGACCATGACAACTTCATTATGAACCGAAACCGGAAGCAAGCGGGAGGAACCGACGGGGGAAGGCCGGTTTGCGGGTGGGATGGCCGGTTTTCGCGGTACGAACGGCGTATGCGCAGATCCAAACCGGTAAACATGTTCAGAAAAGTCCTCTGCACCGCGAAATTGGCGGGTTTTCCGGTCTCAAGGACTCGGGTTTGGAGTTACTGTATTTGCAAGGCCGAGGTCGACGACGAGCGCCTCCCGGTGGGGGCGATGCCTTGTGCGGATGACCGATCGGCGCACGGAGCCGGCCGGTGGAGCGTCCGGCAGGAGGATAGCGATGAGAACTGAAAACGCGCGCCTGGCGATGGCGATCGGCTGCGTCTTGGCATGCGCCCCAGCGGCAATGGCAGGTCCAAATTGGAAGGAAGTCGACGACGCGGGTGCGCTGCCCAGCTCGGCCCAAATTCCCACGGGCATCGGATCGCTCAAATGCATCAAAGGGAGCCTGAGCATTTCTATAGCTGGGCCCAGCGACTTTGAGGACATGTACCTCATTTACATCCCGGTGCCTGCTAATTTCTGCGCCAAAACCGTCGCCACATCTTTTGATTGCTGCGGAAATCCTCACTCGCTGGATCCGAACTATCAGACTTTGTTCGACACCCAACTGTGGTTGTTCAAGGCTACTGACGAGAAGGGCGTGTTGGGCAACGATGATGATCCTCTCGATCCGCCTCGATCGTTCTTCGAGGATCAGGCCAATGATTTGATGGGCACCCAGATTCCGGCGCCAGGGTTCTACTATCTGGCGATCTCTGGTGGACGCCACCGAGATCCCCAGAGCGCCGGCGGGGCAATCTTCTTTCAAGCCACGCCCATCGAGGTTTCGAGTCCTGACGGACCCGGCGGCGGGCTGCGGATATCTGCATGGGCTGGCGTGGGTGAAGTCGGCGCGTATCAGATCAATTTGTGCGGCGCCTTCTCTGCGGACGCGGCACCCATCCCCACGGTCTCGGAATGGGGCAAGATCATGCTAATGATGCTCCTGCTGGCAAGCGGCGTTGCGGTCATTCTGCGGACGAAATACCTCAGCGGAGCCGTGGCGTAAGTCCACATCCTCTAGCTGAGCGATCGAGCGATCGAGCGATCCGCCATGAGCTGAGGCGCTAGGGCAGCAAGGCTCGATACGAGTCGGCCATCTCCGGCATTCCGGCGCGCTCATAATGCTCAACGATGCTCCTGACCAGGCGAACGGTCTGCGCATCGAAAATGCCCTGGACTTTGAGAATATCTCGACCGCGCTCCAGTGCGGGCTGCGCCTGTTCCTCCGGGTGAAGCGCCAGGAGACACGCGCCCAGCGCCAGCTCAGCTTGCCCGATGAGGCGATGGCCTGCCGGAAGCCGCTGTTGCCGAATGCGAAGGGCATGCTGCAAATCCGCCTCGGCTTGTTGGGGATCGTCGTCGATGCGGATCATTCCGAGCAACAGGAGCGTGTTGGCGGTTTCGCGGTGATCGCCGAAGAGGTCATTCTGGGTTTCCAGCGCGTCTAAGGCGAGCGTCAGCGCCTGGGCATCCTCGCCCTGAAAATAGTGCAGGCGGGCCGATTGGTAGAGTATCGCCGCCACTTCGCGCGATTTGGTGCCCTTGAGGCGTTTCTGAATCTCGAGCGCTTGGTCCAACCTGGACTGTGCCGCCTCGAAATCGCCAAGCTCGATCAGGCAGCACGCGGCGTTGTAGAGGGTTCTTGCAACCCGGAAGTTCTCATCATCACCGACAATTTCTCGAATGATCGCCAGCGCCTTTTCGAAGTCGTTGAGCGCCTCGAGATATCGGCCCTGCTCGAAGCGGCATTGGGCGAGGTTGTTGAAGCTGGCCGCCACCTCACTCACGGCCTCTTCATCGTGAGAGTCGCCCAAGAGCGCTTGCCGCATTGCCAGAACATCCAGGCACAGCGGCTCGGCTTTGTCACACAGGCCCTGGGCGCGCCAGGTCGCCGCAAGGTGGCTCATGCTCATCGCCACGTCTTTGTGTTGAGCTCCAAACAGAGCACGGCGCATATCCAATGATTCCTGGTAGTTGCGCTCGGCCGTCGGGTAGTCGCCCTTGCGCCAATAGATTCGACCCATTGTGTGCAAGCTCTCGGCCAGCTCGGCGTCGGGCGCCTGCAACAGGCGCTGGCGGATTTCCAGCCCGCGCCCGCCGTATTCCAACGCGCGAACATAGTCGTCATACCACAGATAGTTGAGGCCGATCAGGTTCGCCAGCTGCGCCACCTCCAGAGGCGTCAACCGGGGTTCTCCGTCGATGAACCGCGCCGCCTCATCGACGGTCGTTGTGTCCTTGGGAGCGCGCGTACTCGGAGGGGCATCCTCGGGCGAGGCGATGCTGATTTGAAGGATGTTCATGAACGCATCCTTCGTTCTACGAGCGTCTTTCCTCTGGGCGTTGGCCGTCGCGCTTGTCCATGTGAAGAGGATCCCAAGAAACACTGCCGCGCTGGCGACACTCATCACCACGCGGTTGCGGCGCGTGAACTTGCGAAACTGGTACAACTTGCTGGGAGGATGAGCGAGGATCGGCTGGTTCCGCAGGAATCGGCGCGTCTCATCCGCCAAGTCGTGGGCTGATTGGTATCGCCGGGTCCTGTCCTTCTCCATGGCTTTCCCGACGATGGTCTCTAAATCACCGCGGAATGATCTGTCAATTGACCTCAGCGCGCGGACATTGCCCTCACGGATAATGCGAGCGCATTCGGCGAGCGGCTTTTTGTCCAGGTCATGCGGAAGTTGGTCGCTGAGGATTTCGTAGAAGATGACGCCCAAGGAGTAGATGTCGGTTCGGGTGTCCAGATCATCAACCCGGCCTTCGACTTGTTCTGGACTCATGTATGTGAGGGTGCCCATGAGCTGGCCGGGAAGCGTCCGCATGGCGGTGTCGGCGTAATCCGGATCAATGATCCGGCCGACGCCGAAATCGAGAATCTTGGGCTGACCCGACTCTTCCACCAGGATGTTGGCGGGCTTGAGGTCGCGGTGGATCACTCCCTTTTGATGGGCGTGATGCACCGCGTCGCAGACCCTGGCCAACAGCTCAAGCCGCTGCCGGATCGAGAGATTGTTTCGCTCAACGTACTGGCGCAGCCCGACGCCGTGCACCAGCTCCATGGCGAAGAACGGTTGCGGCCCAAAACCGGTGTCAGCCGTGCCCCCTTCGTAAATCTGCGCGATCCCCGGATGCTTCAAGCGCCCGAGAATCTGCGCTTCGTGCTCGAAGCGCCGAACCATCGCCTCAGAAGCGAGGGCCGAACGAACGACTTTCAAGGCGACCGGGCGGCGGGGATTGTCCTGCTCGGCGCGGTAGACGACGCCCATGCCGCCTTCCCCCAACACATCAAGAATGCGATACCCCGCGATGCGCTCCGGTGCTTTCTGCGTTTTCCGTTGAGGGAAGATGCCGGTGAGATCGGGATCCGATAGATCCAGCCGGTTGCGTTCGATGAACGCTTCAGAGAAGAAATCGGCGCTGTGGTCTTCGTGCGCCAGGAGCGATTCCACCTCGGTGCGAAGCTCACGGTCATCGCCGCAGGCGCGGTCGAGCACCGCGGCGCGAGCTGAAGGCTCGCAGGCGCACGCATCCAGAAAGACGCGCTTCACGAGTTTGTACCGTTCAGGACTCATGATCGAATATCCGGTCTTCAAGAAGCGAGTTCCCTTCGCAGCCAGGCCTTGGCCATTCGCCAATCTTCCTCAACGGTCCTGGGTGAGACGTCGAGCATGGCTGCGGTTTCCTCGACGCTCAAGCCGCCGAAGAACCGCAATTCGACGACTTTGCTTTGGCGCTCATCCAACCCGGCGAGCTTGTTGAGGGCCTCATCGAGGCCAAGCACATCAAGCGCATCATCGTTCGTCCCTTGCTGAGCCGCGGCATGCTCCATCGTCACCTTGAGCCAGTCGCCTCCGCGCTTGTCGGCGCCCTGTCGCCGGGCGTGATCGACCAAGACCCGCCGACTCGCCTGCGCCCCGATGGCGAAGAAGTGCGTTCGGCTCTTGTACTCCGCGTGGGTTTGATCGATCAGGCGCAAAAACGCCTCGTGCACGAGCGCTGTGGGCTGAAGGGTGTGGTCGGGACGCTCCCGGCGCAGCGCTTTGGCGGCGAGCGCTCGCAGTTCGTCGTAGACCAAGGGCAGAAGATTTGCCGCGGCTTGCCGATCCCCCTTGACCGCCAGGGTCAGAACCTGCGTGGCGTCATCCGCTTTTTGCGCCGGATTCTTCATTGAGTCAAAAAATCGACGCCTGTTTGCGCCTCAATTGATCCATTGTCGCGGTTTTGGGGGCCCGTACAAGCCCTTTGGCGAACTAGACCTCGCCATTGGGCTTTTGGGCTGTTTCGGAGAACGACCATGACCCGCAAACCCTTTTCCGACTGTTTGTTTTGGCTCATCGCCACCACCTCCGTGCTGGTTGTCGATAGTGGTTCGGTTGTTGCCCAACCGGCTTTCTCCATCAGTTTTCAGGGGCCAATGCCCACTCGCGGCGCTGTAGAGAGTTGCCCGCCCGGCAATTTGATCCTGGAGGGTGATCCGCTGTTTCCTCCCGGTGGCGTGCTGGGGTTGGCGCCGCCGGTTCTTGGCCTGCCATGCGTGTATGTGAGCGGCGGACCCGGCGGCCTGGGTCTGGCGCCTTATCCGACCTTGGCGGCGCTCCCGGCCCCTGGGACATCGGCGATGATCGAGGTCGATGCGATCTCGTATGGATTCGATTTGGATCCAATGACCGGATGCGCCATCGCGTTTTCGGTGGACCAGTTTGCCGTGGGCCTGCCGCTGGTTCCCACAGCACCGCTTGGACCACCGGCGACCGTCAACACCGAAGGCGCGTTTGGCGCGTTGGAAGCGGCCGCCGACCTGTTTCTCATGCAACCGGTGACGACGGGCTTCCCACCATACTGTTTTGGATTCAACCCCAATTTTGCACTCTTGGACGGCAACGGCGCGGTGAGCGCGTCGGGCTGGATCTACCCTGGCGTCGGGTTGATCGAACCGTATCCGCCCACACCCGGCGCTGCGCCGCCGCATCCAGGCGACAACCTCGATGCGATGGCATCGGCGCATTTGGCCGGGCCGTTCCCGGTTTACTTTTCCCTCGATTCTGCGTTTGTCGATCCGCTGACGCCGGGGGCCAACAGCGGTTCGGCTGCGGCGCATGGGTTTGTTGGCGGGGACGTTTTGGTCACCAGCGCCGCAGGCGCCGCGCCGGCGGTTTATGCTTCAGCTGCGCTGTTGGGCCTTGATCAATTCGGGGCCGACACCGATGATTTGGATGCTCTGGCGCTCTTGGAGAACGGCGTTCCCGGCTATCAGCCATCGTTGCTTGCCAACGATTGGGCAGGCGGCGCAACTGACATGCTTCTCTTCTCGGTTCGCCGCGGCTCGGCTGTGATTGGAGCGATCGACAGTTTGTGCGGGTTGCCGATCGAAGAGGGCGATGTGCTCACCACGCCGCAGTTGGGCGGGGTATCTCCCGGAATCTACATTTGCGCCGAGATGCTCGGATTGGCCACGCTCCGAAGCGGTGCGCTCACCTTCTCGTACCAGGACATACGCTTTGCCGACGATGTCGATGCGCTGGATTTCGGCATTTCGTTCGGCGTCACCGATTGCAACGGCAACGGCGTCGATGACGGGCTCGATATCGCCGCCGGAACGAGCGCCGATTGCAACGCCAACGGCGTTCCCGATGAGTGCGACATTTACAACGGGACTTCCATCGACTCCAATTTCAACGGCATCCCCGATTCATGCGAGCCGTTCGCCGACTGCAACGCAAATGGCACGCCCGATTACTGCGATCTTCAGTGTGCTGCGGTTGACACCTATTGCAGTTTGTATGTCGTTTGCACGGCCACTGATTGCAATTTCAATGGCATCCCCGATAGCTGCGATATCGCCTCGGGCGTGCTGGCCGACACCGATGGCGACGGGATACCCAACGCGTGCGAATGTCCGGCCGACGTCAATAGCGACGGCGCGGTGAACGTTGCTGACTTGCTGGCGGTGATTGGCGCGTGGGGTCCGTGCGCGGCGCCGTGCCCACCGTTCTGCGCCGGCGACATCATCAAAGACTGCACCGTGAACGCGACAGACCTGCTCGCGGTTATCGCAGCGTGGGGTCCGTGCCCCTGACCTTTCGGCGCGCACAGCCACGCTGTTATGAGGACGGGTGGGCCGCAAGGCTCGCCCGGTTTTCATTTTGGGGGCGAACGTGTCTGATCTGTTGGCGGTGATCAGCGCGTTGGACCTTGACAGAAACGCAGTCGGGCAGCGGCCATGGGCGGGGCGTTGGAGATCGACTCGGGACGGGGGGAGGGCACATCGATCCGGCTGACCGTGCCGCTGCGATGATGTGTATCTTGGGTGTTGGTGGTGGGTCATTGGTCATTGGTGATTGGTCATTGGTGCTGGGGATAGTCTGCGCGCGCAAAAATGCTGGAAAGGGATTAGGTTGTGTTGGATGGGGGGACAAAGGCGTGTGTATTTGACAGAGATGGGGAGGATTCCACGGGGAGTGTGAGGGACGAAGGGCACGAAGACGCATAGGCACGAAGCGGGCGCATGGGATAGGGACGGAAACATGATGCTCCTTCTACCCCAAGGGCCGAGGGCACTTGTGGCGCGCGCAAGTGATGTCCCACTAACTGCCGAACGGCTATTTTTGCAGGGTGAAATAATTTGAAAAATGATGATTTTCACTTTTTTGTTCCCCCCCATTTTGTGCGCGCGGAACGCCGCCAACCACAGCGACGCAGAGGGCGCGGAGGAAGCGTTTCGGTTAGACCCGAGGGGTCACAGGGCTTGAGGGTATGCGGTCATCGGCTTTCGATGGGCCCGCCGGCGGCGATGCCGACGAGCTTGCGGACCTGCCAGGGCGTTGAGTTGGTTCCGGGTTCCGGCCAGAGCGTGAGTTGCATGAGACGACTCCTGAAATAAATGCCAGCAAATACTCGGCGGATTTCAGATGCGCCGTGAGCCATGCACCAAGAAAAACGCCCAACCCAAGTTGCCTCAGGGACCGGGCACTTTCAAGGGGGGACAACATTTTATCGATCTGGGTCAGGCGGCAACGTCCACGAGGCCGCATTGGTCGAAATCATCGAGCAGGTCCTTGGCGAGGCATTACAACTCCCTCACCACACTCGGCCTCCGATGGCCTCATAGCGATCCGCCTCACCCACGCGCTTCCGGGTACTCTGAAGTACGAGCGGCAGCTTATATCGATGATCGGCTACATCCCGGGAAAACCGTCAGTTTCCCCACGCTCACGAATCGCGGCAACGTCCTGTTGCATTTCGCGGAGCCTGTTCGAATAGTCTGCGTCCCAGTTGCCCAAAGTGTCCGCCAACTGCTGTATGCAATCCTCGTTCAGCTTCCAGCGCTTGGCTCGCAAGGTCCTCATCTTCTCTCGGTACGATTCATAGTCACCCTGCGCTCGCGTCCGAGCAATGGTTTCGTACCAATTGTCATATTCGTTCGCCATTTCCTTGCAGACAGACTTGTAAGATTCGCGGTGTCGCTGCCGCATTGCCTGAAGGGCCTCCTTGACAGCTGGATCCAGCGTCGGGAAATCGACCAACTCATCGAGAAGATCGCGCGGGTCAGTCGGATCTGGATACAACACCGGATAGCCTGCTTCCAGGAATTGCTTCTCAAACTCGCGAGCTTCTGAAGCCATCATCACGCCCAGAAATCTTGGCACAAACTGGTTGTTAAGTTCAGCTAATCGGCGCTCAGTTCTTCCTTCTTGCTCAGAAAGCGTTTTCAGGTTCCGGAGGTATACTTCGCCTCGCGCTGTAGCTTCGGGGGTTCCTTCTTCGAGGCGTTCTCCATTCGGCGCATAGAAATAACTAATGAGAGCGTTCATGCGGGCGACCGAGTTCTTCTTCGCCTCGCGCTTCAGGGACGCAATCAATGGTGTAAGCTGGGCTTCGTACTCAATCTGCATGGCTTCGATCGCTTCCATCGATTGCGGAGCCAGTTTCTGCTGATCGATAAGCCGTGCCAAATCAATTCGCGCTGCGCGCACGAATACGTCCAGCGGGAAGGACCGCGCACGCTCTCGATGCCATTGGACTCTTGGCATCCGATTCAATTGCGATTCGGAAAGAACTGCCGACATCCTCGCAAACAATTCCTCGTCGATTGCAACAATGCCTTGCTCGATCTCTGACTGGAGATCCGAGAACTCGGCCTGAAGAGCTCCGGCGGCAGGGGTGTAGCCCTCGCCAAGGGCATCGCCAGCCAAAGCCGAGAGTTTGGTCAAATCCTCGAATTTGGTTCGCGCCAGCCCTTGGAATCTCTCGACATATGATTCATGTGCGTGATGCGAGAATATGACTTGCGCATCTGAGAGATCGAGCATTTGGCGATACTGCTCAAGATCGCTCTCATCAATTGGTTGTGGCAGTGAGATCGCGAGCCTGATATTAGACGACTGGTTCGGAGAGCCCGCTTCCTGCGGAATTGCCAATGTCTGTGGCGTCAACGCTACGGTAATTGCCGCAGTCCCAGCCACGCAGCGCTTGAGCCATGTATTGGTCTTCACTCTGTGCGTTCCAAACCAAAGATGAACGCCGGAAGGTGCACTCAACAATTAGTCGCGGGACACGGGCCAAAGTCAGGACACGTCCCGCTCAGCCCGGGACCAGGCCATGTGCACACGCCACCGACGCAAACGCCTGCCCTGTATTTGCAAGTGTTGCCAGCGAGGGGAGGATAGCAAGCAGGATTGGTATTGCCGGGACTTCCCTGGAGCACCTTGTTCGTACCGGGGTCAGAAATAACTTGCATGCAGCAATCTCCGCCCCCACAGGGAGTGCAGAACACCCCAATCTCATTGCAGCATTGAACCGGACCAATTCTTACAGTAGCATGGGGTTTGCCACCCGAGACACTGCTCCCCGATGCAGATTGCCAGGAGTAAACTTCCCGTTGTTGCGGCTCGGTGCATGTGAGCTCATCCTTTCTTGTTGAATTCCTATGCGGCAGATCTCCAAAACGGATTCGATTGCCCCTGAACACCTCCTGTATACGCTTGCAGGCCCAGCATGTCAATTGACTGTTTGAATCTGCTTGCCCATTGGGCGAAACTCTTATCCGATCCCCGATGAGCAAATGCGAAGCGAAAGGGCTGGGGGCGGGATCAATAAGGCACCCCGTCTGAACCGGGGGAGGCGCTGGCGGCGTCGGCGGAGGTGCTTGGGCCGGCGATGGTGGGACCGGAGGCAAAGGTGCCAGTCGTTGCCCGCCGAACCTGGGGCCTGCAGGCCCCGGAGGACCGTGAGGAATGGCGGAGCGGTGTCGGTTGTTCCAAGCGGCGCGCTACGATCCCGTCGGAACGTGGTCAACCGTAAGTCTTGACTCCAACCCGCTGGCGGTCTTTATCACTATTTCGGCGGGAAACTGGCCCTTGTACTCCGACATGACAACACGCACCTTCGACATTTGTCGCATCGGTCGCTGGTTGGCGGGCTCGTACGCTTCAATCGTATTCCACTGATCCGCTGAGGTTGAAAGCTGCTCGTCGCCGCAGCGGAATACTATTGGGCCGCTTTCACCTACACCGCGCCGGTCAACCACATAGAGAGTGACGTCGAATTCGCGATCGT
>JAKEEP010000220.1 GCA_022616475.1 Phycisphaerales bacterium | reverse complement strand
GAGTGGTTACACGACCGTGCGACTGCCGTTCGGGAGCTGCCTCCATCTGAACTGAACCGCTAACTCTGCCAGCTTATAGTGAGGGTCTCTCTCGCATCGACGCAGTTATCGTCAATGACCTTCGGCACGACGCGAACGTCCAATTCCGCCCTGTGGGATTCAGCATCGACCTTGATTTGCGCAACACACCGCCGAACGGCTGCCTGTCGCTGATCCATCGGGCCTTCTCGCAGCGATGAGCCCAGGCCGGCGATGAATCGAGCCGCCTCGTCCATCGCCTCCTCGAAATCCGCCGAGGTGACCTCGGCGAATCCGAGCCCGGCGATCTCCTGCTCAACCTGCGCGTGCTCGCGTCGAAGCTCGACCACTCGCCTGTCCACCAGATCCCGATTGGCAGTCGTGATATTGTCGAGCAGCCTGCGCAGTGTCGTCTCGGTCTTCTTTAGTTTGACGTCCAGCGCCTTGCGCTTGGCCTTGATCTCTTGCTCGGTCGCCCCCACCCGCAAGTTCAGTGCATCAACCATTCGCTGTCGACCATCCGCGCCCGTGTACCTGCTGTAGAACTCGATCAGGGCCTGGATCACCGCATTCTCAAGAACGTCCTGGCGCACTGGGCCAAGGCTGCAGTGGCTCTTGCCGTGCCGGATATATCCGCCGCACCCATACACATGCCGGCGTTTTCGCTGGTGCCGCTCGTCGCGCGGCCGTGCGCCGTAGTCGATTCGACCTTCGTACCGACTGCCGCACCTCGGACACGTGATCAAGCCAGAAAGCAGGAACTTCGCCCTGGGACCTTGCCAGTGCACACCGTTGCGTTGTGGCTGCGCGGCCAAATCGACGACCGCGCCGGTTCGCTGGTTGATGCCGCGCTGAGCCTCCGATTCGGGCTTGCTCCGGAGCAGCTGACGTGCTTGTTCCCAAACGCGCCTTTTGACAAGCGGCTTGTGCGCGTTGGGAACGACGATCCAGTCCTGCTCGTCGTTCCATTCCATGCGGCGGCAATGGATGCCCTTTCGCTCCACCGCCTCGCCTTTCACGATTCGATGGAATCGGGCATCCGTGCGGCGGTTCCAGACCATGTCGCCGCCGTAGATCGGATTGATCAAGATGCTGCGAACGCTTGAGAGGGTCCAAACGCCGCCATAGCGATGAGACCACTCTGGCCCGCGTGGCGGGGGGACACCGTCACGATTGAGCAAGTCCACGATCGACTTGAACCCCCGGCCTCCCACGTACAGCTTGAAGATGCGCTGGACCACCTTGACGCGATCGGGCTCACCGGGCACGAGCTTGCATCGATCCTTGCGGCTCACCGCGATTGATTCGCGCCGGGCAAGAGTCCGAACGCGATTCCAGCTTTGGTCGAACATCTGCTTGGTGCCATCGCACAGGTACCGGAGGTAGAAGAGGAACTCGCCCGCTGACGACTGGTAGGCCAAGTCGTACCCAAACGGCGGAGCGCCACCCATCCACCACCCCTCGCCCCCGCTCCTGCGCGCACCCGCGCCCCGGCCGGCGCCGTCGGACCCGGAAGATTGTGAGCCATTGCGGTTCACGCCAGCCTTGCTGAGCAGCCCACGAATCGTCACCTTGGACAGATCCTTGGATTCCTCGCGAGCCTGCCACTGCTTGACTGGCCGCAGCAGGTCATCGGTGCGGTCGCCTTTGAAATTCTCCGAGCAGTACATCACTTCGACACCGTGGGTCTTCAGGATGTATCGGTAGTGCCCCGCCTCGTCGTTGTCGATCCGGCCGAATCGCTTCACGTCGTACACCAGCACCACTCCGAATTCGCAGCTTGGCTTCTTGGCGTCTTCGATCAGTTGCTGGAACGCCTTGCGGCCGACGGTGCTGGTGCCGCTGATCGCGTCGTCCACGTAGAACCGCAGCAGCTTGAGCTTGTGCTCTGCCGCGTAGTTCTCGATCGCCTTCTGTTGGTCGGGGATGCTCTGCTCCTGGCGATCGGTTGATCGGCGGCAGTAACCCACGGCGGTCATGGAGCGGGCCGAGCGAGGCCGCGCTCTCGCAAGCTCGATCGTGCTGGAACGACCCATGCTTTTCGTTTCCTTTCTGGGCCGCGTGTGCACGTCCAAACTGCGGCCCGTAAGTGGCATGAGGGCGAGACTGGCACCCGATAGCAAGGTCAAAAAACTGCGGAGATGTGGCTCGAATTCGACCACAGATCTGGCCGGAAATTCCCCCGGAATTCCCTTGCTATTCCGGCTCGTGGTCGGCCCTCATGTGCCCCACGAACACGGCATTGGCATGTCGCCCATGCCATCAACAAGTCAAAGGAGACTTCGCATGACCAGTAAGATGAAACAGCCAATGGACAAGAGCAAGTCAGTGACGAAGGCGCCAGTCGCGACCGAGGCGGGGGCCAAACCCAAGCGAGCGGCTGAGACCAAGCCTCAACGGCAGGTTCAACCCAAACCGCCAAAGAGGTCGAAAGGCTCATCGGAACGCATGAGCGCGCTGGACGCCGCGGCCAAAGTGCTGAAGGATCACGGCCAGCCCATGAATTGCGGTGAGATCGTCGAGGCAATGCTTAAGCGCGGGCTGTGGAGCACCAACGGCAAGACGCCTTCAGCAACGCTCTACAGCGCGCTGCTGCGCCAGATCCAGACCAAAGGCAAAGATGCCCAGTTCCGCAGGATCGGGCGAGGCAAGTTCGCTCTCGCCAAGTGAGTCCGGATTCAGTTGCAAGGAATAGCCAGCCCCAGCCCAGCTGGGGCTTTCTCGTTCTCTGGCCGCACAGGATGACGCCGCGCAGGACTTCCATTTCCCGGCCGGCGAGCATCATCTTCTTGCGGAGAATGGCCACGACCCGGCGGACGCTTCTCGGGGTTGACCTCGGCCGGCAGCCACCCCGTCATCAGGCTGCGGCCCGCACCGGCATTGCCTTCACGGCCTCTTGCTGGCAATCGTCTGGAAAATTCAACCAGGCGTGTTCGCCAAAGAGTACTCGGGCAGCTGCATCATACGCCTCGGCGGCGTCGATCTCGTCGTGGAAGCGCCCGAGCGAGTAGTCTTTGCCCTGCGCCTTGATCCGCGCCCGCCACTTGCCCGACCAGGTTTCCCAAAACACGCCCTTGAAACGCGAGGTGGGCGGCCGGCCATTGATGTGCGCCCTCTTGCACGCTGTCCACACCAGCTGCGAGTTGTTTCGCACGATCAGGTTTTCACGCCGACAGTCCAGCGGGTCGTCGTTGATGTGGCCAACATTCAACCTGGGATGCGTGATCCCCATGATGACCCGCCGAAGCGGCGTGCAATGCGGTCCGCCGGGGTGCGAGAATGACACGAACCAATCTTTGTCCGACATCGACCACGCGCACGTCCCGCCCTCAATCAGCGGCAACGATTCAGCATCGATGATCGCCTCGCGCCGACGAATATCGTGACCCGACAACGGCACCCGGAAACATCCCGGCCGCTGCGGGTCGGGATGCGGCGGAGCGAGCCGGCCAAATTCCTCAAGCAGCCGCTGGATGTCCTGAATCTCGTACAGCTTTGGCCCGCCAGGCACGCGCATGCCGCATTGAATCCGCCCCTCGCGCTCCCAGCGCTCCCACGTCTTGATCTCTACGCCAAGCATCCGCCACGCGACCTGCCTGCGCGCCAGGCCCGGCGGCACGTGGTATTGATTCTTTGAGTCCTTATAGAGCTTGTCGTCGCCAAACAGTTCCTCTCTCATCCGCTCGAGGTCCTCGATTGCGTAGACGGTGCGTTGCCCTCCAATCGATGACGGGATGCGCTTGCCGCAAGGCACCTTGCCCTCTCTTACCCAGCGTTTCCACACAAACCGCGAAACGCCAAACATTCGGCAAGCCTCGTCTCGGTCGACCATGCCTGGGGGACATGCAGGCGTTGGCGGCT
>JAKEEP010000219.1 GCA_022616475.1 Phycisphaerales bacterium | reverse complement strand
GTTCGTGGTTCGTGGTTGAAAGAAGGGGCACTCAACAACGAACAACTAACGACGAACAACAAACAAAGAGACTTCCATGACTGCTTTCTACAACAACATCAAGACCGCAGCCCTGCTGGCGCTGCTCTTTGGCCTGTTGGTGTGGGTCGGCTCGTTTTGGGGCACCAGCGGCATGATCGTGGGCGGAACGATCGCGGTGATCATGAACTTCTCGGCGTGGTTTTTCTCCGACAAGATCGCGATCGCGACCATGCGGTGCCAGCAGGTCGATGAGCGGACAGCGCCGGATTTGGTGCAGATGGTGGCGCGGTTGGCGCAGCGGGCCGGCCTTCCGATGCCGCGCGTGTATGTTTGCCCGCACCAGGCGCCGAATGCGTTTGCGACCGGGCGGAACCCGCGGCATGCTGCCGTGGCGGTGACGGCGGGGGCTCTGCAACTGCTTCGGCCCGAGGAGCTCGAAGGTGTGCTGGCCCACGAGCTGGCGCACATCAAGAATCGCGACACGCTGACTTCGACGATTGCTGCGACGATCGCCGGGATTTTCAGCATGCTGGCCCAGTTCTCGATTTTCTTCGGAGGGAGCAATCGTGAAGGCGGCAATCCGCTGGCGATGCTGGGAATGGTGTTCTTGGGAGCCATCGGGGCCGCGTTGATCAAGGCGATGATCAGCCGATCGCGCGAATACGTTGCTGATGCGGATGGGGCGGATTTGGCCGGTTCGCCACATGGGCTGGCTTCAGCCCTTCAGAAGCTGGATGCCTACGCCAAGCGGATTCCGCTGCACAATCCGAACCCGGCGATGGACAGCTTATTCATCGTTGAGCCGTTTCTGGGCATCGAATCGTTGACGCGTATGTTCGCGACGCACCCGCCGACGGAAAAACGCGTCCGCGCGCTGTTGAACGGGCGGTAACTTTCGAAGGGACGAGTCGTGGCCGATAGTCAGATCCGTGGCGGACTCACTCCTCAGTCCGCACTGGTCTGGGCTGGCGCCCCGACCAGTGGCACCCGCCGTGGACGATTGAAACGGTTTTGAAACCTGCTCACATGGTGACTCTGGCATGCTTCACGCTGGCGCGATGAAGCATGGCACCGGTCAAACCCGCGTGTCAGCTCTTGATTTCGGCAGGCTCACGACGCGCGGTTGGGTGAACTGGCGGTGGCCGTCTTTGCCCGAGTGCCAGCCGTAGCCCGACTGCTTGGCGCCGACCCACGGCGCGCCGCTGGCGCCGCCGCAGGACTTGTTGACGCCGATCATGCCGGCTTCGAGGTGGCGGGCGACGTCCGCGGCGCGCTGCTCATCGCGGCCGAAGACCGTCGCGCCCAGGCCATACGGCGTGTCGTTGGCCAGATCGATTGCTTCTTCCACAGTATTGAACCTCGCGATGCAAGCCACGGGCCCGAACGTCTCTTCGCGCATGATGTCCATGGTGTGATCGACGTTGGCGAGCACCGTCGGCTTGACGAAATTGCCTTCGGCTGATGACTCGCGAGCGCCGTCGAGCACGACCCTGGCCCCTTGCTGCTTGGCCTTGGCGACTTGTTTGAGCACCCATTGCTTCTGGCGGTTGTTGACCATTGGCCCCAGATCGTTCCCTTCCTGCGTACCGGGCCCGATCTTGAGGGCGGAAGCTAGTTCGGCGACGCGCTGCTCGAACTGATCGGCGACCCTGGAATCGACGTAGATTCGCTCGGTGCTCACGCAGACCTGGCCGCAGTTGCGGAAGCTGTTGCGGACGGCAAACTTGGCCGCTGCTTCGATGTCGGCATCGTCGAGCACGATCATCGGATCTTTGCCGCCGAGCTCGAGAATGACGCGCTTGAGGCCCTTGCTGGCGGCGCTCAAGATGTGCTTGCCGGCTTCACGCGAGCCGGTGAAGGCGATGAGCTCAACGCCCTCGGCTGCTACCAGCGCTTTGCCCTGCTCATCGGTGCCGTGAACAACCTGCAAGACGCCCGGCGGAAGCGTTTGGTTGAGGATGTCGGCGAGAGCCTGGCCGATCAGCGGCGTCTCCTCCGAAGGCTTGAGGATGACGGCGTTGCCCGCCATGAGCGCGGGGACGATCGCTTCAAAGGGCATTCCAAGCGGAAAGTTCCAGGGGGTGATCGCGGCGCACACGCCGAATGGCTCGCGATAGATGATGGATTTGGTGTTTTCGTCCTCGAGAATCTCGGGCTGGAGCGCGGTGATGATTTCTTCGAGCATCGATGGCAGAGTTCCGGCGTAGGCGCGGACTTCGCCCAGCGCATCCTTGAGCGGCTTGCCCATTTCGCGGGTGATCAAGAGCGCCAGCTCATCGGCCCGAGCGAGAAGTTTCTCGCTCAGCGGCTTGATAAGCTCGGCTCGCTGGGAGAGCGGCAGACGGCTCCACGCCTTCTGCGCGGCGTGAGCGCGGTCGACAACGACGCGGATTTCATCGACCGGTGTCAGCGGCACTTCACCAACGATTTCGCCGGTTGCCGGATCGATCGATTGCAGAATCGCAACGGATTCCATAACGGCGGGCATGGTCGCACTCCTGTTCTTGCAGCCTATTTATGGTAGCGGAGCGAGCCTCAACGGCCGTCGCTACTTTCCGGATTTTGCTCCCAGTAGGGAGCGTCGCCCGGGCCGGTAGCAGGGTAGCAGCCACGAGTCGCGCGGCGAAGCTGGGCGCGAAGCTGCAAGCGAATGGTCTCAATCTCCCGCTTGAGGCGCTCCAGGCCCCCCTTGCCGTTTCCCTGGTCTAGTTCGCGGGCGGAAATCGGCGGCCCGGCCTGCACGGCGATTCGCCCGGCCAGTTTCGGGAAGTTGGTTCCGATGGGCCAGATGTCGAACGCGCCCTCGATGGCGACCGGAACGACGGTCGCCCCGGAGCGTTTGATCAGCAGCATCACGCCGCGCTGGAACTCGCCGAGCGCGCCATCTGGAGTGCGACTGCCTTCGGGAAAAATCAGCAGACAGCGGCCGGCAGCCAATTCATCCAAGGCCACCTTGATGGCGCCAGAGTCGCCTTTGCCTTGCTCGATCGGCACCACGCCGATTCCGTGCATGATCCAGGCAAGCAGCTTTGACTTGAACAGGGATGCCCGCGCGATTCCCGAGAACGGCCGATCGGTCACCAGGACCCCAACGATGCACGGATCGTAGTGGGATTGATGGTTGGCGACGTAGACGATGGGACCGGTGTGCGGCACATGTTCGGCGCCGGATCGGCGGACGCGATACACCATGGCAAGAACGAGCCAGACAACGCCGCGGATGAACGTCCACCAGAAGAGCACTCGCAACGCGGGGCGGCCGGGCACGCGCCGGCGAATCTGGAATACTCTCACCAGCTTGCTCCAGGGATCATCCGAGGGAAACTGCGGCGGTGCATTGATGAATCCTCTTAGCGGCGAAACCCGGCATGCGGCAAGCGTTGCCGCGCGATTTTCTCCATGGCACTGACCACTTCGGCCGCGCTTCGACTGCCGGTGTCGATGTCCACGGCGTCGGCGGGCCGCACCAGCGGGCCGTCGGAGCGGCTGGCATCCAAACGATCGCGCTCCTGAATGTCCTGCTTGATCCGAGCCTGATCGACGGACTTCCCGGCCGCGGCGAGCTGAGCGACGCGGCGGTTGGCTCGTACGGCAACATCCGCGTGCACATAGAACTTCAGGTCTGCGTCGGGAAAGACCACCGAACCCTGATCGCGGCCCTCGCTGACCAACCGTGGATGGCGCTGAGCGATTCGGCGCTGCTGATTCACCAGCACGCGGCGGAGCTCGGGTTGCGCCGCCACGCGCGAAACAATGCCGCTGACATCGAAATCGCGAATGCGCTTCCCCACATCGCGATCGGCGAGCATCAACCTGGGCGGATCGGTTTTCCAATCAAAGTGCAGATCGGCCTGATCGACGGCCTGCCCCAAGTCGTATCCCTGGTCGGGGACGATGTCCCGCTCGAGCGCGATCAGCGCTGCGGCGCGATACATCGCGCCGGTGTCGAGGAACTCCAATCCAAGTTTTGTCGCCAGCAGGTGGGCAACGGTGGATTTGCCGGTGCCGGCTGGGCCGTCGATGGTGATGACGATGCGCGGAGGATCGGATGAAGAGGCGGGCATCTGGTCGTGAATCTTAGATTTTCGGATTTCGATTGCCAACCGTCGCGGCAGGATTGCACGGACCGATCTACGATTGCTCGCTGTCGATGGCCGACTGCATGAGGTCGCGCGCCATTTCGATGTTTGGGATCGGATCGCCTTTGCCGGTATAGTCGATGGCCAGCGTGTTGAGGAAGCCGACGCCGCGAATCGCGGCCACGCATGCGGCCAGGTCATAATCCTTGTGTTCGCCCTTCTTAGTGAATCCCTGCACAGTGGCGTGAATCGCGCCGGCGTAGGGCGCGAGCCTTCGAAGATTGTCGGTCGGATCGCCGCCGGCCGCGGCCGTAGCAAAGTTTGGAAGCGACCCGATGCGAAACCCCCCAACGCGTTTGATCAATGCGGTCAGCTGCGCGGTGGCTTGCGTCAGGCCCGCATAGGGGGCCAGCAGGACATTCAACTCAAGTCGCTCAACCGGCGGCATGAGTGATCGGATTTCATCAGCGACCAGGTCAAGCATGTCGGGAGCATCGGGCGCATCGCATTGAATGGCGACAGCGTTGCACCCGAGCCGGTTCGCGGCAACGGCCAGACGGCGAACGCGGTCGCCGGCCTCACGGCGCGTCTTGGGATCGGGATGGCCCAAGCGCAGCGGCGCATCCTCGATCAACACCAGACACGGGCAGGCCGCCTTGTCGGCCCGATCGCGCAGCTTATCCAAATCCTCCAAAGACCAACCGCCCAGCATGGAAGCTGGAATGTTCAACCCATGAAGACGCAACTGTTTGATGGTGAACGAGGGAAGATCAAGCATGCTCAGGCCGCCCTTGCCGTTTCGGCCTAGGCGGCTTCGAAGCGAACCGGCGCACAGGGTCAAGAGCATGGTCATGTGGGCGAGGACCGTTCGGGGCCAGACGGCGAGTCTACTGCCGTCACGTGAGGGGGATCAAGCGCGGAGGAGGGACATCGTTGGCGTCAACAGAGCGCCGGAACGCCGAAACAGCCGGTTCTAAAGAAAACGCCGACCACATGGGCCGACGTTTTCCGGAGGGGAGAAAGATCCAAAATCAAAACGCCCAAGGATAGACCTCGGCGTCATCGTGCAATGATAGCCGTCGGCGATTGCAAGAGCAAAGGAAAAGCTACACATTTTGCCCAGCTTTCCAGCTGCGCGATTCGGATGCGCTCGCCTGCGGCCTTGTGCCCGAAGGGGTCGGCCAGGTTATCGGGCTGGCGTCTGCGGCCGGCAGCGGATTATCATGTCGCCCCCGGCTCCCAGTGAAGGAACCTGCCCTCAAAAGTAGCTCCTGAACGCTCCCCACGGAAACTACCAAAACCATGACCAGTCCGAGCGATTATCGGTTCTCCGAAACTCACGAGTGGTTCCGGCTGGAAGGCGATGTGGTCACGATCGGAATCACTCAATATGCAGCCGATGAACTCACCGACATCACTTACGTTGAGGTAAAGCCCAAGGGCACGACCATCAAGCCGGGCACACCGATTGGAGAGGTGGAGTCGGTCAAGACGACCAGCGACGTGTACTCGGCGGTTGGCGGAACGCTCATCGAGGCCAACAGGGAGGTCGGTCAGGATCCCTCACTCATCAACAGCGATCCGTACGGCCGAGGCTGGCTCGCCAAGATCAAGACCAACGACCCCTCGCCGCTCAAGAAGCTGATGGACCAGGCGTCGTATGATCGGAAGCATCCGGTCGGCTAACCAGCGGTACGAGAACGAGAGACTCGCGATCAGTGACGAACATGGAGTTGGGAAATCCGGCGCTCGCGCGAACAGACAACTCAGAACCACAGGTGCGTCAAGACGAGGTCTGCGGCTTGATCCGTGTGGCCGAGGTGACAAAAACCTACCTGATGGGAAAGCGGCGGGTCGAGGCGCTGCGAGGTGTGGATCTTCGCATCAGCGAACCGGGGTTTTACGGAATCATGGGACCGTCTGGGAGCGGCAAGAGCACGCTGCTTCATCTGATGGCGGGACTCGATCGGCCGGATACTGGCACGATCGAGGTCGCCGGCAGCCGGATCGACTCGATGAACGAGAGCGAGCTCACGCTGTTTCGACGGCGGAAGATCGGCATCGTATTTCAGCAGTACAACCTGATCTCGACCTTGAACGCGCTGGACAACGTCACGTTGCCGGGAATGCTTGACGGCATGCGACCTGGGGAAAGAAACGAAAGGGGGCTGAGACTGTTGAAATCCCTGGGCCTGGCCGAGCGGGCGACGCACCGGCCCGATGCGCTTTCGGGGGGCGAGCAGCAACGAGTGGCGATCGCGCGGGCGCTGCTGTTCGAGCCAGCGGTCCTCTTTGCCGACGAACCGACCGGCAACCTGGATTCGGCCACCGGCCAGCAGGTGTGGCGGCTGCTCAAGCAACTGGCGCACGATCGGCGCATGACGGTGGTGATGGTGACGCATGAACCGAGCGCGGCAGCGCATTGCCGGCGAGTCTTTGTGATTCGCGACGGCGTCTTTCAATCAACCGTCGAGATGAATGGATCAACCGATGCACCCGAGCTGGCGCTTGGCGCGCAACTCGCTGGCCGGTAGGCCGGGGCGAACGGCGCTAATGATCGGCGCGGTGGCGCTGGCGGCGGCGCTGATCACGGCATTCTCCTGCGCGATCAACTCGGTGCACGCGAGCATGGAGTTGAACATCGTCAGAATCCTGGGGGCCTCCGATGCGCGCGTGATCCACCAGTTCAACGGGCGTTTCAGCGAGAATGTGTTGGACACCGTGCGCCGGTGGCCGGAAGTCAAAGCGGCGACCGGGCGGCTGGGCGATCAATTGGCGCTCTCGCATGTCGACATGCGCATCGACCCCAAGACCGGCGACCCCGCGCGCGCAACGCCGTTTGCCGTCGGGGTGGAATTCGACTATCATGAGCAGTTCCGAACGACGGACCTGATGGCGGGCTCGCGTCCCAAGGCGGCCAACGAAATCTTGATCGATTCGATCACCGCCCAAGAACTCGGTGCGGCAGTCGGAGACGTCCTGGCCGTTCGGCGCGCCGGTGAGCCAATGCACTTGATCGTGACCGGCATCAACCAGCGTCCCCGCATGGGGAAGATGCAACAACCGATGATCGAAATCGACCGCCGCACGCTGGCGACGGCGGTGCACCGTCCCGGCGAGCTGACTTCGATCGCGATCATCCTGAACGAGGGCGAGAACGTTGATGTGTTCTGCAAGCGGCATGCATCGGAATTACCGGCCGCGCTGGCACTCGAGCCGGCGGAAATGGTGCGCGCGGGCTTCAACCGCCAGCTGGTCGCCAGCCGATTTGGGTTCATCGTCGGATCGATGATGACCTTCTTGTGCGCTTCGTTCATCATTGTGACGGCGTTGACCACCTCGGTGATTCAGCGTCAGCGGGAAATGGCGGTGACCCGCTGCATCGGCGCCAGCCGGGGACAACTGTTTGGATCGCAGCTCGCTGCCGGCGCGGCGATTTCGGGATTCGGCGCTCTGATCGGGATCCCGCTGGGGATCGGCCTGGCGGCGCTGCTGACGTGGCACTTTGAGGAGTTGTTGCCATCGGGTTTGCGGGTGCATTGGTTGGGGGTGGTGTTGGCCACGGCAGGTTCGATCGGCGCGGGGTTGCTGGGATCGATCTACCCCGCGTGGTTGGCCAGCCGCGTCGCTCCGTTGAAAGCAATGACGTATCAGGGCAGCCCGCCGCGTGCGAGAAACGTCGTTTGGGCCGGCATCGCCGGGTTGGCCTTGATCACGATCCAGTTGGGGTTGCTGCTGATTCCGGACGCTTCAGCGCGTTTCTTCGCCTACGCCTATGCCGGGATGCCGTTGCTGCTGACGGGGTATTTCATTTTGGCGGTTCCGATTCTTGCGGGTGTCGCGGTGCTCGCCGGTCCGGCGCTCTCGAAGCTATTGGGGTTGCCCGGCCCGATGATCGGGCGATCCATCCTTGCGACGCCGTTCCGGCAGGGCTTTACGGCAGGCGCCTTGATGGTTGGTGTGGCGATTCTCGTCAGCACCTGGTCGACCATGACTTCGATCATGAACGACTGGATGGGAAAAATCAGGTTCGCAGATGGGTTCATCCAGACGTGGGCAGGTCTTTCTCCCGATCAGCAACAAGCCCTTGCGAGGCTCCCTTTTGTCAAGAGGACGTGTCCGATCGGCATGATCCACCTGCGCGTGCTCGACCGCCAGGTGTTCGGCGTGGAGGATTTGACGCCTTCGAGCGTCAACTGCATCAACTTCGATCCGGATGTGTTCTTCTCGATTAATGCCATCGAGTGGGTTGCGGGAGAGCCGAGCCGGGCGATCGCCAAGCTGAAGGACGGCAGCGGCATCATTGTCGCCGATCGATTTCTGACCACCCGCCGAGTCAACATCGGCGATCGACTTGTGCTGGGGGGCGATCGCGTGCATCAGGCGTTCGAGATCGTCGGGGCGGTGAATTCCGCAGGGCTCGATGTGGCGGTGCAAGCTTTTGGGATTCGAAGTCAATACATGGAATTGGCGATCAGCTGCGTGTTCATGGATCGCCAGACGGTCAGTCGCGTGTTCGATAACCGGGATGTGAACGGCCTGCAACTGGTGCTGGCCGACGATGTCGACGACAAGGAGGCAATCAGGCGTGTTGGAGAAGTCGTTCCGGGCGCGCGGTTCTTCAGCGGACGCTGGATACGAGCGACCATCAACGAAGTGGCAACCGCGATGCTGGTGGTGCAGAGCACGGTCGCGATGGCGGCATTGGTGCTGGCCAGCCTGGCGATGGGCAACGTGATCCTCGCGAACATCCACGGACGACGATTTGAATACGGCGTGCTGCGGGCCGTCGGCGCGCATCGACGGGTTTTGGTCAGGTTGATTCTGGGTGAGTCGGCGGTACTGGCCATTGCGGGCGCGGTGACGGGGACCATTCTGGGCCTGCATCTAGCGTGGGTGGGCGCGGCACACTATCGCGATCTGGCCGGCCTGCCCATCCATCTGACGCTTCCGAAAAATGCGACTGCCACGGGCTGGATCGTCCTGCTCATTCTGACGCTATTGGCGTCGGTCCCCGGCGTGATGTCGGTGATTCGACGCCAGCCCAGCGCGTTGCTGGCCGCGGGGCGGAATGGCTGAGTGAAGCGTCGCCAGCCGGACGATTGATTAGTCAGCTTCGTTGCGACGCGGCGATGACGGTGGGGGCTGCGAGGGTTGAATTCGCTGGGCTTGTGAGGGCCGGCTCTCGCCTTGCTGCTGGCGCTGCTGCGGTTGGCTGGGACCCTGCCCGGCTTGCCCGGAGCGAGCATGGACCGGAATGCGCTTGGGGACTTGCTGAGGCGATTTGGGCACGTGCAATTCCAGCACACCGTTGTTGTAATCAGCCGTGACTTTGTCGGGGTCAATTTCCGCAGGCAGTTCAATGGCGCGATAGAACGAGCCGTAGCGGCGTTCGCTCACGTGGTAGCCTTCGCGATGATCTTCGGTGGACTCCTTCTTGGTTCCCGAGATCACCAGTTCATTGCCCCGAACAGTGATATTGATGTCGTCGGGCTCGATGCCTGGAACTTCGGCGCGAACCACGACTTCCTTTTCGTTGTCGGAGACTTCAAGCAGCGGCGACCAGGCGTCCGAGCCGGCAACCTCGGAGCTGCTCAAGCCGAAAGGCATGTCGAGGAACCGATCGAACAATCGGTCCATTTGATTTCGCAGCCGCACCAGCCCGCTGCCCGCCTCGCCGCCGTTGGAGCCACGATGCCGGAATGGAGTGATGTTGACCATGGAGCACCTCAAGGAATGAAAACCCGATCACGGAGAGCGTTTGATTGAGGGGATTGTGCGCCGGTCGCAGAGTCGGCAGCATCGGAAAATCGCTTGAAAGTCAAAGGAGGGATGAACGGCACACCGTGCGCTCGATCGTGCTGATGGCTCTAGAATCGAATCACCATGGCCGGCGGCCGCCAGTTTCAGCTTGTGAGCGAGTTTACACCGACCGGCGATCAGCCCGTCGCCATTGCCCAACTCACCGACTCTATTACAGCTGGAAGGCGGCACAATGTGCTGCTGGGCGCCACAGGCACGGGCAAAACGTTCACAATGGCCAACGTCATTCGGAACGTACAGAAGCCCACGCTCATCATCAGCCACAACAAGACGCTGGCCGCGCAGCTGTACGAGGAGATGAGGGAGCTTTTTCCGCACAACGCGGTGAGCTACTTCGTGAGCTACTACGACTACTACCAGCCCGAGGCCTACATCCCCCAGCGCGATATTTACATCGAGAAGGACTCATCGCGGAACGACGACCTGGACCGTTTGCGCTTGGCGGCGACGAGCAACCTGCTCTCGCGCAAGGATGTGATCGTGGTCGCCTCGGTGAGCTGCATCTTCGGATTGGGATCACCGGAGAACTACCGCGACCGGGTGCTGGCCATCCACCGCGGGCTGACTATCAATCGCCGTGAATTGCTGCTGAGCCTGACGGACATGCAGTATGGTCGGGGCGAAATGGACTTTCAGCGCGGGCAGTACCGCGTGCGCGGCGATGTGATCGAAATCTATCCGGCGTATGAGCAGTTTGCGGTGCGTGTGGAGTTCTTCGGCGACACGGTTGAGCGGTTGGAATTCATTCATCCAACGACGGGCGAAGTACTGGCCCAGGAAACGCAGGCGTTCATCTTTCCTGCCAAGCACTACGTCATGCCGCACAACCAGCTCAAGGATGCGATCGGCCGGATTCGATCCGAGTTGGATGGGCGCGTGCTGGAGCTTCGATCGCAGGGCAAGCTGCTGGAAGCGCAGCGGCTGTTGGCGCGCACCAAATACGATTTGGAGATGCTGGAGGAAGTCGGATACTGCAACGGCGTTGAGAACTACTCGGCCCCGCTGGAGGGACGCCCTCCGGGGGCGCGGCCGCACGTCATGCTCGACTATTTCCGTTACGTCCCCAGCCAGGGACCGGGTGACTGGCTGGTGATCATCGATGAATCGCACGCGACGATCCCGCAAATACGAGCCATGTACCACGGCGATCGAAACCGCAAGCAGGTGCTGGTCGATCATGGGTTTCGGCTCCCCAGCGCGCTCGACAACCGGCCACTCACCTTTGATGAGTTCGAGCAGCTTGTTCCGCAGGTGCTCTACGTTTCGGCCACACCCGCGCCTTACGAATTGGAGAAAGC
>JAKEEP010000218.1 GCA_022616475.1 Phycisphaerales bacterium | reverse complement strand
GGGGCTCGTCAGACGCGGCGTCTGGAGCAGAGGACAGAGGTCAGAATTCAGGCGAGTGGGAACCGCGGGCTTCCGCCGCGCGGCTGTTTGGGGGTGGGATGAATAAATGAATGAGGGGTGGGGAGTTGTGAGGAGAACGGGGACGGTTGACGCGGGTCCGGTCGCGCTTTGGCGTGGTTGTGCACAGCACGGGGCCGAGGACGGCCCGGCTCGCTACATTGGGGACTGCACTCAGCACTTATTACGCGGTGCGTTTGAGGCTGTGCGTGTGCTGGGTGGCTTCGATGACGCGGTCGCGGCCAGACGTTTTGGCGGCATACAGCGCCTGGTCGGCCGATTCGAGCATGGCCTTGGCCGTGGGCTCGGAAATCGTCTCCAGGTCGGTGACGCCGAAGGATGCCGTCACGACCAGGTCGTTGGCTTCGATCCAGGCATGCTCCCGGAGCATCTGGCGGAAGCGCTCGGCAACGCTGGCGGCTTCGCGGCTGTCGGCACGGGGAAGGATGACGGCGAATTCCTCGCCGCCGTAGCGGCAAGCGACATCGCCGGCCCGGCCGTGGTTGAGGATCTTGGCGAACTCTTCCAGGACCTGATCGCCGAAGGGGTGGCCGTAGGTATCGTTGATGGTCTTGAAGCGATCCAAGTCGCACAGGATCAGCGCCAGCTTGGTGCCGTGGCGGTGCGAAATCGTTACTTCCTCGCGCAGGCGCTGGTCGAAGTGAGCGCGGTTCCACAGCCCGGTGAGGCCATCGAGCTGAGCGCGCTGGGCGAGCATGCTGATCAGAAGGCGTATTCGCACCGCCGAGCGCACCCGGGCCTTTAACTCGCCAACGTCAAATGGTTTGGTGACGAAGTCGAACGCGCCCATTTCGAGGCCGCGGATTTTGGTCTTGGTGTCGTAGGAGCCCGAGAAGATGATGACGGGGATATCGTGGGTGTGGGGGTCGGCCTTGAGTTCGGCCAGAACGGAGAAGCCATCCATGTCGGGCATGTCGACGTCGAGGAGGATGACCTCGGGCAGCAGCGCGCGGGCGGTTTCAACGCCCTGGCTGGCGGAAGTGGCGCAGTGGATTTCCAGACGTTCGCTTTTGAGGCGCGCCTTGAGCAGGCGATGGATCATCGTGGAGTCGTCGATGGCCAGGAGGCGTGGCCGGCGTTGTTCCGGATGACCATTCATGTGGATGCGGGGCCTGGGTTCGGATCTGTCGGTGTGTCGCAGAGCATGGGGATGGTGAGCGAATCGTTATGATTGACCTGCCGTGGCGCGGCGGCACAGCGCGATGAGGGCTTCGACTTTCTCACCGATGGCCGAGATCTCGGCCTGTTCGGCAAGGAGGGCTGCTTCGAGCTGTGCAGCGGATTCGGTGATGGCCGGATAGCCGAACCCCTGAGCTGCGTCCTTGAGCTGTTGCGACATGGTGCGGAGCGAGGCCTGATCGCCGGCGTGCCAGGCGTGATCGAGGGCCTGGACGCGATCTTGCAACTCGGAGATGAAGAACTCGGCCAACTCGGCCATTTCCGAGTTGCCGGCTCGGTCGTTGGCGACCGGCGCAATTGATCGCCGGTGGTTCCCAGATTCACGTGGAGCCATTGCGTCATTATCGGCCGGGCTGGAGAGCGACTTGGCTTGCCGAGCGGGGAATTGGCCGGTTGATGTCGGATCGTGCGGGCAAATTCGGGGGCACTCCGGGGGCACTCCGGGGGGCATTTCGGGCCCCGGAAGCCATGGCTGATAATGGCTGGGGCTTGAGCTTGGCCGGCAGAGGGGGTACCTTTTTGGCCTGCCGGGACGTTGAACCTGGGCCAACTTTCGGACGTAAACGCAAACACGCCACAGTGCGAAGCGGCTCCTTTGGAGCAGCATCCTGCCGGCATGGCTGGACATAGAAATGGCTGGGATCAGGCTTTTTTTTCGTGGTCTAGGGCATTGAGTCAGCGATGAGTGCAAAACCGACAACACCGGCAATGATTGAGGCGATCGGCCTGAGCAAGTTTTTTGGGGATTTTGCTGCTGTGCGCGATGTGAGCTTCAGCATTCCGCGCGGGCAGGTGGTGGCCTTTTTGGGGCCAAACGGAGCGGGAAAGACCACGACGATGCGGCTGCTGACGGGCTATCTGGCGCCGACATCGGGCACAGCGCGGATTGCCGGGCACGACATGCAGACGGATCGACGAGCTGGCGCCGCCAAGCTGGGGTACCTGCCGGAGAACGGACCTCTATATATGGATATGACGCCGCGCGGCCTGTTGGAGTTTGCGGCTGAAGCGCGGGGGTTGGACAAGGGGCGGCGGCAGGAGCGAATTAAGGCGGTAATTGCACAATGCGCGCTGGAAACGGTGGCGGGGAAGGCCATTGGGAAGCTTTCGCGGGGATATCGGCAGCGCGTCGGGATGGCCCAGGTGCTTTTGCATGAGCCGGAGGTCCTGATCATGGATGAGCCGACGGCGGGATTGGATCCGAATCAGATTCGCGAGGTTCGACAGACGGTGCGGAAACTGGCGGCCACCAAGACGATCCTGCTTTCGACGCACATTCTGCAAGAGGTTCAGGCGGTGGCCGACCGAGTGTTGATGATCAACGAGGGGCGGATGGTATTTGACGGCACGCCAAATGAACTGGCTCAAGGCGGAGCGCTGGATGAGCGGTTTGCAGCGTTGACCGCTGCAAGCTGAGGCTGGCGATTTTGCGGCTTTGTTGGATTTGGTTCATCGAACGAAACGACGCACGACCATTTTGGATCAGCGCACGGATCAGACATGAATAGCAACGTGATATTGGCGGTGTTCAAGCGGAATTTCGTGGGCTACTTCAGCAGCCCGATCGGGTACGTGTTCATCTGCGCGTTCGTGCTGCTGACGGGAGTTGCGACGTTCTGGCCCAACGAGTTTTTCAACGATAACCTGGCGACGCTCGATCAGCTCAATCAGCATTTGCCGTGGATCATGCTGGTGTTCATCCCGGCGATCACGATGAGCATTTGGGCCGACGAGCGGCGGCAGGGAACGGATGAGCTGTTGCTCACGCTGCCGTGCACGGACTTGGACGTGGTTGCGGGGAAATACTTGGCGGCGCTGGCGATTTTCACGGTGGCGCTGGTTTTCTCGCTGTCGAACATCGCCGTTCTGAAAGCCCTGGGAAGCCCGGATTACGGATTGTTGTTCAGCAATTACGTGGGATATTGGCTGGTTGGGGCGGCGATGCTGGCGCTGGGGATGGTGGCATCGTTCCTGACCAACAGCCTGACGGTGGGGTTTGTTTTGGGAATGGCGTTCAACGCGCCGCTGGTTTTGGCGCAATCGGCGGACTCGATCGTGTCGTGGGAGGCCGCGGCGCGGTTCATCGGCAACGCGAGCATTGCGGCCCAGTTCGAGGATTTCGGCCGCGGATTGGTGACGTTTTCCGGCGTGGTGTTCTTCCTGTCGATCATCGTGGTGAGCTTGTATCTGAGCATGGCGTTGATCGGACGGCGGCACTGGTCGGGCGGGGCGTACGCGCCCGCCATGGCGGGTCACTACACGGTGCGAGCGCTCTCGCTGGTGGCGCTGGCGATCGGGGCCAATGTTGCGGCGGCGCGAATCGATGTGCGCGCCGATGTGAGCGCTGAGAACATCAATTCACTCAGCCCGCAGACGCTGGTGATGCTGGCCAATCTCGATACGCCTCGGCCGGTGTATGTCGAGGCGTACATCAGCCCGCAGGTTCCCGAACAGTACGTGCAGACGCGGCTGAACCTTCTTTCGACGCTGCGCGAGCTTGATGCGGCGGGCGGCGACAACGTGGTGGTGCGCATTCACTCGACGGATCGCTTCAGCGATGAGGAGGCCCAAGCCGAGCAGCAGTTTGGGATTCGCGCCCAGCCGGTGCAGTCGCAGGCGGGAGGAAAGATGGCGGTGGACGAGATTGTCCTGGGCGCGGCGTTCATGTGCGGCTTGGACAAAGTGGTCGTGCCATTCTTCGATCGGGGCGTTCCGGTCGAGTACGAGGCGATCCGGTCGATCGCGACGGTGAGCCAGCAGCAGCGGAAGAAGATCGGCGTGGTGATGACCGACGCCAAGCTATTCGGCGGATTCGAGATGGAGACGATGTCGAGCCGGCGTGATCAGGAGATTATCGCCGAGCTTCAGAAGCAGTACGAAGTGGTGCAGGTGAACGCCGCGCAGCCGATTACGGAGAAGTACGATGCGCTGCTGGCGGCGCAGCCGTCATCGCTCGACCCGGCGGCGATGGAGAACTTCATCGCGGCGGTGCGCGGCGGTCAGCCGACGGCGATTTTCGAGGATCCGTTCACGTTCATGGATTCGAGCGTTCCGGCGACAAGCCAGCCGCGGGTTGCCCCGCGGCGGAATCCATTCATGCAACAGCCGCCGCCTCAGCCCAAAGGCAACATCATGCCGTTGTGGAGCTTGCTGGGGGTGCGCTTCAACGATCGAGAGATCATCCGGCAGGACTACAACCCGTATCCGAAGCTGCGTGAGGTACTATCGCCAGAGTTCGTTTTCATTGGCGCTGGGTCGAACGCGGCCAGGCCGTTCAATCAGGCGAATCCGATCACCAGCGGATTGCAGCAACTGCTTTTCTTGTTCAGCGGCTCGATTCAACAGACAGGATCGACAGGCCTGCACTTTGAGCCGCTGATCGAAACCAGCACGCAGACGAGTGTGGTGAACCACGATGAGATTTTGCAGCGCACTTTTCTCGGGACGGGCGGCCTGAATCCCAATCGGCGGTGGCAAGCGACGAAGCAGCCGTACGTATTGGCAGCAAGCATCAGCGGGCGGGCGCCGGTAAGCGCTGAGCCGGCCACGACCGAGCCGACGGCGGACAATCGCGACATCAATGTCGTACTGGTAAGCGACATTGATATGCTCTACAGCGTATTTTTCGCCATGCGAGCGCGCGGGCAGGACCGCAACGATCCGGTGGATATCAACCTCGACAACGTGACGTTTGTGCTCAACACGCTCGACTATCTGGCGGGCGATCACCGGTTCATCGAGATTCGCAAGCGCAGGCCGGTGCACCGAACGCTCACAGCGGTTGAAACGAAGGCCGAAGAAGCGACAGCGGAAGCCAACGATGAGCGCAAGCGATTCATTAAGGACTTCGAGTCCAAGCGCGATGAAGCGCAGAAGCGGTTGGATGACAAGCTCGCGCAGCTTCAGCAGAGGGAGGGCGTCGATCACCTGCAGATGATGCAGGAAGTGAATCGCATCCGAGATCTGGAACAGCAGCGGTTGAACACGTCAGTCGAGCAGTTGGAGAAGGAGCGCGATCAGGAGTTGGAAAGGATCGAGAGAAAGGTCGCGCTGCAGGTGAGGCACGTACAGGACAATTACAAGCTGGCGGCGATTGCATTCCCGTCGATTCCTCCGCTACTGGTGGGCGGCGTGATCTTCCTCCGGCGGCGATCGATGGAGCGTGTCGGCGTGCCCAAGGCAAGGTTGAGGTGACCGGAGCGACCCCCGCTCTGAGATCCCAGTGTGAGAATCCCCCACTATTGAGAATCGAAGGCCATGACTGAAACAGCTCGAACATTGGTGTATGTGTTGGTTGGCGCGGCCGGGCTGGGGGTGGCGTGGATCGCGCGGCCGGCAACGATCGAACGCGATGCGCTTGACGACTCGGGCCAGCGGTTCTTCGCGAAGTTCGACGCGCTGACGGCCAAGAGCATGGAGATTGTGACTGTCGACCCGGAGACTTCGGCCCGACGAGCCTTCAAGGTAGGCGAAGTCAATGGAATCTGGTCGATTCCATCCCATGAGAATTATCCGGCCGATGGCGAGCAGCGCCTGGCGCAAGCAGCTGCAAGCGTGGCTGATCTCATCAAGGGCACGAAAGCTTCCGACAGCCCGGCCGACCGTGCGCTGTACGGCGTGGTTGATCCGACCTCGGCGGGCGAATCGGTCTCGGGCGCGGGCACCAGGGTCACGATGCAAGACGGCGCCGGCCATGCGCTGGTTGACTTGATCATCGGCAAAGCCGTCAAAGAAGCCGAGGGCATGCATTATGTCCGCGAACCCAAACACGATCGGGTGTATATCGCCGCAGTCAAAACCGATCAGCTCTCGACGAAGTTTGAGGATTGGATCGAGCGCGACCTGCTCAAGCTGGAGCCGAGTCAGATCAAGGAAGTGTTCATCGACGACTATTCCATCGACGAGTTGAACCAGACCATCGTTCGGGGCGATCAGTTGACGCTGCGGGTCGATCCGAAGAACAGCTGGACCTGGGATGGGTTGGCTGAAGGCGAGGCGCTGAACACGCAGAAGCTGCAGGAGATGCGCCAGGCGCTGGATGATCTGAAAATCGTCGATGTGCATCGCAAGCCCGCGGGATTGAGCGCGCAGCTGCAGGGAAGCGGCAACATGCAGTTGGATGCCGAGGCGGTCACTTCGCTGATGGGCAAAGGGTACTACATCGTCAAGAACCAGCTCATGTCGAACGAAGGCGAAACGGTGGTACGGATGGGCGACGGCGTGGTGTACTCGTTGCGTTTTGGCGAAGTCGTGAATTTCGACGCCGGGTCGAGCGAAGCCGGCGCCGCATCAACAGGCGCCATTCAACCGGGGCGCTATGTGTTCGTCACCGCGAACTTCAACCAAGACATGATCGCGCCTCCACAATACGAACCGCTGCCTGATGCGCCGGCGGCGAGTGAACATTCCGGGGATTCTGGGGATTCTGGGGATTCCGGGGGCTCCGGCGAAGCGGCGGCGACGCAGCCTGATGCCGGCGCTTCGTTGTCGCCCGAAACGGAAGCTGTGGCGGATGAGAGCAAGAAGGGGTACGAGCAGGCGTGCGAAGCCGTGACTGCCGCCAACGATCAGAAGCGCGAGGACCATGAAAAGAAGATTGCCGACGCCCAGGCGAAGGTCAAGCAGTTGAATCGCTTGTTTGCGGACTGGTATTACGTGGTGGGAGACGCCGAGTATCAGAAGCTGCGCTTGCGGCGGGCTGATTTGGTCAAGGCCGAGGCTGCGGCTCCGACCGGTGGAGCAGGCACACAAGGTTCTCCAGCAAGCCAATAACGAGTGATTTTGGAGGCGGCTGGGCGCATCGCGCGCCGGAGCATGGTTTCCGAACACTCAACTGCAGCCGCACGACTCGCGGCTGCGCCGCCGAGTCGTGGCATCAAAACACGCGCTTGATTTGTCTCAGTCTGAGTGCGCCCGGTAGTCCCTGATCGCTTGCTCTGCTTCAGGCCGCACAACGATGGCGGGCCGCGCGGTCCGTAGCAGCGCGATGGCATGGCCGGCATCTTTGGCGCACCCGCTTGCGATCAGATATGCCCCGACGACTGCGGCCGACCGGGAGTAGCCGGCCTTGCAATGCACATAGACTTTGCCGCGCGATGCGTGCTCTTGAATGAATGCCACCGCGTGCTTGATTTGCTCCTGCGATGGCGCGCACAGGTCGAGCACCTGCAGATTCAAGTGTTCTAGCACGCGCAAGGATTCCGGCGCGGAGAACTCTGCCGTAAGGTCGACCACGGCGACGACTCCGTGCTTGTGAAGTTCCCCCGCCTCGGACTCGCTCAGTTGCCGTCCGATCCACACCTGGTCGCTTGCCTGGCTCCACGCGCTGCCTCGGCGCGCGTAGTGCCGCATCGAGAGCCACTGGCCGGCCAGCACGGGCCAGAGCATGAGTTTGGCCGCCAGAGCGATGCGTCCGTCGCGCTTGCGATAGATCGAAGGTCCAGAGCCCAGATATGCGGCGGCCACCAGTGACAGCGATGTCACCGGCCACAGGAGAATCCAACCCTCGTATTGCCAGAAAGCGACGGCAAGCGCGGCGACGATCGCAGCTCCAGCGACGTAGTACCGTGCGATTCGAAAGTTGGCGGGGGTGCGTACGCCAGCAGCTTCTGCGGGCACCGCATAAAGGCAGACCAGCGCCAAGGCAAATCCTCCGACGATATCAATGACGTGATGCTGATACGTCAGCAGCGTCGACAAGCCGATCAAGCTGAACCAGATGTGCGACATCCATCGCAGCACGCCGCGCGTGTGACGGGCGTACAACTCCGCCAGGATGGTTCGCAACGCGATGTGCAGCGATGGGAAGAGGTTGTGCGGCTTGTCCATGGCGCGGAACCAATCGAAGATCGGGCCCAGCCAGCCGTCAGCCGGCGGGCGCTCGACGCCAAGGCGCAGCGGCACCGTTGAGCGATTTGAGCGTTTCGAGCACGTATCGACCGGGACCTGACGCGATATCGACGATGTGCACCGGCTTTCCCTCAGTCGCGGTCTGTTCGATCGCCTCGTTTAGAAGCGCCTGGAGATTGATCCGCCGGCGTCGAATGCCCTCCCAGCCGACGCTCCGCAAATAGTTCCGATCGATCAACCAGCCGATGCCGAGCGCGCCGCTGGGCTGATTCTGGTAGACGTAGTCGAGCATCACGCCCGAGTCGAAGCCCTCGCGCCAGCCCAGGCGGATGCCGCGGCTGGTGCGTCCGACGGTTTTGAGCGCGGCCCGCATGGCGCGCCAGCGGAGCCCGGGCCTGGTGCGCAGCCAGTCGTACTCGGATCGCGTGTAGCCGCCGCGATCGGCCTGGACCAGGGCCGGCCCCTGGGTCGGGCGCTCGAAGCACTCCAACAGGAACCGCCGCGCTCGATCGACCAGGGCCGCGCGACCGACTTCGTGAAAAACGGCATGTCCCATGCCGGGAAAAACATCCATTTGCTTCACCGTGGATGAAAGTGCGCGATAGAACTTCCACTGCGCGTTGAGGCGCACCACCCAATCGGCGCCGGCGCCAAGGATCAGCGTCGGGGTCGTGATCGCGCCGGCATCGGCAATCAATCGCTTTGATGTGTCGTGCAGATCCAAAAGAATGTTCACGGCGATCTGGCGGAACATCTGCGGATCGGCGCGGTACGCGGCCGCCTCGATCGGATCATGCGTCAGCATCTTGGCTTTCACATAGCTCTTGACGTACCCGGGCCCGAAGAGTTTGTAGCGAAGGCGGAGCATCGGCAGCGCCAGCGGCACGTACAGCTTCACGCGGAAGGCCGGCGCGGCCAGCACCATCGCCTTCACCGGCGGCGCATAGTCGTGAATCCATGCCGCGGCGATGACCGCCCCAACGCTATGCGCCAGCACCGCTGTGTCTTGGGTGGAAACGTCATGCTCGCGCTCGATGTGGCGGGCGAACCACTCGGCATCCTTGATGATGACTGCTAGATTGTCGGCTGCGCCGCGAGCGCCGGGCGAGCGCCCATGGCCGCGCTGATCCCACGCGAACACCGCCGTATTCTCAAGTGCAAGCCCATCGACCGTTTCCTGCCATCGCCCGGCGTGCTCGTGCCCGCGATGAAAAAGCAGCAGCGCTCGCGAGAATCCTGCTGTGGGCAGCCAGGCTCGGTACGCCAGCTCGACGCCATCCCACGTTCGAAAGGTGAATTCGGAGGATTCCATTTCAGATTTCAGAGGCTCGAGCGTTGCGGCCAGCGTTGACCAAATCTCATTCCGAACCGCCGCGCGGCTCGTTCAGGCTACCAGACGCGGCGTCCAAGCAGAACTCGGCACCGTGAACGGCCGACCTAGAGTTGAACCGAGTCTTGCGTGGGTATATGCTGGCCTTGAAGTCCCGTTCGTCTAGTGGCCTAGGACACTGGCCTCTCACGCCGGTAACAGGAGTTCAAATCTCCTACGGGACGCTGCAAGAACGCCACTTTTGCGAGTGGCGTTTTTCTTTTGTGGTCGGTGGTACGTCGTTGGTTGTTCGTTGTTCGTTGTTCGTTGTTGGTGCTACATCTCGAAACGCAGCCGGAAGGAGAAGACTCCGACGGTGTCGGTGTTGGGAGAGTTGCTGGGATCGATGAACAGCTGGGCGCCGAGAGTGAACTGGGTGTGTTGGGAGATCTGAAAGCGTTGGAAGGCGTCGATTGAGGTCTCGTTTCGCAGGCTGCCGTTGGCGGGCTCGGCGTATCCAATCCCGATGCCGGTGATGTTGTCGGGGCTGCCGAGCAAGCCGTCGATGGCGAAGGCGGCCTGAGGCGCATGCGGCGACGAACGAAGCTGGGCGCGGCGAAGAGGAGCCAGAGAATGGCAGCGTAGAAGAGCGTGTTGATCGGGAAGCCGGGCCAATAGATGCTTACTGGCAATTCAGCCGAACCGACTCTGAGTGTGCCCACGTCGCGCTGGGGTGCGAGCCCATGCGTTGGCACGATGCCGCCGGATTCCTGGTGAAAATGTTCAAGACGTTGCGTCATGGACAAGCAGGGCCATCCATAAGCACTCTCACGCCTGACGGTGTACAGGCTCTCTACGTCGGTGCGAGAAAAACTGGTCCATGCGGGCAACGTTGTTACCAGTGCAGAGCCTTCGAGCTCTTCACCTTGGAGCAAATGCTCGCGAAACAGCTCCTCAAATTGCTCCGGAAGCGTATTGTCGGCCAACATTTCTGCTGCCCCTGGGGCCTCAAATAAGTGAACGCTCCAGAGCCGATCATCGGGCTGCGATATGAACCAGGCCGCCAGGGTCTCATTCGACCACGACAAATGCGGCCGCCAGGTACACCCCCACGCCACGGCGACGTTGACGATCGTCCCCAGCAACAGGAACAAACCAAGCTTGAGCAGGCGGCGCTTCATGTAATAGCTGCCCTCACCCTACCCTCTC
>JAKEEP010000217.1 GCA_022616475.1 Phycisphaerales bacterium | reverse complement strand
TGGCAAAATCTCCGGTCAACACGAGAAACGGAATTGGCCGATCAGTTTCCGGTGCATGTCGCGAGCGCCTGGATCGGCAACAGTGTGCAGGTCGCCAAGAAGCACTACCTGCAAGTCACGGACGATCACTTCTCGCTGGCAGTTGCCAAGAAAGAGGCGGTGCAAAATCCGGTGCAGCAACCCGCCGTTGCGCCTCGCAACGGCTCGCAAAATCACAAGGCCGAACCAGTCGAACCCGCGATTTGCGGGTCGAAAACGCCAGTTGCGACTGGCCGCGCGACTGCCGCAGTTGGGGTAGTGGGCGATACAGGACTCGAACCTGTGACCCCTGCTGTGTAAAAGCAGTGCTCTAGCCAACTGAGCTAATCGCCCTGCAGTTGGGTACTCATCATAGTACGAAGCAAAATTCGACTTTCACCCGAAGTTCGACTGGAAAAGGGTCCATGGGGTCCCATTCTAATCGGTTGGGCACGGCCCCCAGGTTTCGATAATCAACAGCAGGTCAATCACGTTGATTTGGCCATCCTGGTTGAGATCGGCGGGGCAACCATCGCAAGAACCCCAAGCGCCGATGACCGCCAGCAGATCATCGCTATTGACAGTGCCATCGCCGGGGAAGGCTGGGGCCAGATCACCGGGACAGCTGTAGATATCGCAGGCATCGGGGATGTTGTTGCCGTTGGAGTCGTTTGGAGAACTGGGGCGGAAGGCGAAGCTCGTCGGAGCGGTAAGCGAGGAGTCGCCACGCACAAACGATCGCAGGTATCGGCCGGCAGCGAGGTCGTATTCGATCAGGCGGACGGCTTCGAGTGTGGTGGAGGCAATGTAGATGTTCCCATTTGGTCCCCGAGCAATTCCCCAGGGCAACTGGAGGGGGTATTCATCGTTGAAAACGCCCATGAGCGTTCCCAAGGCATTGTAACGAGTCACGTTGTTGCCGCCCCGATTGGTGACCAGCAGATCGCCGTTGGGAAGGAAAAGAAGCCCGCGGGGATCGTTGAGCAAAGAAAGGGGACCGCTGATAAAGTTGGCCAGGAAGGCGCCGGTAACGCCATTGTATTTCCTGATTCGATTGTTAGCGGTCGCGACGTAAAGGTGTCCATCGGGCCCAAATGTAAGGTCCCAAGCCATTCCTAAATGGCCACTCACGAAGGTCCCAATCGTGGCGCCGGTCTGGCCGTCGTATTGAATGACGTTGGAGTCCAGGGCCTGACTGATGACGAAGAGGTTGCCATTGGGTCCGAAAGTGAGAGCGACGGGGTTGACCAGTCCGCCTGAGCCTGGTGCGACAAGGTCGCTGGCGGAGCCGGAATCGACATCGATGCGGACGATGCGGTTGTCGTTGAAACTCGCGACATAGAGTTGGCGATCAGATCCGAAGGTCACGTCGTAGGCGCCATCGACCTGCCCAAAACCGACATCGTCAATCAACACGCCGCTGGCCGCGTGATATTCGCGAACCGAGCTTGAAGTTTGACCGACAAAGAGATTGAACTGGCGGCCAACGTCGAGCCAATCGGGGAGCCCGTTGCTGTTGCAATCCTGGCAGGAATCGGGCGCGCTGTTGCGATCGAGGTCAACTTCAACGCCATCGGCAATGTCAACAAAATCAAACGTTCCATTGTTGTTGCAATCGGGTTGGCAGGAGTCGGGGATGAGGTCGCCGTTGGCATCGTCGGCCAAGTTCAAAGCAATTTCCCAAGCGTCGGGCTGCTTGTTGGTGTTGCAATCGGGCTCGCAGGAATCGGGAATGCCGTTGACGTTGAGGTCGGCGAGGCCGCCGGCGATCTCGTCGGGGTCGAGAATGCCGTTGGCGTTGCAATCCTCGCACTCATCAGGGATCGAGTTGGCGTTGACATCGAAGCTTCGGGCTGCGGAAATATCATCGAGATCGCTCTGGCCATTGCCGTTGCAGTCGTGCCAGAGGCAGCCGCCGGTGGGATTGCTCTCGACGATGATGTCGATGGTGCCGGCGTGAAAGCGCATGTCAATATTGAGCAGGCCGCCCATGCGGGTGTGGCAGTAGCTCATGATGGTGCCGCGCTCGTCGGTGCCCTGGGCGCAGGTGTCGATCGGCGGCTCGAGGTCGTGGGTGTGCGGCGTGCCCAGGTTGTGTCCGATTTCATGAGCGACCACAACCACATCCCAGTTGTTGAGATTCGGGGCTTCCACCGGTGCGGGGAACCCTCCCAACAGGAACCCATCGATTCCAAAGGCAAAGTCGCTACATCCGTTGGTGAGGTAGGCGACCCCGCCATACGGCAGATCGCGGCGGCCGCTGAGCATGTGAACGAGATTGAGGCCGGTCAGATCTTCGTTAAAGATCCAGTAGTTGCGAAAGCCGCCCAGGTCATCGGCGCTGAACGGCTCGCCGCCGTCAGGCCAGAGCCGCGCAAAGCCCAGGACGAGCTTGAAGTTGCAGTCGCGGATGTAGATGTCGCTGACGGCGCCGATGAGCTGAACGATGTAGGCGTTGGCCTCATCGGTGCTCTCGAAGAGATTGGTAAACGATTGGTCGCCATCGATGGCGACGGTGAGCACGCGCACTCCTCGCGCTGGATCGGGGGGAGATCCGCCCGCTATGCCGCCATCGGCTGGTGGAAGGATGGTCATGCAAAGTTGGTCGAAGCCGGGCAGGAATGTGGCGGCGGGGCGAACAAGAACAGCCATTGGCTGGCCGGGCTCGCGCACGGTGAGCAATTCGAGCGACACACCGGACCCTGACCGGATGAATCCGTTCGCTGCGCCAGTCTTCATGAATGAGAGATAGACGTGCGACCCGGGGTCGCCGGCGATCTCTCCACGAAAGAGAGTGATTGACGGAGGAGCGAGTCGAGTTTGGTTGGTGCGCGTGGCCTGCAAGAACTTCGTTTCCGGCGTCACGATGTCGAAGGGGCGAAGCTGGAGCGCGAGCGACCGGTTGACAGAAACAGGAAACTGAATTTCCACCGGTCGATCGGAGGCAAGCAGTTCGGCCAGGCGCTTCTGATCAATTTGCAGCCGGAATCCGTGATCGGAATCACCGTCGAGCGGCTGGAAAAGATCGGGAAACGAAACGTGACTGATGGTGTGCTCTGCGGTGACGGGTGTCGAAGCCGCTAGCAGTCCGAGCGAGGCCGCCAAAGCAGCGGCGAGCGTGCCGTTGGAGTTCATGACAGGTCGTCTCCCATTGTGCGGGCCTGCTCAGAATCGGCGCCGTTGTGGATGGATGTAAGACAAGGATGCAGTGTAATGCGAAAACCGGCAAACCTGAGGGAAATTGTCTGTGGGCGAATTCCGTACCCGATCTCTGCGCGAACCACCATGCCGCGTTTATACCCGTGTACGCCTGGCAAGGTTGAGGTGCTTGGCCGCCTCGCGAAAGCTCAAGGTGGAGAGCCGGGATTCGTGCTTCTGAAGGAACCGCCGGACCTTGGTCGGGGCTGTCTTGGCGTACTCCCGGAGCGTCCAGCCGATGGCCTTGCGAATGAAGAACTCACGTTCATCGGCCCGGCGAAGACAGTGATCGAAGAGCTGACGCTCATCGGTTTCGCCCTTGTGCCCGATGTGGCAGATTAGGGCAGTGCGGCGAATCCACATGTTGGAGTCGTCGATCCACCGTTCGACCCTTTTTGACGTGTGGGGCCGATGATGAAGGAGCACAAATCCGACCAGGCGAATCGCGACGTCATCGACCAAATCCCACCAGGCGCCCTCGATGATGAGCCGGCGGTAGAGCGGCAGCGAGGCAGGGGTGATGTACTTCCGGTGCATGCGAGCGAGGTGGATAGCCGCGTACTTTTCCTCGCGATGAGGTTGTTCCCATAGGCCGAGGATTGCGGCGGAGTACTGGGCGCGTGTGTTAAATACGAAGCGCGATTTGATCTCGCGATAAATCGGCAGGCGGTCGGGTTTTTGGATGCCGTAGAACGGCATCTCGGTTTTCATGTACGCGGCCATGGGCTTGGCCTTGCGCGGATCGGCCAAGGCGCGGAAGCGTTGTTGGACGAATTTGACGAGTTGATCCACGGATGAAAAATGTAACAGCGATGCGAAGCGCCTGGCATGCCCGGCGATACATGTTGGGTATACTCCGCCGCCATGCCACTCTTGGTGACGGGGACGGTTGGGATCGACACGGTTGAGACGCCCAGCGGGCGAGCGGAGCGCGTCCTGGGAGGATCGTGCGCCTATTTTGCGGCGGCGGCATCGTTTCACGCGCCGGTGCGGGTGGTGGCGGCGGTGGGAAGAGATTGGCCGGAAAAACATCGGTCTGTGCTCAGAGGGTTCAAGAATGTTGATCTGAGGGGGCTGGAGGTGCGGGCGAACTCGACGACGTTCGCGTGGCACGGTCGGTACAAGGCGAACATGAACGATCGCGAAACCCTGTCAACGCACCTAGGCGTCCTGGATGAGAAGCCGCCGGCGATTCCGCAAGAATACGCCGACAGCGATTTCATTTTCCTGGCCAACACGCATCCCGCCGTGCAGCTGGAGTTCCTGCGACACTTTCCAAAGCGCCGGCTGGCGGTGGCCGACACAATGGATTTGTGGATTAAGATTGCCCGCAAGGAATTGGAACAGCTGTTGAAGGAAGTTGACGGGGTGGTGTTGAACTATTCCGAGGCCGAGCAGTTGACGGGGGTGTCGAATGCTGTAACGGCATGCCGGAGGATCTTGGAGATGGGCCCCGCGTTTGCGGTGAACAAGAAGGGCGAGCACGGCGCGATTCTCGTTCACCGCGACGGTGTGGCGACGATGCCTGCGTACCCCGCCGAGCTTCATCAGGTGGTCGATCCAACCGGAGCGGGCGACAGCTTTGCCGGCGGTATGATGGGGTACTTGGCATCGGTGAGTCGCACCGATGTGAAATCGCTGCAAACGGCCATCGCGTGGGGAACGGTCACCGCGAGCTTCACCATTGAATCGTACGGATTGGATCGCCTGGCCCAGATCAAACGATCGGATATCGATGCTCGAATGAAGCTGTTTCAGGCCGCGGCGAGGGTGGGCTGAGACGTGGCCAGCAGCAGATGTCGCACGATGAACACCTGGTTGTCGGTCGTGATGCTTGCGCCGGCCTTGGCGGGATGCGCGAGCACGCCAGTGGTCGAGCGATCCGGTGACGAACGATTCAAGCTTGTTTCCGAAAGCATGGACAAGCTTGCGGTCGGGGGACGAATCAGCAATGTGAAATGGAGCGAAGATGGATCATCGATGAGCTACAGCCGAAGCGGCAAGCGATACCGCGTTGATCTGGCTGACGGCGCGAGTATCCACATTGCGCCAAGCGCAGAGGGTGAACGGGAAGGCAATCAGACGCGGCCGCAGCGTCGTTCGCGCCCGGCGCGAGGCCGGCAGCGCGACCGGGAGGAATCGCCCGATGGCAAATGGGTAGCGGTCTGCAAGGACTACAACGTGGTGCTGGAGCCGAAAGAGGCGCCTGGCGCCTTTTCTCTCTTTTCATCTCTTTTCGATTATGCAACCACGGTCACTAGCGGTGAAGACCGGAAGTTCCGGTATGGAACGGCAAGCTGGGTCTATGGCGAAGAGCTCGATCAGCAGGAGGCGATCTGGTGGTCGCCTGATTCGGGCAAGCTGGTCTTTTATGAGTTTGATGAGCGGAGGGTTCCGGATCACTACTTGACGGCTGGGCTGACGGAGTTGCACACCAGCGTCCTGACCGAAGG
>JAKEEP010000216.1 GCA_022616475.1 Phycisphaerales bacterium | reverse complement strand
TCACGGGTATGCGTTCCAGGCGCCCGGCGCTGCGTACTGGCAGTCGCAATCGAAGTACAACGATGCGGGGAGCGCGATCTTCGCGATGGGCGCACTGATGGGCACATCGCCGACCGGCGGAACCGGCGGCTCAGGCTTCGTGGATGGCGCCACGGCCTGGCTGAATCCGGCGATCTTCAATGTCAGCTCCTATTACGCCAGCGGTTTCTATTGCCCGACGATCGTGAACATGACGCAGTCGGCGCTGGGTGGAAACATCGTGGCGTTTGCGTACGGCCGGTATGAGTATCTTGGCGACATCGGTCCTGGCGCACCGCAAGTCGGCGCGCGAACAGGCGGGCACGTTGTCACGCTCAGCAAGGCGGTTCGCTCGGGCGACAATCTTGTCATCGCCGTGCGCGACCCGGCCGATGACCCGGATGCAAGCATGAACGCGAACTGGTGGTACGATCAATCGCCTTTCGGCAACCGCGTGTTCAATTCGGCCAAGCAAGTGACAGCGCTTTCGCTGAACCCTGTGTGGGTTCGGCCGATGACGGCGTTGAAGTATCCGCTCTCGTCGGGTGACGACAAGATCGCATTAATCGACAAGTACGTGTCGGTCGGGCTGAAATACGGCTTGACCTTCACGCAATCAGGCGCGCTGTATCAGATCAAGATCATCAAGCCCTCGTTCTTCCTGGGCGCTGTGGGCGATCCAAGCAAGACGTATGAAGTGGCAGCGCAGGGAGGCATCCCCGACCTGGTGCTGCACCCTGACCACGCAGGCGTGGTGTTCATTCGCAATGGCGAAGTCGGTGATCCGACGATCGAGTTCCTCGATGGGTTGACGGGCGAAGTGCGACAGCTTCTTGGGGCCGTTGGCGATCCATCCAAGCTTCAGTTCGGCCGCAAGCGCGAGCTGTACGCGTTGGCGCCCGACAAGCTGATCTGCCTGGATCTCGATGCGCCCCAAGAGCAGCGTGTGCTTGGCAGCGTTCTTCCGCCTTCTCCGTGCAAGGCCATGACGTTCGATGACAAGGCGGATGAAATCGTGCTGGTGTCGGACGATGTGCGGAACATTTACCGCTATCGCGCCGGGTTGCCGCTGATCACGCCTTCATCCACGGTCGAGCTTCCGCAAGACATGGAGGTGCTGGGCGAGCTGTCGATGGCGATCAGCCCAATTGACAAGAAGATCTGGCTGGCTGGCAGCAAGTCAACCAAGCTTCACGGCTTCCTGGTGAACGACGAGGGCCAGCTCATCACCGAAGTCATCGAGCTGCCTGGGGGCCAAATCCCGACCAGCATCGAGTTCGATGATGCGGGCCACCTGTTCGTGACGAGCAACGGCCAGGCGCTCGAGTTCGAGCGCAGCGCGCTGAGCGGCCAGTGGATGATGGTCGAGAACCCGTACTTTGCGGGATTTGAGATCGGCAAGCTGTTGCGCGTCAGCCGCAGCCGAACCAACTTCGATCCGGCCGTGCACGTTGGGCCAGGCTTCGTCAATATCGATCCCGAGGAGCTCACCGACGATCCGGTGGTTCTCGATTGCGAAGGCGATTTCAACTTCGATCGCGTCGTGAATGTGGACGACCTGCTGGCGCTGATCACCGCGTGGGGTCCGTGCGATGTGTGCGTGACCGACACCAACGACGACCGCATCATCGATGTGGACGATCTGCTGGGCGTGATCAGCAACTGGGGTCAGTGCCCGTGAGAGCAGCGCGCGGCGCTCAACTTCTCTTGAAAGGGTCCCCAAACTCCCGGGGACCTTTTTCTCGTTTTGATGACCGGAGCGTGGGGCGCGTTGGTGATTGTCATCGAGCCGGTGTCATGCGACAATGGCGGTTTGATGAGTCGCGCGCCGGCTTCTGGGCTCATCGGGTTGACATGACCACACCAACGAAGCAACACATGACGATGCTTCTGCAGGCGGTGAGCGCGGGCGACTCACACGCGACCGCGGAGATGTTGCCGCTGGTGTACGACGAGTTGCAAGAACTGGCGCGTTCACTGATGGCCAGGGAAGGGCCTGATCACACGCTTCAACCCACGGCGCTGGTGCACGAGGCGTATCTGCGGCTGGTGGGTTCGGATGGCAAGTGGGACAACCGCGGGCATTTCTTCGTGGCGGCGTCGACGGCGATGCGGCGGATCCTGGTCGATCGGGCGCGGCACAAGCTGCGCCTGAAGCGCGGTGGCGATCGCGAACGCCTGGAATTGAATGATGAATCGCTGGTTGCCGAGCCGCCGTCGGAGGATCTGGTGTTTCTTGATGAAGCGCTGGACCGGTTGGAGGCATACGACGAGCGCAAGTGCCGGGTGGTGATGCTGCGTTACTTTGCGGGGTTGAGCGTGGAGGAGACCGCAGCCGCGCTGAGCATTTCGCCGGCCACGGTGAAGAACGACTGGAGCTATGCGCGCGCGTGGCTTCATCGCGAGCTCAATCGTCAGGACTCGGCGATCGCTGGAGAAGTTGCAGAAAGGTCGGCGCTGACCGATGAGCACGAATGCTGACCTGCAACGTCGCGCGGAGAAGATCTTCCTCGAACTGATTGATCTGGATTCGCGCGAACGCACGATTCAATTCAATCGGCTCTGCGGCGACGACTCGGCCCTGCGCGTCGAAGTTGAATCATTGCTGGCACAGTATGACGGGCCCGACGGTTTGCTCGACCGCGCCGCGCTGAACATAGGACCGGCGGTGAGGCGCGCAAGCGAGATGGATCAACTCCCGCCCAAGCCCTGTGCAGGCGGGTACACGCTGCTGGGCGTCGTCGGCCAGGGTGGTATGGGCGTGGTGTATCGCGCGCGTCAGGAGCGCACGAAGCGCATCGTGGCAGTGAAGCTGATCCGGCGCGCGTTGCTCACGTCGGCGATGCATCGCCGCTTTGAAGCCGAAGCGACCATGCTGGCGCGCCTGCACCATCCGTGCATCGGACAGATCTTCGAGGCCGACGTGGCGGACTTCGGCCACGGCGTGCAGCCGTTCATCGCGATGGAGCTGATTCACGGCCGCCCGTTGATCGAGTTCGCCAGCGCGCACGATCTCAACACCAAGTCGCGCATGCGCCTCATGGCCGATGTTTGCGACGCGGTGCAGCATGCTCACCACCGCGGCGTGATTCACCGCGATCTCAAACCCGCGAACATCCTTGTCGTGGAGAAGCCTCCAGTGGATCAGGATGCCACAGGCTCGGCGATTGACGGGCAGCCGAAAATCCTGGACTTCGGTGTCGCGCGCGCGACGGATGATGATGTGCGCCTGACCTCGATGCGCACTTCGGCGGGGCAGATCATTGGCACGCTGGCGTACATGAGTCCCGAGCAAGTGAAGGCCGCGCCCGATGAAATCGACACGCGGTCGGATGTCTATGCGCTGGGAATCATCCTGTATGAGTTGTTGGCCGGCCGCTTGCCGCTGGACGTGTCGAGCCGTTCAATCCCAGAGGCGGCGCGAAGAATTCTTGAGGATCGCCCGACGCGTTTGAGCGCCATCAGCCGCACATTCCGCGGCGACATCGACACGATCGTGAGCAAGGCGATCGAGAAGGATCCGAGTCAGCGCTATCAATCGGCGGCCGAGTTCGCCGCCGACATCCGTCGCTATTTGAGCGACGAACCTGTTGTGGCGCGCCGCGCGAGCGCGTTCTACACGTTCAAGAAGTTCGCATCGCGCCACAAGAGGTTTGTGGGCGTGACGACTGTGGTGGCGCTGCTGTTATTGGCAAGCGCGGTTGTGAGCATGATCTTTGCAATTCAGGCGAAGATCGCGCAAGGCCTTGCGGAGGAAGCCACCGGGCTCGCGGAGAGGCGAAGGCTGTTGGCAGAGTCTGAGGCTTCCAATGCGCAGCGCTCGGCATACCTGGCCAACCTTGCCGCCGCGGAAACGGCCTTGGCGATGCAGGACGTGGCCACCGCGCAATCACGGCTTCGCGCGGTCGATTCCGCGCACCGCCAGACGTGGGAGTGGAAGCATTTCAACAGCCAACTCGACAAAAGTTACGCGGTTCTCAAATCTCCAACCAATGGATCTCGAACCCTGTCGCTTTCGCCGGATTCACGATTGTTGGCAGTGGCTGAGTTCGACGGGAAGGTTCGAATCTGGGACCTCAATTCACGAAGCATCATTCACACGCTGGGCGCCGCAAAGGATGATTTCTCCCACGTCGTGTTCAGTCCCGACGGCCGATCGCTGGCGTGTGCGGGCAAAGATGGTGATCTGCGCGTGTTCGACGCCGCGTCATTCGATCTGAAATTCGCGACTCGCGCACACGATACGTTCGTTTCAGAAGCGGCGTTCAGCCACGACGGATCGCTTGTGTTGACCGCATCACCCGACAAGACTGTCAAGGTTTGGAACGCTCACACTGGCGAAGCTGTCGGAACTCCGATCGTTCATGAGAGCGCAGTGTTTGTCGCTGCGTTCAGCCCTGATCAAACGATGATCGCCACGGGCGGCGAAGACAAAATCGTGCGAATTTGGCGCTGGCCCTTGCTGGGAGAGCCCTTGCTGCTTTCGGGCCATCGAGGCAACATCACTGATCTTTGTTTTTCCCCGGATGGCTCGAGATTGGCCACCGGATCGCTCGACAGAACGATTCGCGTGTGGGATGTGGCCGACGGCCGCGAATTGAGAACACTGAGAAACCACCGCGATCAAATCGCTGAGGTGATGTACTCACCCGATGGACAGTGGATTCTCAGCGCTTCGGAGGACGCCACGTTGCGGTTCTGGGATGCCGAGAGCGGCGTGCAGACCGCTGTTGCCCACGGGCACACGGGGCCAATCAGTTCGGCTGCGTGGAGCCCCGATGGCCGACTGATCGCATCGTGCGCGCGTTACGATTCAATCCGCCTGTGGGATGCATCGATCGCCACAGGCATTGATGTGCTTTACGGACATACCAAAGCGGCGTTCTGCGTGGCGTTCAGCCCCGATGGCACACGCATCGCGACGGGGTCTGGCGATCACACCGCGCGGTTGTGGGATGCGGATTCAGCCACCGAGATCGCCGTCTTGAGAGCGCACGAGCGCGAAATCTATTCAGTTGCGTTTTCACCTGACGGCCTGCGGCTCGCCACGGGATCGTTCGACAACACCGTGGGTTTGTGGGACACCACAGCTGGCCGTTTGGAAGCAAGATTGCGCGGGCATACCAGCGTGGTGCACGTTGTTGTGTTTCATCCAAACGGTGAAATGATGGCGTCGGGATCAGACGACGGCACGGTCATGCTCTGGGATGTTCGGAAGCACAACATGATCAGGACACTGAGGCACAGCGACTATGCGGTGCGCTCGATCGTGTTCACCGCCAATGGTTCCCGGATGATCACCTGCTGCATGGATCAGATGATTCGCGTCTGGAATCCATCCACGGGCGAGTTGCTGCGCGAGTTCCGCGGACATCCTCGGGGAATCATTGGATTGGCGCTGAGCCCTGATGAGACATTGCTGGCATCGGCCAGCGACGACAAGACAGTTCGTTTGTGGGATCTCGCCACCGGCGAACTTCTCAGAACCATGGTGCATTCGGCGGCTGTGTCCAGCGTCGTCTTCACGCCTGATGGCAGGCGGCTCATTTCCGGCGGCGCCGATGGTGTTGTGCGCTTGTGGGACCCTGAAATTGGCGATGCGGTGGCGTCCTTGCGCGGACATGAGTATGCGATTGTCACGGTGACCGTCAGTCCTGATGGGATGCGATTGGCGTCAGGGTCGCTCGAGCGCAACGCCCGGCTGTGGGAGATCAAGTCTGCCGCCGAGCGTTTTCGGGCCCGGCAAGCTCGAAAGGAGCTGCTCGCACGGGCTGAGCCGATCGCTCTTGAATTGCTCGAGCGCTCCACCGACATCGAATCCGTCGAGCGAGAATTGCGAGGGAACGACACCTTGACCGAACCGCTTCGCCGCGCGGCGATGGATGTGTTGTTGCGGGAATCCGCGAACGGGCGGCGCAAGACAGCTAGCCCATGACATTGCGAAAACTCAACGAAGCTTGCCGGGATCGCGGGCCTCAAGAATCAGTTTGAGCAGGCGGCCGAACTCTCTGTGTGTGTGACCTCACGCTCACTCTCATCGGTGTTGACGCGATGGACCACCACCAAATCCCATGAGGGGATCACCAAGAGGTAGTGGCCGCGTGTTCCCCAGGCCCAGTATGTCCCCTGGGGCAATGTGACTCCGGGCAACCCGTTTCCGTCGGTCTCGACCCACCACATGTACCCGTAACCACCGACGCCGGTGCTGGAGTGCGGCGCTGTGCTCTCTTGGACCCACGACTCGGAGATGACTTGAGTGCCGTTCCATTGGCCCCGGCGCAGGAACAAAAGGCCGTATCGCGCCAGGTCGCGCGCGGACATCCGGAAGGGGTAACCGACATGGATCGACTCGGTGCCGGCGATGTAGTCGCCATCGCCGGCCTGAAAGTCCTCCATCTGCAGCGGTGCGGCGATATGTGTCTTGAACGATTCAAAGATTCTCTCGCCCGTCTCCCGCTCGAATGCGGTGCCGGCCACATTGAAGTCCCAGTTGTTGTACCACCAGAATGACCCTGGCGGGTGACTGCCCCGTTTCGGGCGGCCGATCGCCATGTCCGGGGTTTCCAGCGCTGCGGGGTGGTACACGCCCGATCGTGATCGCAGGAGATCTCGGATCGTGGCCGCCCGCTCGCCACCGGTCAAGGGATCCGGATGGTCATCGATGCCGACTTGGCCCAGCGTCTTCTCCAGATCGATCTTGCCTCGCGCAACGAAGGGCCCGTACAGCCCGCTCACCAGGCTCTTGCGCATCGAGTGGGCCATGAACTTCGTGGTGGTGTCGCCCCAGTTCGCGAGCACTTGACCGCGAACGATGACCATGACCGCGGCGGTGTCGATGAAGTCCGCGTACTGCCTGGCGCGCTGTAGTTTCTCCGATGACCATCCGAGCGATTCAGGGTTCGGGCACCGGGTCCATGTCGCGCCGGGCCACTGTGTATCCGGCGGGGGGGAGGGGCATGCCCGTGAGTAGGCGCGGTTTCCCCACAGCAGGCCGTCGTTCGTGATCTGAAGCGAATCGCCGTCGGCGGTGAAGAACAGTCCGCGCTTGAACTCCCTCAGCTTGAACCGGTTCGCCCAGAATAGGTGCCCGTTGCGGAGCGTGAGCAAACGATCGTCGTCCAGCCCGTAGGCCGTCGCGTGGTACGCGCCGAGATAGTCCGACCAACTTGGGGAATCGGGACCGAAGGCCTCGTTGGGACCGTGTGAGAATACAAACGACATCAAGCCGCCATCCCCCGTCTCGCGAAGCTCGACAGGATGACCCTCCACATCACCAGCGAACTCCAAGAGGTTGTTTCCAGCGCGGAATCGGCCGGGACCGATGCGTCAAGCCCGACCAGACCGCGATCCGCCAAAATCAGAAAGGCCGTGGCAGTGTAGGTCTTTGAAATCGATTGAACACTGAACAGGGTCTCACCGGTGATCGGCGTTTCGCCAGTGCCGTCCGTTGACCCAAAGCCACCGACGAACACCGCACGCTGGTCATCGACAAGTGCTATAGCCGCGCCGGGCACATGATTGTCGGCCAAGAGTTGCGGTACTTCTCGCTGGAGGGCAGCAATGACGGGCGCGTACTCGGCGGCGACAGTGGCGGGCTGCGGCGGCTCTCCCAATGCCGCGGTGGCGGCGAGCTGGTAGGCCGCGACTCCACCTAGCACGCCAATTCGCCAGCTTGATCGCATGACTGACTCCATACCACTCCGGGCCCCCGATCCGGTGTCGCTCAAGGCGTACTCCGTG
>JAKEEP010000215.1 GCA_022616475.1 Phycisphaerales bacterium | reverse complement strand
GGGGCAATTCACCATGCACGATCTCAAGCCGCGGCTTGTCAATCCAGCCTATCCTTTGGCCGTATCCACTACCCAGACTCCTGCCATTGGTACAGTTTTTTCTAGCCCGCAAATTGTGTATGTGGACGTGATCGGAACCGATGCAAATGGCCACACGGCACGATGTCGATACTCCCTTAGCCTGGTGGACGCGACGGCTCCACAATCGACGGTGCAACTTACGGCGACCGGACCACAGCGACAATCCGCCACGGGCCTCACATACTTTGTTGCGCCTGTGTCGGTCACGCCTTCCATAAGCGTATCTGATACGTGCGATCCGAACCCGCTCATTGAGGTATTCCTGGATGGCCAAGCATACGTATCGGGGACACCCGTTACGTCAACTCGGATGCACACCTTGAGCGTCAGGGCCACCGATCGTTCTGGAAACGTTCGTGAATCAACACAGTTGTTCGAGATCAGACAGCGACTCGACCTTTCGGCAGTCATAGTTGTGGATGATTTTCAGTGCATTAGCGGTGGGCAAGGCACAGCGGGCGTCATAGGGACTATCTTGTTGGCCAGCCATGATTTCGATGTGAGAGATATCAACCTTGCCACCGTGGGTCTGTGGTTAGTCGATTCAAACGGCGCGTGGATGAACACGCGACCAGTCACGATACTTGGTGCGTTTCCGACACCAGGATCATTTCAATACGAATCAGCACAGGCGGATTACGAGAACTGCTACTGGACGTTGGAATTTGCTGCCGAGTTCGCACAAAACCTGTCATCGTGTCCTGTTGCGCTTGAATTGACCGGAAGCGGCAAACATGGCCAACCTGGTGCTTTTGACTTCTTTGCCTCGACGCCGAACGTGGTCGATCCCAATCCCATTCAAACGCTGGATGCAGGGGGCCTGATCTGCATAGACCCGGAGCCGCCCCCCCCGCCTCCACCTCCCCCGCCTCCTCCCTGTCAATGGAAAACGAAATGGTCCTTTCAGCCAGTTGATTGGGTGCATGCCAATGATGGGAGCGCCCTAGAAGGCTGTTGGTGGGCCATCGATCTCTGGGCGACTCCCGGTTCTATCGAGGGAGCCGCAAAGGCTGTGGACAATGGTTGCTTTGGTGGTCAAGGAACCGCAGAGGCCGTAGCCAGCGGGGGCAGGTTGAAGATCTGGCTAGAACCGGCAGATTGTTGCCTTGACTGCGAGATCTCGATCACTGCCCAACCTCATTTCAAAGCTAGGGCGAAAGTGAACCCGCCGGGGCACGCGGCCGCAGGTGGGAAGATTTCCGTAACGGCACCATGTGGGGAAGCTGTTGCTATTGGTGGTGTTGCGGTTGGCTATGACGAGGAGCACGTTCAAATCCCGGAACTCCCCATTCCAATCCCAGTGACCACAGGCGACCCCCCAGCAGCTCAAGTTTTCTCTGACGACCTAAACTGCGTTGTGCAGACATGCAGCGTGTATGTCATTTTCTCGACGAGCGCCGGTCTTCAGGTTTGGGCTGACGGGTACATTTTCAATCCCTACGCTTGGGCTACTGCAAGCGTAGGTGGCTCAGCTCTCAACCTGCATGTTGATCCGAGTGCTACGGGATGCGAAGTCCCACCGATTGACATAGAGATCATTGTGCCGCCGTAATCCTGGTGATGATCGTGCGTGGAAAGCCATTGAAATCTGTGTTGCTGATTCTTACCGGCGTGACTGCTGCGACCATGTTCGTCGTGTGGGTTGCGATTCGGCCGGTGAACTCGTTGCAGAGTTTGCTCGGCCAAATTGATACACCGCCGTCGATCAGCCTGACTATCGAAACGACCAGCAAGCGGCTTGAAAATGGCGTTTTGCAAGTTAGGCCCGGTACGGCGATCCTTCCGACGGTACGAGTTGCCGATGACAATGATCCGAATCCCATCGTGACAATTGAATGCGGGAATCAACGGGTTCCTCCCGGAGAAAAGGTCGTACTGGCGTCGTTGGGTTACTTTGAATGTCGGGCAAGAGCGATCGATTCAGCCGGCAATGAGGCGGTGTCCATTCCGGTCGGCATCGTTGTCAACGAGATGGACCAGCTTCGAGCGCAAGCAGCGGTTGAGTCGTGTCAAATCCATGAAGCTTCTGCGGGTACAATCGAAATCGACTTGGTAATCTTGCTTACCTCAGAAGACTTCGACGTCAAGCAAATCTATTTGTCGCACGTATCGCTGTGGCCGATAGGTGAATCAGGCGGGTGGCTGGATGGCGCGGGCCAGGGGCGCATGCAGATTGCGGGTGCCTACCCAGAGAAGGGTAAATTCAATGAGGGCACTGCCGAGGCAGAGTACGACTCAAGTGGCTTCTGGCGACTTCGATTCAAGGGAATTCTCGAAGGGCGCACTGGGCTGCCTGCAGCATTTGAATTGACGGGCACTGGTTGGACTACTGACGGTGAATACTTCAACTTTGACGCGAGGACGAAGTCAACGAATCCGGAGCCGGATGCTGTCCAGAGTATGAAGCAATTCGATTCCGAAGTCGACGTTCATGATCTCGCCGAGCAGTAGCAGACGTTTGTCGTGCATGTGCACGCTCGGTGCACGCGCGATAACGGCACGTACCAGCGTCATTTAGCGGACGTGAGGCGCATCAACCATCCGCGCAAGCCGAAACGCATGCCGCAGCCGGTTTGGTTCAGGCCGTTCTAGGATGGGTTTTGCGCTGGGGCTGTGGCTGCGCTCTCGGGTCGTGTCACGTCGATTGGCTTGCCCTCGGGGACAAGGCCAAGGCCACCAACCACCGCGAGAAGCACATAAAGAACCATGAAGATAACTGGAATCCAGCGCTCCAAGTGCGAAAGCGGGCGGTACGCCGCACCTTTGCCATGTTGGGCTTTCTCCCACTCGTAGCCGTAAAGCGCCGCTGGCATTTGCTGTTCAAGTTCGTGGATGACCAAGAACTTCACGCTGTTGAGGTCCTTGTATGACGTGATGATCTTGTGCCACGTCAGCGATACCAGGAATCCCGCGACCGGCACGAGGATCGTCCAATACGAGTTGTATTTGCTGGCAGCGACAACGCCATAAAGCGTCACGAGAAAAGCGTTCCCCGTCAGCAGATAGTTGTTCGCGACAACCCGCCGCTCGCTGATCTTCTCGGCGGACTCAACGTAATGGGTGTACTGCGCAAAGAGATCAGCCTTGAACGATTCGCCGTACGTCTCTTTGGTGTGCCGGATCAACTGCGGCTTGGGCTGGTTGCCCATGTGTCAGCGTCCACCGCCGATGAGCGCTTTGAGATTGGGCCAGGTCCAGTTGTACATCTTGTCAGTGCTCTTGGCGGTTGTCGGCTTCGCGCAGGTCTTGTCCGAGTAGGCTTGCAGGAGGAAATAGTCCTTGCCTTTCTCCTGAGCAATGGTGACTTCGGCGGACACGCCGTTGGCGCGGTCCGTGTGCTGGCCGCAGAGGACGGCCACCACATCGATGTTGTCCATGCGACGGCGCACCTTGTCCTTCCAATCGCCGGACAGATGATCCTTCACCGACGCATCGGTGAAATCGAAGGGGCTGTCAGGCAGTTTGGCCTGTCCGGCCAGCATCCTTTTCGCGTCCGCGTCATGGTCGTAGTCAAAACTGATGAATACACGCTTCTTCGCCATTTGTCTTACTCCTGAATCAGTGTCCGTATCGACGGATCGCATTCACGATGGGGTTCCTGTCGCCAACGGATGATCTCGTCCTCCCAACGAGATGCCACCGCGCGGTGTATCATCGGTGGCGGGAACGACCGGACCGCCGATTATACGGCGCAAAACTCCTGGAGGTGTCGCTTGGCCAAGCCGAGGGTCTTCATCAGTTTCGACATCGCAGACAGGGACGTGAAGCAGAACTTGGTGACGCAGGCTGCCGACCCCAAATGCCCGTTCACGTTCGTGGATAACTCCATCCCGCAGGCGCTTCCAGACAAGTGGGTGCCGGAGGCCCGACGGCTGATCAGGGACTCGGACTTCGTGATCGTTCTGTGCGGCGACCAGACGCACCAGGCAACTGGTGTTGAGACCGAGCTTCAAATCACCAAGGAACTGAAGAAGCCGTACGCGCTCATCAAGGCAACGCGTCAATATACCCCGACACGTCCAAGGTCCGCCAGTCCGACGGAGCCGATGTACCCAGCAACGTGGCCAACAGTGGCTGCGTTGCTGAGAGGCGAGAAACCGGCAGTGGCGTGAGCGACGGTCGCGTCAGCCTCTCTTTAGTAGAGTTGGGGTGGATTTCCCCCTCACCTTCGCCACGATCCACCTCACCGTAGCCGACGAGGATGATGATCTACTGAACGTGGAGAGCGGACATCCAGTGCTGTCAGCGTACCAGATTCTCAGCACGTCGCGCTGCGTGAAAAATAGTGGTAAACTGACGCGTGGGAGGTCGTGTTGTGAGCAAAGGCTATACCGCAACGATCTACGCGCATGCATATGGAGGCTACTACGCTCCTTTGGGTGGCGTTGAGCCAACTACACGTTGGGCGCGACTTCAGGCCATCGACCAACACGGAAATCCACTCGCCTCTGAAGTGCACGAAATCCGTCAGGTCGCACCGGTAACGAATCTGAACTCTCCCGCATTCCGTGGGAGGATTACGCCAGAGACGATCTTCCAAGAGACTGAGATCATTGAGCACAGCAGCGGCAAATTGGGATTCCCAGTTGGTCGTGCGTACGTCATACGCCTCGGACAAACCCTCTCTGGCGCAGAACTTCAATCAGCCTCGCGCAAGGCGACATCCGGCTGTCTCATTGCACTTTCTGTTGGGACTGGAATAGTTGTGACAGCAATTGTGCAGCTCGTGTGACGGGGGGGGCATTGTCCTGCGCGGCACGGGGAAGCACGGGGGCATGACACCCAACTGAAATTGCTGCACAAATTGCTGCACAAATTGGACTTTCCCCAAAAGGAAACGTCCCGGCGCATTGACTCGCAGAGCAGCGTACGGCAGGACTGGCTGAACCGCTCGCAGCCTCGATTGCTCAAGCGCGAGCGGCTTTGACCATCGCCATGATGCCACTGTGGATTGCTGGATGAAGAGTCGGCCAAGCGGCAACAAGCGCTGCAAGGTCGGGATCAGCGGGGATCGCCGGGGCGGGTTCATCGTCAGAATTGTCGGAAAGTGCGCCGCATTTCCGCGCCGTCTTTGGGGGCGACCCCACTTTTCTCGTAGGATTCTGGTGGTGTTCGGTTCCGACCCAGATTGCAACCTGCCTCCCGCTTGCCCCCGCCCTTCCAACAGGCGAGAGCCAAACGCGGAGTAGTCGTTCATGTAGGCTGGGTAACTGTTGCCGATTGGGGCAGGAACCTCACGAGATATCACCCCTGCTTGCTGGGTCCACTCGTGCATGCATCGATCATCGCGGCAATGCCCACCCTTAGCGCCGCTGGCAGTTTCGGCCAAACATTCATCACTTTGGCTAGGTCGGGGTCGCCAACGGGGACTGCACCGGATTCTGCACCTTCAATACCTGAAAAATCGCACAAACCCCTGTAACCACAGGGGTTTGTACCATGTTGAAATGGGCCAGAGAGGACTCGAACCTCCGACCTCGCCCTTATCAGGGGCGCGCTCTAGCCAACTGAGCTACTAGCCCGTCAACGCTGTGCCCGGCTTTCCGGGCGCGTTGCAAGGGTCGCAAGTATATCACCGCGGCGACGTGGTCGGCGGATCGAGGAAATCCGCGGGCGCAACTCAGGGGCACGTACCCCACGCGCTGATCACCGCCAGCAAATCCGCTACGTTCACCACGTCGTCACCTAGCGGGCCCGCCGGCGCAATGTCGGCCGGGCAATCGTTCGGGTTGGCGCACGGCCCCCAACTGCCGATCACCGCCAGCAGGTCGATCACCCTCACGGTCCCGTTGTCGTTAAGATCGGCCGGGCAAGCCGACTCCGGCTCGACATGCACGATGTCAACGCCATCGGGCCACGGGCTGCGCCGCGACAGCGGTCTTTGTCGCTTCGTTGAACACAAGATCGGAAGGCCCGCCCGAAAGCGCCGTTGAATCAATCACCAACGAACTCGTCCCCGCCGCATCGATTCGCACGAGCGTTTCATCGTTCAGCGCCGCATAGAGCACGTTGTCGGCCGCCGAATAATGCGTATCCCGTGCCGGCGCGGTCAGCAAGACAGATCCAACTTGCGAGTTGCTTGCCGCATCGATCACGATGATCTGCGGGTTGCTGCCATCACTGTTGCCCGCATACGCAAACGATCCGGCCGAATCGACGTTGATACTCAGCGGAAATTCGATGCCCGGCACCGTCGCGATCGTACTCGACAACGCGCCGTTCACCTCAACCACGAACTTCTTTTCTTTCATTCGCCGGGCGTTGCGGGGCTTCGGGCGCCCAAAAATAGGAACTCCACCGGTATTCCGATGGAGTTCCGAGCAACACTCAATATTCTGACGAACTCTTACGGGCAATCTCCCCAGCCGCCGACCACTTGCAGCAGGTCCTCGATGTTGACCGTGCCATCATCGTTCACATCGGCCGCCGGATCAGCCGAGCCCCAGGCGGCGATCACCGCCAACAGATCCACGACGTTTACAGTTCCATCGCCATCGACGTCTTCGGGGCAAGTCGGCGGCGCCTCGCAGCTGATCACCATCGTGCCCGACCCGCTGCCGAAATTAAAGCCGCCGATGCGAATCCGATAGTGCTCGCCAGCGGTCGCCGCCCAGCTTGCTTCCGAGGCGTTGCCACAGAAGTTGTCGTTGCACACGATCGGGACGGTTGCAGCCACCGGGCAGGCCGCACCGCCGTAGACGATGATTCGCGAGTTGAAGTTGGCGCCGCAAAGGCTGACGGTCGCCGTGCCGGTGCACGTGGCCGTGTAGTCGTACCAGATGTCGTTGAAAACGGTCGCCGGCGCGCCAAACGCGCAGGATATGTGCGTGGCCAGCGCATCACTGTTGGCCGTCGTCGTGCTGAACGCGAAGGCGCCGTCGCTGACCGCCGTGGCGTTGGCGCAGATGTCGTTGGCCGGCGCCGGCACGATCTTGAACACCTCGGCGCCGTTCTGATCGCAGATGTAGATTTCGCCCGCCGCGTCTTCGCCGAACGAGGTAATCGAGACGATGCTCAATCCGCCGCCCGGCGCCAGCTCAGCGGTGCGATTGCTGATCGGCGGGTTCACCGCACCCGCATATTGGAATGTCCAAATCTGGTTCGAGCAGTAGTCGGCAAAGAAATACGTTCCCTCCAATCCGGGGATCGCTGATCCCCGATACACATAGCCGCCGGTAATTGAGCAGCCCGAGGCGTGGCTATAAACATGCACTGGATCAGTCAGCACCGGGTCATTGCACGTGCAGCCGGTGAATCCGGTGCAAGCGTTGCCCTCCATGCACCGCCAGCCATAGTTGGAGCCGCTAGCCGTGCCCGCCGGCGTCACGTTCACTTCCTCCCACGCATTTTGCCCCACATCAGCGATATACAGATCGTTGGTCAGCCGATCAAACGCGTTCCGCCAAGGATTGCGCAACCCGTAAGCCCAGATTTCATCCCGCCCCGGCGTTTTGCCAAAAAAGATGTTGGAAGGTGGGCTGGTGTACCCGTTGGTCGAATCCGGCTCGTCGTCGTCGCCGTCATCGTCGTCAGTGGCCGGAATGCCATCGGCCCCGTCAATGTCAAGGCGAAGCACTTTCCCCAGCAAGGCATTGATGTTCTGACCATTGCCCTGCGGATCGTTGGCGCTGCCGCCGTCACCGGTCCCAATGTAGAGCAACCCTTCAGTATCGTCGGGCCGGAAACCGATCCAACCGCCATTGTGGTTCGAGAACGGATCCGTGATGCTCAGAAGCACGGTGCCCGCGGCGACCGCACTTGTCGAGGTCATAAAGGGCGCGTTGGCCCGATACCGCGCGACGACGTTAAGCCCCGAAGGCGTGTAATAAACATAAAAATAACCGTTGTTGGCAAAATCCGGGTGGAACGCCAACCCCAGCAATCCCCGCTCGTCGCCGGTGAACAACCCGCTGATTGACAAATATGGCGTCGCCTGCAACGTCGGCGGAGTCGTGGTCAAATCCAAAAGCCGAATCCGCCCGGTCCCACCCGAGCCCTGCTCGAGCAGGAAGAGCCGATTCAAATCGCCCGGCGCAGCAGTGGCAAACAGCACGGTCGGCACCCCCGTTGCCACGCGAACCGCGTTCAAATCTGGAATCCCCGCTCCCGCGATGCCACCATCATCCTCTCCCTGAGCCATTGCCAGGGTGGCGGTCATGAGAACCGTGCACGCCAGATTCAAAGCAAGTGTTACGTTTCTGGACATCTTTCACTTCTCCTCTTTGATTGGGTTCTGGACGGGTGCAACGCCATTTGCCAGCGCCATCGTCAGGTTGCTGGATAAATGTCTTACGGGCGGACCTGGTTGCCAGTTGCCAGCGGCCTTTCTCAGTCGGTGCACGATACGTTTGAATGTCGGTCCTGCCTGCGATTCCTGCAGGAGTGACGGCTCGTGTCCCTCGCGTACAGGAGCCACTGTCAACATAGTCCGACCTGCCCAGACAGGCAAGGCAAAAATGCCCCAAACCCCACGCCATGCTCCACATAACCTACCGGCCCAGAGTTCTGCAAAGAACGGATATAGCAAAGCTGCCTTTGGTTCCGGAGGTCGCGCTAGCGGTTGAGGCGGTTCAAGATTGATTGAATGGCCCCCATTCGATCATTCAAGCGATCAAACACCTCCACGTACGCTTGCCGCGCCTTCAAGAGCGCATCGACATTCGCGTCCTCGATGGCCCCTCTCAACCCCGGGAGCATCCATGCCGCATAGCCTGAATCCGGATCGCTTCGCGCATACAAGCTTCGAAACCAATCCGCGCCGGTTCCCCGGTTTGCCTCCTCTTGAACCAGCCACTGGCGCTCCAGGCTCAAGAGCACTTGGTTGATTTGCCGCAGATTCTCCTGCCCCAGCTCGCCTGAATCGATCGACCTCACCAACTGGTCAAGCGTGGTTTCAGCCTGCCGCTGATACGCATCGATGCTCCGATCCAAATCACTGAACTCGACCTCCATCTTCAGCGCCTTGGCCCGCTCGATCAGCGCCTGCAGATGCACATCCGTATCCGTCGCATACCGCACTGGGTCCAAAGGCAGCACGCTTCCGTTGGCCAACCGCCCTGCGAGCAGGTTGACGATCCGGCACAGCATCAGCGCAGACTGATAGTCGTCGCCGACCACCTGCTGATACCAATGCACGTTGTCGTAATTGGAGTGATACGCCGTTCCTTCGGCTCCCTCGGCCCCCAGACCGCACGATGGAATCCCCAGATGGCAATAGAAGCCCACGTGATCCGACCCCCCGCCCAAGTTGCCGAAATGCACCTCCTTCTTGTCGCCGGCCCATGCGTCATAGACGCTTCGTAGTGCTCCATTGCCGCTCAACGTGCCAGGCTCCGCATCAACCTGCCGAACATCGCGCGTGACTTCCGCAATGATTCGCTTGAGTGTCGGCGCGGCGCTCGCCCCGAAGTTCCGCCCCATCGCCGCGGCATCCAGATTGATGTACGCCACGGCGTTGCGGCTCAGATCATCGCGATACGCCTCGCAGAATTCCGTTGACCCGATGATGCCATGCTCCTCGGCTCCCCAAGCCGCGAACACGATGCTCCGCGCCGGCTGCATTCCGTCCTTTGCCGCCTCAGAAAAGCTCCGGGCCGATTCCAGAAGCAGAATCGTTCCCGCCAGCGGATCAGCCGCTCCATACCCCCACGCATCGTGATGACACCCCACGTACACCTTCTGTTCCGGATGGGTCGAGCCCTTGAGCGTCGCGATCACATTCGCGCTCTTCACGATCGTCTGCTCCTGCCTCACCATCAATCGAACCTTGAGATCGTGACCGCCCGTGAGCCGGTACGCGCACGGCAATCCACCTTGCCAGGTCTTCACCAGCGCGCGCGGCAGTGGTCGCCCCTTCATCCGCGTGATGATCTCGCGCGCTGCGCCGTACCCGATCGGCTGCACTGGAATCCGCGGCAACGCAACCTCGGCCGGATCCAATCGCTCGGCGTCCTTGGTCGCCGCTTCCCATGGCGTCAACGGATCGCCCGGATAACCCAGCGTATTGATCGATCCGCGCTGAATGCACGTGGGGTTCGCCCACCCGCCCTCCGGATAGGGCACGCCCTGCCCATAGCCGCTGTCCCCCGGATCGGTATAGATGATCAAACCCGCCGCGCCGGTCTCTTGCGCGAACTTCGCCTTGTATCCCCGGAAGTTTCCGCCATACCGCGCGATCACAATCTTGCCCGCCACATCAACGCTCAATTCCTTGAGCTTGGCGAAATCCGCCTTCGTCCCCTGGTTGGCGTACACCACCTCCGCCGTCACATCGCCGCTGGCTGAATACGCGTTAAAGCCGATCGTCAATGCTTCGTGAGAGCTGAATCGATCCTCCGGCAGAGGCTCTTCCTTCAACGCCAGCGAAACCCGCTCATCGCCGTTTATCACCTCCACCTTCGCATCCACAGGCCGGCTCATGTACGCATGAAATTCGTGCCGCTGGACCGCAAGGCCCATCGATTCAAACGCATCAACCAGCCGCTTGATCGTCCGCTCATCGCCCGGTGTTCCCGCAATATGTGGCTCGCCTCCCAGCAACTCATGAAAGCCGCGCAAACTCGCCGGCGTCGGCACGCTATTGAGGGCCGCTTCGAGCTTGGTTTGACCCTCGCGCTCGCCCGGCAGCCACCACCCCAGGCTCGATGGCGTCTGCGCTAGCGCGCCTTGCGCAATCGCCAACACAAAAGCAATGGCATACCGCAGCCGATTCACAAGCACCTTTTGCTTTGACATTTCGTCCTCACTCCGCAACCACCGCGTCCGCTTCAATCTCCACCAGCGCCTCGGGCACAATCAACCGGCTCACCTCCACCATGGTGGTCGCCGGCCTGATCCGCCCAAAGAACTCGCCGTGCGCCCGGCCGATCTGTTTCCAATCGTCGATGTTGGTCACGAACATCCGCGTGCGCACCACATCGCTCAAATCCGCACCCGCCCGTTGCAGCGCCGCCTGAATCTTGCGAATCGCCGCCACCGTCTGCGCATAGGGATCATCCCCGCCGATGATTCGACCAGTCTCATCCGCCGCGATCGTCCCCGTCACATAAATCGCGTTTCCCATTCGCACCGCGCGCGAGTACCCAACCACGCCCTCCCACGGCGTACCCGTATCAATGTTGTGCCGCTGCGTTGATGCTGACGCCGCCATATTCATCCCTGGCCTCCTTCTCACAACTCACAACGAACAACTGACAACTGACAACTGACAACTCTCTCTACACTATACCCATGCTCGACGATCGCTCCGCCCGCCGCCGCCGCATCATCCTCATGCCGCTGGTCGTTCTCATGGTGGGCGGCGCCATCGCGCTGTGGTCCTCGGCCCGCGAAACCAAACGCAATCGCGAGATCGAACAGACCATATCCGCCGTGGTTCGAGGCGTCTGCACCGGCGCAGATCCTGCTTCCATCGTCAAAACTCCCGACTCATTCACGCAAACGGCGGTCACCGCGGCAATCAGGCGCCTCTGCGAGACTCACGATGCATCCACGCTGCTGGTTGACGCCAAATCCGGCGACGTCCAGGCCGCCGGATCCCTCGAAGGCTCCGCCACCCACGTCGTGACCGTTACGACCGGCAGCGCATCGCTTGGCCTCCGCATCCAACACACCGGCGACCCCAACGCCATCCTCATCCTGGGCTACTTCGTTCCAACAGCGCCTTGAGCCAGGCGTCTCCCAACTCTGTTCTCCAACCTCAGCACTCAGAACTCAGAACTCAGCACTTTTCTCTCATGCTCGTCTGGCTCAACGGCCATTTCGTCGATCGCGACCAAGCCTCGATCTCCATCTTCGATGCCGGCTTTCAGCACGGCGTGGGCCTCTTCGAAACCATGCTCGCGCGCCATGGCGCCATCTTCCGACCCGAAGCGCACCTGGCTCGCCTCGCCCGCTCCGCCAAGGAACTCCTCCTCTCCGATCGCCTCCGCATCGACCCCATGATCGATGCCCTCCATCTCACCCTCAAACGCAACAACCTTCAGAACGCACGCGTTCGCCTCACCCTCACCGGCGGAAACCTCAACCTCCTTCAATCTCAAGGCCAAAGTCAGGTTGACCCCACGATCATGATCGTCGCGCAGCCGCCAACCACCTACCCCGATTCGTTCTTCGAGAAGGGCGTGACGGTCACAATCGCCGACGGGCGCGACAACCCCCTCCATCCCATGGCCGGCCACAAAACCATCAACTACTGGCCGCGCATCCAAGCTCTCCAGCTCGCCGCCGCCAAACGCGCGGGCGAATCACTCTGGCTCACCATCTCTAACCACCTCTCCGCCGGCTCGGTCAGCAATATCTTCCTGGTCAAAGACGGCTCGCTGCTGACTCCAATCGCGCACGGTGAAGAAGATCCGAACGCCGTTCGCTCCCCGGTCCTCCCCGGCATCACCCGCGCCGCCATCATCGAGCTCGCCGAGAACCTCGACATTCAAACCAGGCGCCAACTTCTCGATGCCCAAGCCCTGCTCGACGCCGACGAGGTTTTCCTTACTAACTCGAGTTGGGGCGTCCTCCCCGTCACCGCCATCGAGCGCAAGCAGATCGGCGACGGCCAGGTCGGCGACGTCACTAAACAACTCCGCCGCGCCTGGTCTGACCTGGTCGATCAGGAAACCCAATCCGCGGATCTCTAGAAAGGAGTGGCATGGGCATTCTGCCCGTGCGCGCGCCACACTGTGCGGGCAGAATGCCCACACCACTCTCTGATGCCCCCATCGTACAATCGGGGGATAACTTGGCGGTTCCATTCAGATCAGGCACGGAGCCCCTATCGTCCATGTCCATGAGCGCTGAAAAGGAAACTGCCGCATCAGCCGGCCAACCCTCCGCCTTCACCCATCTCCACCTCCACACCGAATACTCCCTCCTCGACGGCGGCAACAAAATCACCCCGCTCCTGGAGCGCATCAAAGCCCTCGGCATGAACGCCGTCGCCGTCACCGACCACGGCAACCTCTACGGCGCCATCGAGTTCTACTCCAAAGCCAAAGACGCCGGTGTCAAGCCCATCCTCGGCATCGAGGCCTACGTCGCGCCGACTGATCGCACCATCAAACAACCTAACGGCATCGCCGATGGCGGCTTCCACCTCGTCCTCCTCGCCGAGAACGAAACCGGCTGGCACAACCTCCTCAAGCTCTCCAGCGATTCCTTCATCAACGGCTTCTACTACAAGCCGCGAATGGATAAGACCACCCTCGCCCAATGGGCCGATGGCCTCATCGCCATCAACGGCCACCTCGGCTCATCCATCGCTCACTATCTTCTCCTTTATATACAGTCCGGCAACGAGGCCCACTACCAAACCGCCCTCGAAGAAGCACGCTGGCACGCCCAAACCTTCAAGCCCAACGAACGTGGCGAACCGCGCTTCTTCGTCGAACTCCAGCGCACCAACGCCACCGAGCAAGAGCGCCTCAATCCTTTGTTGATCCGACTGGCGCGCGAAGTGGGGGGGCTGCCCCTGGTCGCCGACAACGATGCCCACTACCTGCTCGCCGAGGACTACGACACCCACGACAGCCTCTGCTGCATCTCGATGGGCAAGAACAAGACCGATACCAACCGCCTCCAGTACTCGCGCGATCTTTACGTGAAATCTCCCCAGCAGATGAGCGCGCTGTTCACCGATGTCCCCGAGGCGATCGAGAACTCGGCTCGCATCGCCGAACGATGCAATGTCAAATTGAATTTCGGCGCCAATCATGCGCCGCTTGTGAAAGTTGTTCGAAAGACTGCAGAGCAGAACATCCCGGCGTATCCCGATGCATCACTGAAGCCGGAGAATCGCGGCAATACAGATTGGTTTGTCAAATTCTCTTCGCAATACACAATTGAGCCATTTGATCGTTCTCTCGAACCAGAACTCACTGACGATGAAATCAAGCGTCAGTGCGATCACGCACTTCAACAGCTCTGCTTAGCCGGATGGGAATGGCGTTATGGAGATCAGCCGCACGATCCACGAATCAAGGAACGATTAGATCGCGAAGTAAGAATTATCTCTGACAAGGGCATCAGCGCCTATTTCTTGATTGTCTGGGACTTTGTCAGCTACGCGTT
>JAKEEP010000214.1 GCA_022616475.1 Phycisphaerales bacterium | reverse complement strand
GTGCCGCCGATCGGGTGCAGCGCGATGTTCGCGCAGAATCGCCCGCTGATGCCGAAGACATCGCGCGAGTGCGACTGGCGATTGATCAACTCTCGATCGAGGGTCGCGCGATCCTGGTCATGCGCTACGGAAGGGATATGAGCACCCAAACCATCGCCGCAGCCTTGGGCATTCGCGAAGGAACAGTCAAGTCGCGCCTTCATCACGCGCGCAACGAAGTGAAATCCATTCTCGAAAGGAGCACGCAATGAAAAACATCGATCAGCAAATTAAGGACGCCTTGCGCGATGAGCCCCTGGACCAACCAGGCATCATCGAAATGGCAGTGAGCAATTTTCGGGGCCGCCAACGCCTCATGACGATCACAAGCATGATTGTCGGCCTGGTATTCCTGGGCGCGATGATCTGGTGCGCAACATCGTTTTTCCAGGCATTGGAAACGCGCGACATGATCCTCTACGCGACGCTCTTCTTGTTCGTAAATGGGGCGCTGATGATGATGAAGCTGTGGTTCTGGCTGATGATGATCCGATATTCGATCGCGCGCGAATTGAAGAGGGTGGAGCTGCAGGTCAGCATGCTTGTGGAACAGAAGTGATCGGGGCGGCGAGCCGCTCAATAGTGCGATGACAAATCATTGGATGCTGAAAGTAAGGGTCTGATGGCCGTTCGAGGTGACGCGACCGATTTGCGCTGGCTTGAAGATCAAGTCACGAGATCTTGGTTGCGTCATTTCTTGGACAGGAAACGACGATGTCGACAAAGTGATATGCCGATGGGGAGTTGTCCAATTTAGACACGATCGCGCTTGGCGCTGGCAGCCTTCGAGCTCTGCATCGCTGAATGACGGCTTGCTCACCATAGGCAACATGCCGCTGGCAGATGCCATTGCCGGTATCGAGGATCGCGCACTGCAGGTGCAACTCTGGAAGGGTGATCGCAACGTCCCGGCATTTGCCACGTTTACACGCAACCGCTTGCAACCAGTTGTGCCGGGTCAACAGAAACCTAAGGCCGTTGACACGTGGTTTGTCGGCGTTGGCCGGGATTGAGTCAATTCAGGTTTGTCCTTGGAGCCTCGTCGGGGAAGCATTCGCAGGCTGTGGGTCTCGGCATGCCCTGACTAGGAATCCACCCTAATCCCTTCGAATAGCCGCAGTTGGCTGTAAGCGAAACCTGAGCGACACGACTCATCGAAGGACTCGCGTGCGCCCGCGAAGAAAGTGCCATTCAGTTTCGGCAATTTCAGGGTTTGGGCACCGACCCACGTGCGAGAAAGGAGAACCATCGTGACATTCCGCCCACGACCAGCCAAGTCACAGATCAATCGGAACCTCTTTCGCGCAGGGGCATTAGTTACAGCGTCCTGCATCCCGTGCGCACATGCACAGGTCCAACAGGCTTGGGTAGCACAATACAATGGCGCCTATTCCTCCTGGGAGGAAGTGACCGATCTCGCGCTCGGCGACGGCTGCGTTTACACCACCGGCTTCGAGTACACAGATTTGGTCACGCGCGCCTACGCGACCGTGAAATACGACTACTCCGGCCAGCAGATGTGGGCGCGCAACTATGGTCTGGGTGGAACCAACGGCAGCGCCCAAGCCAACGCCGTCGCAGTCGATGCGGCTGGCAACGTCTTGGTCACCGGCTGGTCCTATGACTATGACCCCGGACCCCCTTTTGAACAGATCATCGTTGACGCGGCGACCCTGAAGTACGACCCTGAAGGCAACCTGCTCTGGGAGCACCGCTACCGTCTGCCCGGCCATAACAATCAGCCGAACGATGTCATTATCGACAGCGCCGGCAAGGCCTATGTCGCCGGCGCTGCGTGGGTGCTCGACGGGGGAGGCGGCTTCGATCTCATGCTGCTCAAGTACTCTCCCGGCGGAGTGCTGCTCTGGGATCGCATCATTGGCAAGTCAGGCGACCGCTGGGACAACGGTTATCAGGTGGCGCTGGACCCAGATGAGAACCCGGTCGTGGCCGGCTACACGCAGCCTTTTCTATTCAACCCCACCACATTTGGATACCTCGTCAAGTACAGCGCCAGCGGCGACCTGCTGTGGCAGCGCGATCACGAGAGCTGCAGCAACTGCAGCACCTGGTGGCGAGTGGCCATCAACGCGGCCGGCCAGATCTACACGTTGGGCCAGATCGCGCCCTGCGGCGATCTCTGTCACGTGTGGACGTCGCAGTACAGCTCCAACGGCACGCTGACCTGGGACCGCCATTACGACGGCAACGCCAGCGGCGAAAACTACGCCCGCGGCCTGGCGCTTACGCCGGCCGGCGGCGTCGTCGCGTGCGGCACAAGCGACGACATCGACGCCGAAGGCGGCGTGCAGAGCATCGTCACCATCCGCTACGAGCCCAATGGCGCCGAGGTCTGGCAAGACCTTGAACGCGGCGGTTACGCCCAGGCCCAAGGACGCGATGTGGCGGTTGATTCGGCCGGAAATGCTTACGTCACCGGCTTCGCATTCAACCAGAACGAGAACGTCGATTTTGTCACGCTGAAGTACACAGCCGACGGGGACCTGGCCTGGACGCAACCGTTCGATGCTCAGGGACACAGTGACTACCCCATTCGCATCGCGGTTGATGATGTGCAAAACGTCTTCGTCGCGGGCTACGGCTGGTTTGGATTCGAGAACCATCTCGACTACGCCACCATCCGTTACACGGCTAGCTCCTTCGCCGACCTCGATGGGTCGGGCAGCGTGGATGTGCTTGACCTGCTGGCCCTGATCGGTGCCTGGGGCGCTTGTCCGCCAAGCTGCTCAGCCGACTTGAACGGCGATCAAGTTGTGAACGTGCTTGATGTGCTCTTGCTGATTTCCAGTTGGGGGTAAACGGAGAGTCCTGATGAACGCCAGACCCGTTGATGACGCAGTCGTGGGCTCAAGGGAGGCGCGCGGCTTGCATCGCGCGCCAGCGCGGGTGAGAGTAACGGTTCGGCTCGCTCAAACAGTTGGGCATCGATAGTCCGGCCAGGTCCGCCGCCGTGCGGCGGCCCCGGCCCGCGGCCTTAACGCGAGGAGTTTGCCATGAACGTTCTTGTTGAGCTGAGGCAACCGAAGAGACAAGTCCCGGCTGGCTGCATTGCCGCGATACTGCTGATTCTGGGACCGGGTGCGGCACGCGCGACCGCCGGGGGGGATGGTTTCCAGCTCTTTGACGACCACAATGGTTACGTGCCGGCGACCTTCACACACGCCGTCGGACCGGACCACATCGTGGCGGCGACCTACCAATTGCTGCGCTACTACACCAAGGAGGGCGCGCTCGAGTTTGAGACGCCCTTTGGCGCCTTCTTTGCGGGCTTTCCGACCACGGTCGGCCTCTACGAGCCAAAGGTCATCTTCGATACATACGATCAGCGCTTCATGCTCACCGGCGGAGACTACGCCGGCTATCTCGGATTCGCGGTGTCGGACGATGACAACCCGCACGGCGACTGGATCAAGCACTACTTCCATGTGTCGACGCTGATCGGCCCACAATACCTCGCCGCGCCGCCCAAAGACATGATCATTGGCGTCGACGACGAGGCGGTTTACCTGACGTGGGACAATTTCGGCGGCAACGAAGACGACACGAGCTGGATGATCATCCTGAATCGCGCTCAGTTGCTCGCCGGCCAAAATCCGATCGCCAACGTCGTGCTGACGCGCAACATACCCGTCGCGTTCGCGGCGGCGTTGAACTATGACGCGAAGGCGCCGGCCCAGTACCTCGCCACCACGTACGGTGAACCGATCGGAACATCGCGGCTGACCATCAAGGCCATTCGCAACCCGCTCGCCCCCGGAACGCCCCTGATCAACAACGTCGTCCTCGACTTGCCGCCCTTTACCTACGCGCCGTTCACCATTCCCCAGGCGGGGACCTCGGTCCAGATCAACAGCGGCGATAGCCGGGTACACCGGGCCGTTTACCGGGATGGCTCGCTCTGGATCGTGCATCACTGCAAGCCGGCGGGTGATTCGCGCGTGCTGGCCCGCTGGTACGAGCTTCATATGAATGGCTGGCCCGTGTCGGGGTCGCAGCCGGAGATTGCTCAATACGGCCACATTGACCCAGGTCCCGGCATCTACACGTGGCTGCCGGACATCGCCGTGGACTCGGATGGGAACGTGGCGTTCGCGTACGCGCGCTCGGCCGCGGATGAGCTGCCCTCCGTGTGCCGCGCGTTCCGCCGGGCCGGCGATCCGCCCGGGACGCTCACCGGGTACGCGGTGGTCAAGGACAGCGAAATCGCGCCTTTCAGCGGCGGACACCAGTGGGCCTTGTACTCCAGCATTGGAGCGGATCCCGCGGCGACCGGAGAGTTCATCGGCGGCGGGACCTATCGAATTCCGACCGCCTTCGGCGGCTATACGCTCGGCATGTGGGTGGCGCCGTTTTCGGCGGCCCTGCCGGGCGACCTCAACGGCGACGGTGCCGTTAACGTGCTCGATCTCCTGGCGCTCATTGGCGCGTGGGGCGCGTGCCCGTCCGGTTGTGCCGCCGACTTGAACGCTGACAACACTGTCAACGTGCTCGATTTGCTCTTGTTGATCTCAAGCTGGGGTTGACGTCTGAGCGCGATTTGGCCAGCGGGGCCGATCATCGCACTGAACGAGGCAAGCACTCAGAAAGCGGCCTAAGCGACACACCGTAAGCGACGTAAATGGCTTCTGAAACGAGAATACAGTTCGCCGAAAATGACGCCTGCCGATGGCTCGATGAGCATGGCGATTACCTGTTCGGCTTCGCGATGAAGCGAATTCAGAATGCCCACGCTGCGGAGGACCTGGTCCAAGAGACGCTGCTTGCCGCGATGACCGCTCAAGGCTCATTCGAAGCGCGATCGGCAGTGCGAAGCTGGCTGATTGGAATTCTCAAGCACAAGATCGCCGACCATATCCGCGCGAAGACCCGCGAGACTTCCGCCATGGGGCCGACGTATGAACCTGAGCCAATAAGTGACGAGACCCTGGCGACGTGGGTCGAGAATCAATTCAGCGTTCGGGGGAAGTGGAAGCTGCGGCCGGCCAAATGGAGCGACGATCCAAAGAGCGAAGCTGAACGCGGAGAGCTGGCGAAAGTTCTCACTGATTGCCTGGACAAGCTTCCATCCCAGGCTGCCGAAACCTTCATCTTGAGCGAAAGTCAGGGGCATTCCGCGGAGAGTTTGAGTAAGGTTTTTGACCTGTCTACGACCGATATCGGCGTGATCCTGTATCGCGCGCGCATGGCATTGCGGCGATGCCTTGAAGTGAGCTGGTTCGGCCTGCGCCGCAGAATGGATTGAACATGAGCTTTTCGTGTCAGCATGCCAGCCGGCTCATCTCCGAATCAATGGACCGGCAAATCTCCGGCAAGGAGCGTCTGTCGCTGAGATTTCACTTATTGATCTGCTCGTACTGCCGCCGATTCCGCCGTCAGTTGGCGCGGCTGCGGCTGCTGATTCGCGATCATGTGGCTCACCATGATTTGGACACTGGCACCTTAAAGCTCAGCGTCGAGGCTCGCGCTCACATTTACATTGCCCTAGTCAATCAACACTAG
>JAKEEP010000213.1 GCA_022616475.1 Phycisphaerales bacterium | reverse complement strand
GACGCGAAGGCCATGCTCCAAAACGAAGAGCACCTGGTGCTCCAGACCGCTCACGCCGATCGCTTCCAGCCGGGTGACGAACTGTGGGCCATTCCGCGTCACATTTGCCCGACGAGCGCCCTGCACAAGGAGGTCTATGTCGTCTCGGGCGGCCGGCTTATCGGCACACCCGGCCCCCCGCCCCAGATGATCGTGCAGCCCCGATCGGTGCGCACTTTCAAGGGACCATCGCCCAGGTACTCCGACACGTCGATCTGCTCGACCTGATCCTTCCAAGTCTGTTGCTGGATCAAGTCCAGCAACTTGAGCCCTGCGACCACATCCGCCCCCTCCCACGCCACGCCGGGCCGACGCGGGCGCTCAAAATGCGCGCCGCTGATGACCACGAAGTTCGTCATCGCCCCCCGCTCGTAGCTCTTGGGCAACAGCGTCCCCTCCGCATCCACCAGGTGATCGCCGGCGTGATCGCGAATGACCGCAAACGGCGTCACGAACCGTGCCGTGATCTCGATCTCGTCTTCTTTCGTGCGCCGCACCTGGTCCACCGCTTCAAACCAGCCGGTCGCCACCAGACTGCGCCGCACCGCGATCAGGTCATCGCGCACCATCGGATCGCCCTCGATGTTCGCTTGCGCTGTGCGCAACAACAGATCGGCAAGATCGCCCCTCATCCACGCCGGCGCATTCACGAACCGCACCACCACGTCGTTGCGATCGGCGCTTCGGTTGGCGCTGGCAAACGCTTGAAGCAACGGTACCGAATGCGACCAGCCAAAGAAGACAATCCCTCCCATCGCCAGCCACAACGCGGCAATCACCACGCGCCTGATCAGTGTCCAATTCGGTTGCTTCAACCACGGGGGCCGCAACGTCAGCTTGCGTCGGCGATGCGGACCGACGGCGGTAGCCGGCTTGCCCTTGGCTTTTCGCTGACGGCGCATCGGCCATTCATCGGCTCAAACCGCCCCACGCGATCAAGATTCAATCCCTACCGCTTCCGGCAGCACGCGATCCAATGGCTTGGTCTCGGTTCGACCTGCATGGCGCCGTCCCAACGCCTCCTCCACCAGCACGCCGCACAACCGCGGCATGTCAATTCCCACTTCGCGCGCCGCCATCGGAACCAGCGAGTGCGTCGTGAACCCAGGCATCGTGTTGATCTCCAAAAACCACGGCCCCCGATCATCCACCATGATATCCACCCGCGCGATGTCCCGGCATCCCAATCGACTGTACGCATGCTGCCCAATCTCAACGCATCTCTGCGCCACCCCCGCCGACAACTCCGGCCCGATCACATAGCGCGTGTCGTCACGTGCGTACTTCGCGTCGTAATCGTAAAACTCCACTTCATCCGATGGAATGATCTCGATAAGCGGCAGCGATCGCCCGCAGATAATCCCGGCCGTGATCTCGCGCCCCTTAATGTACGTCTCAGCCATCAACCGCCCGCGCTTCGCATGCAGTTGCCGCCGCGCCTGCTCCATCTCGGCCGCCGTTCGGCAAATGCGCAGATCGACGCTCGACCCGTCATCCACTGGCTTGATCACCAGCGGCGGTTCGATCACGCAGCGCTCGTCAACGCTCACCAGCTCCTGCGATGCAGGCGTCTGCACCCCTTCACGCGCCAAAATCGCCTTCGTCTTCAACTTATCCATCGCCAGCGCTGCCGCCCCAGGTTGCGAACCCACGTAAGGCAACCCGATCGCCTCCAGCAGCTCTTGCAACGGTCCACCCTCGCCCCAATGGCCATGCAAAACGGGAAAAATCACATCCGCGCTCACCTCATGCGCCATCGCCTCCAACTCAGCTCGCGTTGCTCTGTGAATCGTCCCCTCCACCACCCCAAACCGTCCCAGCCTCCGCAGCGCCGCTGCCACTTCCCGCCCGCTGCACAAACTCACCTCGCGCTCCGCATCCGGACCCCCCATCAGAACCAAAACGACGCTCGTATGCGACATGCACCTTGCATCGTCGCTCACTCGCTCGAAAGTTGAGTCTTTTGTGGTTAGAGCAAGCCAGCCAGTCTCACGCGACACCGCGATCCTTCGGCCCCACACCCCGCCGCCAGATCGCAATCTCCTCCTGCAGCTCAATCCCCTTCGCCTCGTACACTCGCTTCTTCACCATCTCAAGCAACTTCAACACATCGTTCGCCGTCGCACCCGCCTTCGTCACAACAAAGTTCGCGTGTCGATCGCTCACCGTCGCCCCGCCCACGCTCAGTCCTTTCAACCCCGCCTCATCGATCAGCTTCCCCGCCGGCACCCGCTGCTCGCTCACCGGATCAATTGGGTTCTTGAACGTGCACCCTGCCGAATGATCCGCCAGCGGCTGTGTGCTTTTCTTGTAGGCAAAGATCTCCTTCACGCGCTCGCGCAGCTTGATGGGATCGGTCGGCGTCAGCCGAAACGTCCCCGACAGAATCACCGGATCAGGAATGTTCGTGCCTCGATAGCCGAACTTGATCTCTTTCGCCGGGTACGTCACCTTCTCTCCGGTCCGCGTCAGGCAGGTCACCGACTCCACCGCATCGCCAATCGCCCCGTACGCTCCCCCCGCGTTCATCCGAATCGCTCCACCCGCCGTCGCAGGTATTCCCGCCATCTGGCTCAACCCTTCGAGCCCGCGCCGCGCCGCATCCATCACGATGCGCGCCATGTCCGCCCCCGCCATCGCCTTCATCGCATGTACTTGCCCCTGCGTGTTGTACTTGATCTCCGTGAACGCCGGCCCCTCCAGCTTCACCACGATCCCATCCACCCCATCATCGCCCACCAGCAGGTTCGCTCCGCTGCCCAACACCCGCAGCGGCGTCCCCGATCGATAACACCGCTTCATCAGCGCGCTCAGGGCATCAACCGTCCGCGGCCGGATCAACAGATCCGCCTTCCCCCCAATTCCATACCAGGTCATAGCCGTGCCGATCGGCGCATCCGCCTGCGCTTCGACATCAAGATCGCCAAACAAGCTCGAAACAGAAGAAGCGCCAGGCATGGGGTGCGGACATTCTATGTCCGCTTTGCCGACCATCATTGCTCCTATCACGACTGCGGCGGTTGTTGCTCCAGAAATTCCCGCGCCACTTGCCACACCGGCCCCGCCCCCATGATCACCAGCAAATCTCCAGGTCGGCAAATCGTCTCCAGTTGCTCCACGATCGCCTCAAACGGGTACACGTGCATTGCCGTCACGCCTCGCTTCCGCAGCCGATCAACCAGATCAGCCGCGCTCACCCTGGACTTCTCGATTTCCGAATCGCGCACGAAATAAATGTGCGGCACGATCACCACATCCGCGCTCGAAAAGCTCTGCGCAAACTGCTCCAGCAGAAATCGCGTCCGGCTGTGCTGGTGCGGCTGAAACACGCAGATCAACCGCTTGGGCCGCTCAACATCCCGCAGCGCCCGCAGCGTGCTGTCGATCTCCGTCGGGTGGTGCCCGTAGTCGTCGTACACCACCACCTCGCCCCCTCCTCCCAATTCGGTTCGCCGCGTCCCCAATCGCTGCATCCGCCGATCCACCCCCGCGAACGAACCCAGCGCCCGCGCGATCGGCGCCCAATGTGCCCCAAGATAGCTCGCCAGGATCGCCGCTGCTGACGAATTGAGCGCGTTGTGCGCGCCCGGCATCCGGATCGTCCATTCCGCCAGCCGCCGTCCCCTTTGCAACAGCTCCACACGCTGCGTCGCCGGCTCGAATACCACCTGGTAATCCGCTTCAGGATGGAATCCAAACGTCTCCACCTCGCACTTCAATCCCGACGCAACCACCATCCGATGCGCCCCCTCATGAGCGATCAGAAGCCGTCCGCCCTCCTGCGCCGCGGGAATCAACTGCGCGAATCCGCCGAACGCGGCGATAATCTCTTCCAGCGATCCGTACATATCCAGGTGATCTTCCTCGATGTTGTTGATCAACCCGATCCTCGGCCGGTGATGGTGAAACGACCGGTTGAACTCGCACGCCTCCGCCAGAAAAATCCCCGGCCTTCCCGCCATCGCGCCAGCCCCCGGAATCCTCTCCGCACCCAATCGGCTTCCGCCGCCAATTTGCGGGCACGTCGCTCCAACAATCACGCTCGGGTCCAGCCCGCATTCAATCAGCGCGTGCGCCAGCATCGCCGTGGTCGTGCTCTTGCCGTGCGTTCCAGCAATCGACACGCCGGTCTTCCCCGCCTGCACCTGACCCAAGGCCTGCGCATAGCTCCACACCGGAATGCCGCGCTCCAGCGCTGCAACAACTTCCGGATGCCCCTGCTTGATCGCCGCCGAGGCAATCACCCAATCGCACGTCTCCGGCAGGTTGATATCAGTCTGCTCAACGCCGACCACGATTCCCGCGCACCTCAGTGAATCAATCAATTCACTGCTCACCGCATCCGATCCGCTGCATCTGGCCCCAAGCTGACGCAGCATCAGCGCCAATCCGCTCATTCCACAGCCCCCGATGCCGACAAAATAGATCGATTTGCCCGCAAACGTCACGCTTGCATGATCGCCCGCGATCGCGGAGCGGTCCTGATCGGCCGGCGCAACGGGCAATATCTTCTCCTGCACTGTTGTGGTCATTCTTCTGGTTATCGGCAGGGCCGCCCGATTGTTTTGAGAATGCGATCGCGACACCAATAAGCGCAGGTTTGACGGAACCACCTGCGTAGTTTCCTGCCTGTCACTAGAATCCGACGCATGGCCGACGACACCAGCAAAGCGCCCATTCGCGCCCAAGTCCTCATCATCGATGATGAGCCCGACCACGCCGAAGTCATGGCCGAAGCCCTCCGCAAGCCCGGACACGTCTGCACCATCGTTCACAATCTTGCCCAGGCCAAGGACGAACTCCTGCATGGCACCTTCGATGTCATCGTTACCGACCTCGTGATGGAGCACGAGACCGCCGGCCTCGAAGTCCTTCGCCTTGCCAAGGAGCATCAGCCCGATGCCGAAACCATCATGGTCACCGCCCATGGCGATGTCCCCACCGCCAAGGCCGCCCTCCAGGGCGGAGCCTACGACTTCATCGACAAACCCCTGGACCTCGTCGTCTTCCGCAACCTCGTCAACCGAGCCGCCGAGACCGTTCTGCTCCGCCACCAGAACGCCGCCCTGCGCGGCCAGGTGCAGTCCGCCTACGGCTTCGAGGGCATCATCGGCGAGTCCGCCGCCATCCGTCGCATCATCGCCGCCATCAAGCAAGTCGCGCCCAGCAACATTCCCGTACTGATCACCGGGGAATCAGGCACCGGCAAGGAGCTTATCGCCGCCGCTGTCCACCGCCACTCCAAACGCGCGGCCAAGCGCTACGTCACTTTCAACGCCGCCGGCCAGAGTGAATCCCTCCTCGAAGATCAGCTCTTCGGCCACGTCCGCGGCGCCTTCACCGGCGCCGATCGTGATCGCGAGGGTGTCTTCGAGTATGCCGATGGCGGGACCCTCTTCCTCGATGAAATCGGCGACATGCCCCTCACCATGCAGGCCAAGCTCCTGCGCGTCCTCGAAACCGGCGAGATCGTGCGCCTGGGCTCCAACGAGCCACGCAAGACCGATGTTCGCTTCGTCAGCGCCACCAACCAGGATCTCAAAGGCAAAGTCGCAACCGGCAAATTCCGCGACGATCTCTATTTCCGAATCAAAGGCGCCGAGATTCACGTCCCTCCACTGCGAGAGCGTCGCGAAGACATTCCCCGGCTCGTGAATCATGCCGCCGGCCGGTTCGCCGCCGAGCTTGGCAAGCCCGTCCCGGCCGTCTCCGAGCCCGCCATGATGCGCCTCGTCTCCTACCCCTGGCCCGGCAACGTCCGCGAGTTGCTCAACGTCGTCCAGCGCATGGTCATCATGTCCGATGGCCCCGTTATAGACGTGCGCCACGTCCCCGAGGAAATCCGTTCCGCCGACCGCGATGACACCGCTTCCATCGGCGGGACAAGTGGTGGCGGCAGCCTCGCCGGCGTCGGGCTCGACAAGCTCGAAAAGGAAGCCATCCGGCAAACCCTCGCGATGACCGGCGGTAACCGCGAACACGCCGCCAACCTCCTGGGCATCGGCGAACGCACCCTCTACCGCAAACTCAAAGAATACGGCCTTCGCTAGCACCCTCGAGAACCTCTCGCTCTGCCTCGACAACCCTCTCCCCCCGGAGGATTATGCACCCATGCCCCCCTCTCCCTTTGGGAGAGGGGTTGGGGGTGAGGGCAATTT
>JAKEEP010000212.1 GCA_022616475.1 Phycisphaerales bacterium | reverse complement strand
GAACTCAGATTCTCCATGTTCTCAATGCTTCGTGGAGATTCAGTAATTGTGCCGCACTTGCTTCTGGTGGTCTGGGCTGCAAAAATGCTGCCCTTTAATGGCTGAGTCCGGAGCTTGATGAAGAATCGCCTTGCCTCAAAGATCGCCACTGTCATTCTCGTGCTCGCGTGCGTGGGTGGGCCCATAGCCATGACCAGCGGATGCGCCGAATCGGCGATCGCCGCAGCCGGAGCCTCCGCCGGTTTCGGCCTCGCCCAAGGCCAAGCCGAGGCCTTCATCAACGGCGAGTTGAAGGCGGCGCGCCTGGTGAGGCTTGAGGATGCCGTGCGCGCCACGCTGGCTGCCGCCGCTGAGGCCCACGTTCCCGTCAAGAAGCAGAAGCGGAGCAAGTACGAGTACTACATCATGGGCAAGGCCGACGGCGGTCCTGAGATCAAGGTGAATCTCAAAGCCAAGAGCCCGATGATCACCAAGATCGAAGTGCGCGTGGGGTTGATGGGCGATGCGGCGGTGTCGCGTCTGGTGCTGTCGCGAATCGATGCGCACCTGGGAATCACGCAGATTCCGCTGTTTCCCATCGAGGAATCGCCGTACGTGGCGCCCAACCGCCGGCCCGAAGCAGAGCACCAGGAAAAGGTGCCAGGCACCATTTTCTGAAGAACTGCTATGCCGCCGACCAACCGTGCCGAAAAATGGTGCCTGGCACCTTTTCTGTGGCCTTGCGTGAGCGCTCGAGGTCTGGTTTCCCAATAAGAGTGCGTCAGCGCAAGCCGATATGATCTGTGATGAGCGCCCTCACTCTCGCCTGCGGACCGTACTTCGATGAGACCGGATTCCTGGTTTCCGTTGTGCTTTTCCTGGCGGTCAAGCCGCTGGCATACTTTGCGTTCATCCAGGCGTTTCGATATCGGGTGAGCCGGGCGATTCCAATGCGCATGGGCCAGGCAATTGGGCTGACCGCGCTGCGGGCTGGTTTGGGAATTGGGCTGGTGAGCGCGGGCGCGGGCGCGATGTACCTGGCTCGGGATTGGGGATTGATGCCGCCCGACAGCTGGTTTGTGTTCTCGTGGGTTTTTCTATACGCCGAGCGATTGTTCTCGTGGTGGTTTGTGGGCTGGCGCGGCGCAGGCTTGCGCGGCCGACGACTGGTTGGCTGGATCATCTCGGGCACGCTGATCAATGCGGCGTTCGATGTGGCGATGGTGATGGGCTTGCTCGAGGGCTGGATGCCGCCGGCTGGAATCGTCGCGGGCATTGGCATGTTCATTCTGGCGTTGCACGTGGTTGGCCGGCGAGATTCGCTCAAGCGGCGCTTTGCCTCGGGCACGACTTGCCACACATGCGGGTACAGCCTGATGGGCAACCTCTCGGGCCGCTGCCCGGAATGCGGGGCGTCGATCCAGAGCCACCCGGCTGCAGTGGTGCCCGTATGACATGAGGCGAACCGGCGCCATACTGCGCGGCATCGGCGTTGCGGCTACAGTTGGCGTTGATGAACGCTCGCGATCTGGTCACCCAGCGAATCGTTTCGCAGACCCATCGGTTCCCGGAATTGGAGCTTGCGCCGATCGATATTGCCGGGCTGGATGCGCGCGATGGGGCGCTGGCTGCGGCCATCGATCATCAAATCATGCGCCGCTGGCTCACGCTGGTGGCGGTGGTCGAGAGTCGGCTCACGCGACGATGGGATCAGGTCGAGCCGAGGCTGCAGGGCGCGCTGTTGGTGGGCGCGGCGCAATTGCTGTTCTTCGATCGTCTGCCCGACCATGCGGTGATCAACGAGGCGGTGGAATGGGCCAAGAGGAATGTTCGCCCCAAGGCCGGGGCGATGGTCAACGCGGTGCTGCGCAAAGTGGCCGCGCTGCGAGGCGATGTCGCGCCGAGCAACGGTCAGCATCGTGCGGCGTTTGCCGCTGATGAGTTGCCGCTGGAAGACGGTCGCGTTCGCAAACTCACCGAACCGGTTTTCGACTCGGATCCGATTCGCCGGCTGGCGCAGCAGACTTCGCATGCCGAGCCATTGATCAGCCGGTGGCTGGCGGGTTTCGGGAAGGATCGAGCCAGCGCGCTGGCGCTTCACAGTCTGGTGCACAGCCCGATCATCGTGCAGAGCATCGATCCGAAGGTCATTGAGTCATTCGAGCTTCAGCCACATGATGAAGCCGGATTCTTCGTCTTTCGGGGCGATCGATCCGCGCTTCTGAAGCTGCTTTATGAAGCGCCGCGTGCGATGGTGCAAGACCCAGCTTCGGCGGCGCCGGTGCTGGCCACGGCCGGCCTGAAACCGCGGCCCAAGACCATTGTCGACGTCTGCGCCGGCATGGGGACCAAGACCCGGCAACTCGCGGAGCTTCACGCCGATGCCCGAATCATCGCCACCGACATCGATGAAGGGCGGCTGGCGGTCCTGCGGCAGCAGTTTGCCGAGCATCCGCGCGTGAAGATCGTCGAGTACGGCCGCCTTCGGGAGTTCGACAACCAGGCGGATGTGCTCCTTTTCGATGTTCCCTGCTCGAACACCGGCGTGCTGGCGCGGCGGGTCGAGGCCAAGTACCGCTTCGACGCCGAGTCGCTGAAGAGCCTGACGGATCTGCAGCGGCAGATCATCGCCGATTCAATCCCGTTGCTCGCACACTCCGGAAGGCTCGTCTACTCGACCTGCAGCATCGAAGCGGCCGAGAACGAGCGGCAAACCGAGTGGATCGGTAAGTGGCACCGCATGGCGGCAGTGCAGCAGCGCTCGCGGCTGCCGGCGGGCTTGCCGGGGGAGCCGGCCGCGAGCTATCACGATGGCGGGTACTTTTCGATCCTGGAGCGGCGCCGGTGACATCATTCCCTTCTCGCAGGAAGCGGTGAAGTTGAGAGTGGCACAGGCGTCTCGCCTGTGCGAATCGCCGACAGGCGAGACGCCTGTCCCACCATTTTCAATCCGCATCAGTACTCCTGCGGCCGGCTTTGGTAGTATGCCCAGCCCAATGGCTCGAGGCGTTCGCGGCCCCTTGCGTGCTCCTGTTCTTTTGTTGACGGCTGGTCTGACATGAACATTCTCGACATCTTGCCGCCCAGCGCCATCAAAGTTCCGCTCGAGTCAGGCGACAAGAAGGGGGCGATCGATGAGTTGGTTGAGCTGCTGGCCGAGACTGGCCGGATCACGCAGCCTGACAACCTTCGGAAAGTCATCTGGGAGCGCGAGCTGCAGCGCACGACCGGCATCGGCGAAGGTCTGGCGATCCCGCACGGTAAATCGAATTCGTCGCGAAACCTTGTGATCGCCATTGGCCGGCCGGCGCAGCCGATTGATTTTGGATCGATCGACAACAAGCCGGTAAAGTTGATCGTGTTGCTGGCGTCACCGCCGGAGAAGACGTCGGACCACATTCAAGCGCTGGGCAAGATCAGCCGGTTGATGGCCGATCCGAAGTTCCGTGCTGCGGCCTACGCCGCGCCAAGCGCCGATGCGCTGTACCGATTGTTCGAGCGGGCCGAGGCGAGCGCGGAAGTGAGACGCTAAGGCCATGGTGGCGTTAATGACCTTGCGGACGCGCGCCGCTACCGGCGCGCTGTTGAATCTCTGCGACCTTCTGGCGATAGGGCTGCGCTTCGTTGTAGCGGTCGGTCGCCTCAAGCAACTCGGCCATCATCGAATTCAACGGCGCATCTTCGGGCGCCAGCGCCAGGGCCTTGCGGAGGGCCTCTTCAGCCTCCTGGGCCTGTCCCATCGCCATCAGTCCCGACGCCAGAAACTGGTACGCGCGTGGACTGGTGGGATCGAGCTCGATGGTTTGCCGGGCGACGGCGACGCTCTGCTCGACCTCGCCGGTCTGCATGAGCATGATTGAGAGCCAGCGCAGGGCGTGCAGGTCGCGCGGGTTGCGCTCCAGCCGGATGCGGCAGATGGTCATCACTTCCTCGGGATCGCCGTAGATCCAGTTAGCGAAATCATCGAGCATGCGCGTGTAGTCGTGGTTCTTGGTGAGCACCCTGAGGTAGAGCTCGGCGGCCTCATCGTGTTTGACGCTCCCGCGCAAGATCAGGGCCAGAGCGCTGCAAATGGACTCGGTGTCGCCGTTGCGCTGGAGGTTGCGGCGAAGGATTCGCTCGGCTTGATCGAACTCGAGCTTGGCGGCGTGCAGCCACGCCAGACGAATATCGATCGCGGTCTGCCAGGCGCGGGACAGCCCGATGCCGCCGTCGCGCGCGCTGGAGGCCAAGGTATAGAGCGCAATCGCCCGATCAGCGCTTCGATCCATCTCTGGTGGAATCGCGTAGTTGTCGCCCGAGAACACGATCTGCGGAGGGATCGTGACCTGATTGTCGTACCATCCGGCGGTTGTGTGCGCGGCGTTGATTAGTCCGCTGTGAATGGTCAGGAGAGCCGTCAGCACGACGATGGCTCCGAACACCCAGCCGGCGCGAGTGATCGAGCCCTTGAGCTTGAGTTGAAATCGATAAAGGGTGACGTTGGCATCGCGATACAACCGCCAGAGTTTCCACATCAGGAAGGTGACGATGCCCCCGACGCCGGCGGCCATCAACATGGGCACGGCGTCGTACACGCCGCGCACCGAGAAGAACGTCAAGAGAAAAACCAGCGCGGCGGCGAATTCCTCGCGCCAAGTCAGGTCATAGACCCGCTTGGGCGCGGCGTTCTTGGCCGGACCCTTCATCATCGCCGGCTTGGCGAATCCAAAATAGAGCGCATCGTTGGGGCACACGCTCACACAGTCGAGGCACTTCATGCATCCGGGGTCGACCACCATGCCGTATTCGCGCACCTCCTCATGCACACGAACGTTCGATGTGCACACCGCGGTGCAATGCCCACAGTGCTCGCAGGCATCGGTCACCAGTATGCGCGCGGGCGCGAGTTTATCGAGCGGCGCGAAGAAGCCGCCGTAAGGGCAGCCATAGGTGCAGAAGCCCTTGGAGCCGAGGAAATAGACCGTCGCGAATCCGCAGATCAGAAGGAAGGGGATCGCCACCGCCAGACCGGGAAACGTCTTCCAGAACTCGCTGGTGGTCAGGTGAGCCGAGAACTGCCAGGCTCGGACGTGAGCTGGATCAGCGCCAAGGCCCCAATGAACACCCCAGCGGTAGACCACCGGCCAGACAAACATGTACAGCGCCAGAATCAGCGGAACGTAGATCAGGAAACGCGAGCGAAAGGCTTTGGGCCGGACGCCGCACTTTCGCATGATCCAGCCGCACAGGTCCTGCAGCATCACGATGTGACAACCCCATCCGCAAAACCATCGACCCAAAATCAGCGTGCTCAAAAGCGCGATGCTGAAGAAAATCAGGCCGGCGTTGACCACGCCGTACTTCGAGAACTCCATTGACTCTGAAGGCTCGATCGGGGTGGTGGTTCTGCCGCCAAAGCACCCGGCTGCCCACGACACGACGTGAGCGACAATCAGCAATTGAACGGCGGCCAGGACAATGGCCCGGCGCTTGCCGCTGCGCGACTTGCGGATTTGTCCACCCGGGTTGTGGTCAGCCAGAATGGGCAAGGTGAACGCGCCGCGCTCGCCGAGCGATCGATGCGTGCAGCGGGCCGGGGATTTGGCCTTGGGAGTCGCCATTGTTGAGGGTGCGGCCGCCGGGTGGGACGCGCCGTCCGGCCGTGACTCTAAACAGACGGCAAACCGCGATCAACAGTTCGGCGCAAATGGACACAATTGAGGCAAAAAAGAAGTGCCCCGGCGCACGCGCCGGGGCCGTTGATCAATCCAATCGCCGAATCATCTGGCCGACATTCACGGCGGAATGATCGTCAGCACCAGCCAGGGCTCGGTTCCCGATTCCGACGGGTCAAAGGCCGCCACGGCATCGGCCGACGATTCGTTGTTGCGTTTGAGCATGAAGTCGGCTTTTCCGTTGGAATTATCCAGCAGCCATTGGAGCGTGGGGCTGATGTCGTAGGACTTCAATCCCTGGGTCGTCGGAAGCGTCAGGCCCGATGTCACGCCGTTGACTGGATGGAAATCACCGCCCGGGTTCTGCCAAAATTTATCGGTTTTGAACAGCGTCCAATTGGCCTGACTCTCGGTCCAGCCCTTCTGGATCATCGGGTGACATGAAAACGGTTTGGCGCTTGCCGCGGCGGCCAGGCAACGAAGAGTCAATCTGCTGGACACAATCGTAGAGCCCGCGGGGACTCCTTGTGTGATCATGTTCCCCCAGTCCATCAGCGACCGGAACTTCAGATTTTGAGTCTCGCCAACAATCAAGTCTGGATGGGAGAACGGGCCGGAGTTGACGGTTACATCGGCCTTGGGCTCCAACTCGATCGTCACCGGAAGCGCGTAATCGGTTGCGTACGCGATGTTGGACATCATCGCCAGCCGCCGCAGCATGAGCGAATCGCGATAGAACTCCCAATCCATGTACCCGTTGGGATAGTTGGGATTGGGATGGTTTGGATTGAACGGGATCTCGTCGCTGAGTGTTGCTCTTGCCACTTGGCTCCAATTATGCAACTGACAGTTTGGTTGATCTGGAGCCGGAAGCAGCGATTCGTTGTAGAAGCCATTGTCGGCGCCCCACCAAACGATCCCGTCCACGTGCGTGCCGGCGTATTGCGCGTCAAAGATGGCTTGAATGTGATTGTGAAATTCCGGTTCATCGATGAGCCGACCGGCCACGCACATGTTGCCGCTGCCGTGCCAGCGGTACATGACATACGGATACGTCGCCAACCCCAGGGTGTACCCCATCGCAAGGGTCGACGTGACGTTGAGGGCCACATAGGCCAGATCGTCCTGCTGGTCGACATCCTGGGGGTTTCGATAGATGTCGTAGAGTGAAGGGTAAAGGGCGCCGCTGGCTTCCATGAGTGGCACCAGTGGATCGTTGTAATGGTGCCACGTTTCCTCCGTGGTCATCCCCGGCAGCGGGTAGTAGATGCGCAATGGAACGGCGTAAAACCCGCATGGAGCGTTGGGCCGCAGAGTCTTCAACAGATTCAAAAGTGCGATGCCCTCGGCCATGGCATCGTTGAAGGCGGGTCCGCTATTGGAAAACAGCGCCGCCATCCAATTGCCCTCCCAGTCCATCACAAGCGGCTTGTCGTAGCCCTCGGGTACATAGGTCTGCACCCAGTACACCAGCGCATCGACGTCAAATTTCGCATCATCGTCAGGATCAAAGGAGCTCTGGTAGATGGCAATGCTGTCTTCGGCGCCGTAGGTCGGGTAATAGGCCTTCACGGCGGGCGACGTCTCGTTGTTCACCCAGATCTTGGTCGGTGATGCCGCGAACGATCGATTGCCGCCCAACAGGCTCGCGATCAGACCCACCGCAACGAGCCGCATGAACAGGCCGCCAATCGATCGCCGCTCCATCAGGTTTCCTTGCCTTCCGCCGGCGATCGACCCGAACGAATTCTTGATCCGACCTGTTGGTTGAGCTCTCACGTCTACTCCCCTGAGAAAAACCTGACAAGAAAACAACGCGCCTGCCTCCACAGGACGCATGGCTCACAAGAGCCAGCTGGCAGCGCCGCCACGGATAGATAAAGAATCACAAAGAGATTTGGCCTGTGCGCGAACGATTTCTCCCAAAATTGAAGACAGGCATCCGCGGGGGCAGATTTTTGTTGCCTATCTAGCAGCAGCCTCAAACCCTGCCGGACCGACACGAGCGATAGGCCTTAACATCGAGCCTGGCGCTCCACATCCGCCATGTGAAACAATACGGTTCCGGTGGCCCGACCCGAGGGCCCCGGCACAATTGCCGGGGCCCGTTGTGGCTTGAACAAATTTGTTGCGTTCATCATTCCGGCGGAATGACGGTGTAGACCAGCCACGGACGAATGCCGGCTTCGGCATCATCGAAAGTGGCCGATGCAAGCCGCGCAAGAAAAAAAGCCCCGGCATGCAATGCCGGGGCGTTGTTGAGGATACTTCACTAGACCCAACCAGCCGACGTCAGTTCGGCGAAGGCTCGTAGTTCTCGTCCTCGCCGTTCTGCTGCTGTTCGAGCGCGTCCTTGCGGCTTTCCTCCAGAGCCAGGCGAATCTTCTCCAGCGCCTTGTTCTGGATCTGACGCACGCGCTCCTTGGTCACGCCAATGATCTGACCGACCTGCTCGAGCGTCAGCGGAGGCGCCTGCTCCTTGCCCTTGAGGCCGAAGCGGTGATGAATGACCGTCTGCTCGACGTCCGTCAGATCCGCCTCGTTGCTGAGCACAATGTGCTTGACCTCTTCAGCGCTCTCGCGCTCGTGGGTCGCGCGCATCGTCTCCAGGTGGTCCGACTTCTCCATCGCCGGATCGAAATCCGTCGGGAACCGCTGGCGATACTTGCTCAGCTTCATGCCCTGTCGGCTGAACGCCTTCAAGATCGCCCGGCACGCATAGGTCGAGAACTTGAACCCGCGGCCACAGTCGAACTTGTCAACCGAGCGCAGCAAGGCCATGTTGCCTTCGCTGACCAGGTCGGCAAAATCGACCTCGCTCATGCGCGTGCGCTTGGCCATCGCCAGCACCAACGCCAGGTTCGTCTCGGCGATCTGCTCGCGGTACTCGGTCGCGATGCGGTTCCAGCGCAGAATGTCCCGGGCCTGATCCTCGGTGGGATCGTCCAGGCCAATCTCCAGCTGAAGCTGCCGCACCCGGTGGCGAGCGTAGTTGTACTGCAGGAAGAGAACTCGCTCCTGAGCGGCGCTGAGCAGCACGGTGCCGGTGTTCCGAGTGGAGGTCTGCTTGCTGGTGGGCGTGAGATCATCCATCAGCGGGCGGTACCACGCCACATCCGGCTTCTCGATCTCCGGCGCATGGTGATAGATGCGAGCTTCGGCATCCGACTCGTAGAACGCCTCCGAATCGATGTAGTCCATCGGCTCGGAGAGAATCTGACGAAGCAGGGCCTCCTCAGCCACAGACAGGCCGGTTCGGCCGCCGTTGCCGGACGAGGACCCCTTACGGGCATTTCGCGGACGCGACGGGGCATCTGAGCTATTGCGCACCCTCACCCTCTGCCGCTGGCGCAGCCTATCGAGGGGAGAATTGTTACCAATCATGCTCTGACGCATCTGCTTTCCGTTTCCAGGCCGCGACCCGGACTCAACCATCCTTTCCAAACGTGTTGTTGGCACGCCCGCGACCCAAATTCTACCAGACATTGTGAAATATATCACAATTCCCGCTATTGCCCTTATTTCTATCGTATAAATACCTTTCTTCCTATAAAACGGTTCAGCCGTTTAGAAATATTCTAAAAACGGGGAAAAATAATCCGGTCGCATTGTCGCGGCGCTTTGGCCAAGACACGACAGGGATTTGACCCGTTTTCCCGAGCGTTGGCAGGGACTTGCCTTCGAGATCAAGTTCCCAATAACGCTCAAGCCTGCCTCGAAATTCCGCTCTCCTTGCCAAGAAACAGGCCGACTTGTTGTTTGACCGGCTCCTTGCCCGACTGTTCCACCCGCTTCATCCGATCACAGACTCTTGACCACCCGTCAGGCAAGATTGTCCAGCCTTCCTAAGCGCATGGCCGCACTACTCGGGGGTTTTGCCCGACATGTCGTAGATCCAGTGGTCCAGATGGCGCTGATACTCCACGACTTCTCCGGGGCCAAAGAACAGACCCAACTCACGCTTGGCCGATTCCGGGCTGTCGGACCCATGAATCAGGTTGAAGCTGTTGGAGACGCCAAAATCGCCGCGAATGGTGCCGGGCTCAGCCTTGGAGCCAAACGTGGCGCCCATCATCTTCCGGCTGATCTCGATCGCTCCCATGCCTCGCACCGCCAGGACGACCACCGGCTGGCTGGTCATGAACCGAACCAGTCCGTCGTAGAACTTCTTGCCCTTATGAGATTCGTAGTGCGTCGCCGCAAGCTGCTGGCTGATGCGCATCATCTTGGCGCCAACGACCTGCAGGCCCTTGTCTTCAAACCGCGAGATGATGCGGCCGATGAGGCAGCGCTGAACGGCGTCAGGCTTCAGAATGATCAAAGTCGTTTCCATGGCTATTCGACCAGCATTGGCCGCAGAGAATAACCAACGGCGTCGCCAATCGCCAGTCTGACCAAACTGCGGCCCTGCGCGTCGAACTCGCCGACACAAAAACGGAAAGGGGGTGGGTCCGAAGACCCACCCCCGACCGGAACATGATTTCTCTGATCCGAACCGGTCTCAATTGAGCAACTCCAGGAGGATGATCAACGTCTGCACATCAGCGAGCAGGCTGGAGCGGGCCGAAGCATCGATCATCCAATCCGCCGGAGGCGATTCGCCGTCGATTCGCTGCTCGACGATGGTCAAGAGCGCTGCGGCAGTGGCGTAGTTGCCGTCCTCGATCGCCCTGGACGCCCGCATGAGGTTGGCAGCCAAGGTCGTCCGGCGCGCCTGCCGAATGTTGTCGTTGGATCCGAGGAACTCCGAAAGATCCAGTTCGAGCGTGCCCTGTGCCGTCTCCAGCGTGAGGTTCGCCAAGTAGCTGGGCGGGACACCCGGCACGGTTGGCGAAGGATCATCGCCATCGTTGACTCCATCACCGTCGGAATCGCTGTTGCACGGGTTCGAGCCGGCTCCGGATTCGGCGCCGTCGAGGACGCCATCACTGTCGGAGTCTGGCAGCAAGGGGTTCGGGCAGCCCGTGCCCATGGCGACATCGACCTCGGTGCCGTCGAACAGTCCATCGGCATCACTGTCGGCCACCAACGGATTGGTGCCGAAGCCCGCTTCGTTACCATCGGCCAAGCCGTCATTGTCCGAGTCGGTGTCGCACGGCCCTAGACCGGCCGTGAGTTCGTTGCCATCGCTGATGCCGTCGCCGTCCGAATCGGCATTCGCCGGACTCGGGCAGCCACTTCCTGCGGCAATGGTGACCTCGGTTCCATCGAGCAAACTGTCATCATCGCTGTCTGAATCCAGCGGGTTCGCGCCGAAGCCGGCCTCATTTCCGTCCGACAGTCCGTCGCCATCGCTATCGGCGTTGCAGATTCCGGTGCCGGCGGAATTCTCAAAGCTGTCGTTCAGGCCGTCGTCGTCGGAGTCGGCAAGCAAGGGATTCGGGCAGCCACTGCCGGCGGCCATGCCGACTTCAGCGCCGTCGCCGAGCCCGTCATCATCCGAATCCGGATCAAGGGGATTGGTTCCGAATGCGACTTCGAAGGTATCAGTCAGTCCGTCGCCGTCGGTGTCGAGCACGCACGGGTCAGCGTCGCCGCTGTCGGAGATGCCATCATCATCGGAATCCGCATCAGTTGGATCCGGGCAACCGGACCCTGCGGCCGCGGTCACTTCGGCGCTGTCGCTCAGACCGTCGCCATCGGTGTCGGCATTCAGCGGATTGGTGCCGTGAACGTTGACTTCGGCCCCGTCCAGAAGCCCGTCGCTGTCGGAATCGGGATCGAACGCGTCGGTTCCCAATGCAACCTCGGCGCCGTCGAGCAGACCGTCATCATCGACATCGGGATTGCAGCCGTTGGGGCCGAAATCGTTCTCAATCCCGTCGGAAAGGCCATCATCGTCGCTGTCGAAATCGTTGGGGCTCGGACAATTGGCGATGCAGTTGTTGCAGTTTTCGGAATTGAGCTCTGCCAGTTCGATCTCGAAGGCAGCCATTAGTCCGTCACCGTCGGCGTCGGTGTAGTCCGGAACCGGAACATCGAACACGTTCGCGGCGCCCGTATTGAGCGTGCACGATGAGCCGTACGGCTCATCATTCAGCGCGCCGACAATTGCCAAGGTGCCATCGATGGCAATTGAAAAGCCAACCTGATCATTCAAGCAATTGTCAAATGCGGCGCTGTTGGCGCCAAACGGGTTTTCCTTCCAGATTCCGGCATCGAAATGGAACATGTGGAATGATCCCACAAAGCTGAAACCATTCAGCGCCCCCACCATGACCGTCTGGGCGCTGACGGCGACGCTGGTTCCAAATTGCTCATTGCCGATGGCGTTCGGATTGGTGACCTTAGCCTCCAGCGACCAGAGCGACCCTGATCGTCGAAAGATGTACGCCGAGCCCGAGTTAGCGAGGATGTCGTCGTCCAAGCGAGCCCCAGCAACGGCAATGTCCCCATGAACCGAGACTGACCGGCCGAACTCGTCGTTGCTTGCGGCATCGAAAGCCGTGAGCTCGGCTTCCTGGGTCCATGTTGAAGATACGTCAACGCCGCTGCGCCGGAAAACCACGGCGGCCCCTCTGCTGGAGATGTGCCCCGGAGCGCCGGCGATCACTGTGTCACCATCAATCGCCACCGAAGCCCCCAGCCGGCTGGTCGTGGTCGGCGCGCTCATGACATGCTTGTGTTGTTGAGTCCAGCTGATCCCATCGAAAAAGAACATGTAGGCCGCGCCTGCGGTGCTTGTGCCGGTCGGCGCGTTGGGGGCACCGACGATCACCCAGTCGCCGTCAACGGCAACCGCGCTGCCGAAGCTATCGCCGGCCGCGAAATCCGACGCGGAGATTTTCGCTTCAAAGTTCCACGTGCCCGACCAGCGGTAGATGTAAGCCGCACCGGCATTGGCGGCGCCCGCGAGGTCGGCGTTGGGAGACCCGACAATCGCGACGTCGCCGCTGATCGCTACCGCAGTACCGTAAAGATCGCCCGCAACGCTATCGAACGCGACGAGCTTGATGTCCTCAACCCAAGCGCTTCCGCTTTGCGAATAGATGTACGCGGCGCCGGTATTGGTCGTCGCGGTGCCGGCGTCTTCTTGAGTCGGAGCGCCAACGATGACACGCGTTCCGCTCACCGATACCGACGCTCCAAATCCATCGACAGCGGCGGCATCCGATGCGATCAGTTGCGCCAATTCTTCGTGAGATTGGCCCCATGCGGGGCACGAGAACGCCGTAACGGCCACGGCGCAGGCGAGCGATAAGCTCGATTTGGGCTGGGGGACTGTACTGCTCATGTTTGGCTGGGCCTTCTTCCCCGGAGGTTGGGAGCTGGCGCCCGTGCAGCCGTCACCATGGCGACTGTCATCGCGGGCGTCGGATCGTCGCATCCCGCCCCTTGAGAGAGCGGGCCCCGGACCCGGAAGTGAGCGCGAGGAAGGTCGTCGCTCTACAATGTGAAGGCGGACGGTTTCGGGCCAACCTGACAGGATTCTGTCAAATTTGAAAGAAAATCTGAGAAATCCGCCGGGCCTCTCGCTGAGGGCCAGACATGGGAAACGATTGTGGATCGACCGGACACCGGCGGCCGATGAGGTTCACGGGCTCCGAGTCGATCCGAAGTGGTCGTGCGAGACATCCGACCCCTAACATTCTCCAGACTCATTGCGCCACGGAGGGCGCTCATGACCGCCACGCTGAGTTTTCCTGACCTTTTCGAACCGATGATTGCCGCCAAACCCCGCAAATCGCAACAGCGTTCGAGCAAGCAACCAAAGGGCGGCCGCGCGCGTGCTGAACCGGCCACTCCTGAACCGGAATCGGTTCCAGCCCCGGCGCCGGCGCGATCGTCGAAACCGAGGGTTCGCGCGACGGCCGAATCGATGGCCGCGCAACAGCGCGACATCTCGGTCAGTGAATTCTTCGCCAAGAATCGCCACCTGCTGGGGTTCGACAATCCGCGCAAGGCGTTGCTGACGTCGGTCAAGGAAGCCGTGGACAATTCCCTGGATGCCTGCGAAGAGGCCGGAATCCTCCCGAATCTCACCGTGGTGATTGAAGACTTGCAGCCGGATCGCCCATCGACGGCAAAGCAATCTCGTTATCGCGTAACAGTGGTTGACAATGGTCCGGGGATCGTTCGCAGACAGGTGGACAACATCTTTGGCCGCCTGCTCTATGGCTCGAAGTTTCACCGCTTGAAGATGTCGCGGGGCCAGCAGGGCATCGGCATCTCGGCCGCGGGTATGTACGGCTTGATCACCACCGGCAAGCCGATGGTGATCCACACCCGGCCCGACGCCAAGAAGCGCGCCCATCACATCGAGCTGGCGATGAACACCAAGACCAACCGCGCCGAGGTCACTGAAGACCAAGAGACCGACGATTTCCCCCCCCAGCGGCTGAAGACCCTCAGCGCCGGGACGCGCGATGAGGCCTTCCTCAACTCAGGTGATTACACCACCGGGACTTCCGTGAGCATCGAGCTGGAGGGGCGATACCAGAAGGGCCGCGGCAGCGTGGACGAGTTTCTGGAGTTGGTGGCGATCGCCAACCCGCACGCCCAGATCATGTTCGTTCCCCCGACCCGCGTGGCCGCCGAGGATCAGGAGGACTTGCCGCTCACCGACGCAGCCAAGGACACGCCGGATGAAGGCAAAGCTCCGCCAGCGCCGGACATCGTCGCCAAGGACAAGAAGATCGATGCCACCGTCAGCAACATCGAGAAGGACGGCATGATTGTCTTTGCGCGCGGCACTGATCAGCTGCCGCCCGAGACTCAAGAGATTCAGCCGCATCCGCGGGGAATTGAACTGGGGCTGCTGATCCAAATGATGAAGGACTTCGAGGCGGCCAACAAAGGCGGCGGCACGCTGTACAACTTCCTTCAGGAGAAATTCTGCCGCGTGAGCAGCGCTCGGGCCAGCGACTTCTGCAAGGCCATCGGCGTGCACAGCCGCACGAAGGTCGGCGACCTGGAGCCGGCCCAGATCGAAGCGCTCTTCAAGACCATGCAGGAGACGCGGCTGGCCCCGCCGCCGACCGATTGCCTGGCGCCAATCGGCGTGCGATCGATGCTGTCGGGTCTGCTCAAAGGCGTGAGGGCGGAGTTTTACGCCGCCGAGACCCGCGAGCCGGCGATTTACCGTGGCCGGCCGTTCCTGGTCGAAGCGGCGATCGCCTACGGGGGGGAGTTGCCGGCAGACGATACGGCGCGCGTCATTCGCTATGCCAATCGCGTGCCGCTGATCTTCCAGCAATCGGCGTGCTCGAGCTTCAAGGCCTGCGCCGAGACCAGCTGGAAGAATTACAACCTCACCCAGCCGCGCGGCAGCATTCCCATCGGTCCGCTCATCATCATGATTCACATGGCGAGTGTCTGGGTGCCCTTCACCAGCGAATCGAAGGAAGCCATCGCCGACTACGACGAGATTCGCAAAGAGATGAAGCTGGCTCTGATGGTGTGCGGCCGCAAGCTCGGCACGTACTTGCGCAAGCGCACCGCCATGAAGCGGCAGTCCGATCGGCGCGATGTGTTCGAGCGCTACATCGGCGAGATCGCCAAGGCCATCAATTCCATCACCGGCGAGCCGGCCAAGAAGCTCTACGACCAGCTCTTGAAGGAAGCGCGCAAGCGAACGGCGATGGCCGATGCGCAGCTGGATGAAGAAGGCCGGACCATGAAGAAGAGGATGAAGGATGAGGCCGACGAGCTGCGCGGCGATGAGGGCGTGGTGATGGTGGAGAACCGCGCTTCGCAGCCGGCGCAAGAGTCGCCGGCAAAGAAGGACGCGGCAAGCCCGCCGACGGCCAACGGCGATGTGGTCAAACTGAGCAAGCCCAAGCGGAAATCGAAGAAGAAACCCTCCAAGAACGATCAAGAACTATTCTGATCGCACACCCAATGGCCAAGAGAACGTCAACATCATCGCGAAAGAAGAGCGTGAAGCAGCGCGACAAGACCACGCTCGGAAAGATTACCGATCTGGCCCAGGGGGTCGCCACCTCCGCTTACAAGGGCCGCGACATCAGCATCGCGATTCCCACCCGCACGCGCTCCAACACTGTCTGGAACTCCAAGCGCGGCATCCTCCAGATGGGCGACGCCAAAGCCTCACGCGAACTGTTCAACCTCAACCAGGCTAAGCAGTTCATGCAAACTGTGCTTCACGGAGGATCGATCAAGGAGTTGATCGAAGCTCAGAAAACGCTGAGCCTCCGTGGCATGTTCTACAAGGGCCTGCACACGATCGCCGGCACCAACAGCGAAAAGACCTTCACCGATCAAGACGAGAGCGACACGATTCTGGAAGACCTGGAAGTATCGCTCGGCTCGCTTCGCGAAGAGCTTCACATCTTCGCCAAGAAGGCGGGCACGATGGTCGGCAACATCACGATCGTCGACAACGGCGATGAAATCGATTGCCGGCGCATGGGCAGCGGCGGGTACGCCGTGCCGAGCATCGTTGAAGAGGATGTCATCCAGTTCAAGAAGGTCGATGCCAAGTTCGTACTGCACGTGGAAAAGGGCACGGTGTGGAGCCGCTTCAACGAAGACCGCTTCTGGGAGAAGCACAATTGCATTTTGACCGAAGGCGCCGGCCAACCGCCGCGCGGCGTGAGGCGTCTGCTCAAACGTCTTTGGGAAGAAGCCAACCTGCCGATCTATTGCCTGCTCGATTGCGACCCATGGGGGCACTACATCTTCAGCGTGATGAAACAGGGCTCGATTAGCCTGGCGTTCGAAAGCGAGCGCCTTGCCATTCCAGGCGCCAAGTTCATCGGCATCCGCGCCAAAGACTATGAAGAATGCGAGCTCAGCGACGATGTTCAGATCGCGTTAACCGAAACCGACATCAAGCGCGCCAACGAAATCCTCGAGTACCCATGGTTCATCGAGAACAAGCCCTGGAAGAAGGAAATCGAGCACATGCTGCGCAACGGCTTCAAGATGGAAGTGGAGTCACTGATTACCAAAGACATTTCATACGTGACCGAGGAGTACGTCCCGACGCGACTGAAGAAGAAAGATTGGCTCGATTGAATTGGCCCGACCTGGCGGAAGCACATCAGCATTTCGGGCCGTCCTCGCCCCGGCTCCGCTCGGCGCGACCAGCGGGCCAATAGATTTGTCAAAATCCGCTTGAATTATTGTTAAACAGCAAATAGTTCTTTGTTCAGGTTCGCTTGCCCGGAGTCGTCGAGCGGACGAGTCTAGGGATTCCGCCGTACTCAGCGGTCTCAACCACCGCTCCGCAAGACTCAGCAGGCGCACGCGGTTACACTCTCGCGTGGGAACACACACAAACGGGAAGGAGTTTCCACGCTGCTCCCACCACGGCGAAAAGGTTTAGCATGGCCACGATGTCCACCGAACCCAGGCAAAACGAAATCGAAGCGCACGAAAACGAGTTCCAGCCACTCAAAAAATACCCGCCGCATCCAAGCCGCCTGCTGGTTGCCGACGATGAGCACCTGGTCGCCAGCGGCGTTGCGGTGAACTTGCGTGAACTTGGCTACGAGGTGATCGGGCCCGCCGCCGATGGCGATGAAGCGATCGAGCTCTGCCGCGTTCAACACCCCGACATGGCTCTGCTCGATATTCGCATGCCCAAGAAGGACGGCCTGGCCGCCGCCGAGATCATTTTCAGGCGCATGGGCATTCCGGTGATGATCTTCTCGGCGTACTCGGATCCCGAGTACGTCACCAGCGGCAATCGCGTGGGGGTGTTCGGCTACCTGCTCAAGCCGGTCACGCAAGACCAGATGCGCGTCGGCATCTCGGTCGCGTGGGGGCGCTTCCTCGATTACATGCACCAAAACTCCGAGATCAGCACCCTCAAGGAGCGCCTGGAGCATCGCAAGATCATCGAGCAGGCCAAGTGGATCATCGTCAAGCGCAAGGGCGTCGAAGAGCCCGAAGCCATGAAGCTGCTTCAAAAGCAGGCCCGCAACAACCGCCGCACGCTCGTGGATGTGGCGCGGAGCGTGCTGGAGAACGAGAACCTCTTTGGCGGCGCGTAAGGAAAGTCCAAATCCTCAAATTGCCAAAGCCAAAATGGATCTGCAGCATCGCTCATTTTGGACTTTGATCATTTGCTGTTTTGGACTTTGTTCTCCGTCTTGGGCAGCCTTATGACAAAGTCGCTCCCCCGCCCGAGTTCACTGTGAACAGTGATTTCGCCACCGTGCTCCTGGATGATCCGCTTGGCGGTGGGCAGTCCCAGGCCAGTGCCGCCTGAACGTAGCGACACATACGGATGAAAGATATCTTCGATCTTGCTGGCCTCGATGCCGGGGCCGGTGTCGATGACGTGAATGCACGCTTCGTTGTCGTTGCTCTCCAGCCGGAGAATGAGTTCTCCGCGCG
>JAKEEP010000211.1 GCA_022616475.1 Phycisphaerales bacterium | reverse complement strand
TATCGGCGAAGCGCGCCCGCGCGTGTAGCGACATTGCCGATCTATGCCCGAGCCTTGACCATGACGGTGCAACGCGTCCGCCATTAGGCCATTGCCCTTGCGTTTTGGCGGTATCTGGCGACCATGCTCGGCATGGCCGCCCCGAACCTTCGCACTACGCTGCCCAACCCCCGTCAGTTTCTGCGCTTCGCCGGCATTCCCACCTTCTGCCGCTTCCCCCAGATTCAATCGGTTCCGCCTCAGCAGCAGCCAATCGATTGGGCGATCTATGGCGTTCCGTTCGACGGCGGCGTCACCTACCGACCCGGGGCACGCTTCGGTCCGCGAGCCATTCGCACCGAGTCCCAGTACATCAAGCCCATCCATCTTGAACACAACGTCAATCTCGCCGAGGTGTTTTCGCTGGCCGACGCCGGCGATGCGCCGATCAAGCCTTTCGACAGCAAGGAAAACATCGATTCGGTCGTTGAATTTGCGCAAAGCATCGGCGATCCCCGGCACACGAGACTCCTTGCTGTGGGCGGCGATCACACCACCGCCTACGCCAACATTCGCGCGACGTGGCAGCGCCGCGGCGCGCCTAAAGGTGGCTTGGCGCTTCTCCACATCGACGCGCACATGGACATCGTCGATGTCATCGCCGGATCGAAGTGGTCGCACGGCTCGGTCTTTCGCCGCGCCGCCGAAGACGGCTTGATCGACGTAAGACGAATGCTCAGCATCGGTTTGCGCGGGCCCCTCAACTCGACCGACGATCTCGACTTTGCGCGACAGCGCGGCGTCGAAATCATCACCTGCGCCGAAGCACAAACCGGCGCCGCACGCCAGCGGATCACGAACTTTCTCAAACGCCTCGGGGATCAGGAGGTCTACCTCACCTTCGACATCGATTCGATCGATCCGGCCTACGCCCCCGGAACCGGCACGCCCACCTGCGGTGGGCTTACATCGGCCCAGGCTTTCGAGCTTCTGCGCCAATTCGCCGGCGTCAACCTCGTCGGCGCCGATGTCGTCGAGGTGCTTCCTGATCGCGATGTCACAGGCATCACCGCTTTGGTCGCTTCGCACATCATCTTCGAGATTTTGGCCCTCTCGGCGGTTCGGACACGGAGCCGGCCGCCCAGCTGAAACTTTCGATTGCCTTGCCCTAATAAGTGGCGTGGATTCTTCGCCGGGAATGAGGAGCAAAACATGAAACATTACGTGAACGTCGTGTGCCTGATCGTCGCAACGGTGCTCTTGGCCGGATGCGTGCTGACCAACCATCGCGTTTCGGCCACCAAGACCGCCGCAACCGAGCACCTCTCCGACAGCGCGATTCTGGTTGAGAGTCGCAACGGCTCAGTCGAGATCGTCGCGGATCAAAGCGTGACCGATGTGCAGGTCTCGGCCAAGATCACCTGCACCGGTGATACCGCGGACCAAGCCGAGGATCGATCGGCCCGGGCCTCCGTGGATGTCGCCCGATCCACTTCGGGCACGCTCACCATCAAACCCGTCTTCCCCGGCAAAGTCCGCAACGGCGACGGCGCCTCATTCACGATTCGAGTGCCCAACGCCAGCGATGTGGAAATTCGAACCTCCAACGGGAAAGTGGCTGTCTCGGGCCTGGCCGGCAAGCTGGTTGTCGATACGTCCAACGGCCCGGTGCAAGTCAAAGATCACGATGGGCCAGCGGTCATCGAAACTTCCAACGGCGCCGTGACCGTCGCGCGACTCGCCGGCCCGCTCAAAATCGACACCTCCAACGGCCCAGTCGAAGCATCTGAGATCGATGGCAGCGCCATCATCGACACCTCAAACAGCCCGATCACGCTCGTGCTCAATCCCGATCAGAAAGGGCCCATTCGCCTGGAAACCAGCAACGCTCCGGTACGCGTCACTGTCGGCTCTGCGTTTGCCGGTGAAGTGAAGTTTGATACCTCCAACGGCAGCGTGAAGCTGAACGGAAACTTGGACCGGGTCAAATACAGCGATTTGGGAAGCAGCCAAGGCACAGTGGTGATCGGCGAAGGCGGCGAACCATCGCGGATCGACACCTCCAACGGTCGAATCGAACTCGTCATCGCCTCAAGCTGAAGCGGTTCCTTCACGACGCCTCCTCGGGTGCCCTGCTTCGTCACGTTCCGGGGAAGGCGCGAAGTCATGCCGGACTGCAAGTCCCTTTCCCAGCCGCAACACCCCCTCCGACCGGAACATCGAGATACCATTCTCGATGCCCCGCGCCAGCGCGACCAATCGAGTTCAATCCGCGCATGCACCATGCCGCATTCCTCTGGCCGCGCGCCGCCATCCCTTCATCGCGCAGCTTGAACGGGGCCTGAAGCGCTGCGGTCTCCCTGGATCGCACAGAGAGCTGCGCCTGGTGATCGGCTGCAGTGGGGGGGCGGACTCGGTGGCCCTCCTCCTTGGCTGCCTGGTCTTGAGCGCCCGGGCCACGCGGCACGCGCAGAGGACACGCCTGGTTCCGATCGCCGTGCACGTTCACCATCACCTTCGTCCATCCGCTGACGCCGATGCTGCATTTGTGGAGGGTGTCTGCCAACGCTTCGGAATCCAATTCCACGTCGAGCACGTTCAACCGGCCACGCTCAAAGGCAACCTCTCTGCCAACTCCCGCAGGCTGCGGTACCAGGCCCTTGGGCGCATTGCCCACAGCGTCGGCGCTCGCCATGTTGCGGTTGCCCATCATGCCGACGATCAGTTCGAGACGATGCTGATGGCGCTTTGCCGGGGAGCCGGTTTGAGTGGTCTTGCCGGCATGCGCTGGACGCGACGGCTCGATTCAGCAGTCTCATTGGTTCGGCCGCTCCTGGGCGTGCCAAAGACCGACTGCGAAGACTTCTGTCGCACCGCTGGCATCCAATGGCGAGATGATCCAAGCAATCTCGACGCCACAAAGAAACGCGCGCGAATGCGCCGTGATGTCCTGCCCGTGTTGCACGAGCTGTGGCCCAACGCCGCACAGCGCGTTCAAGGCGCTTCCGATCTATTGCGCGCTCTCAATTGCCGCCTCAAGTCTGAGCTGGCCCAGTCATTCGGTCCCCGCACGCAGCATCAATGGGAGCGCAAGAGCCTTGCCGCGCTCCCATCGCCGTTGATTGCCGCCGGATTGCGCCGAGCTGCGGTTTCTTTGATGCCGGATTCGACCGATCGCCTGACCCAGCGCCAGCTCTCGAAGGCCGCAGCCGCCGTGCGTTCATCCGATCGCCGGCCGCGATTCTTTGATTGGCCCGCCGGGATGCGGCTTGAGATCACTTCAAAGCGAGTCTCGCTCGTTCGGGCAGTTCCGGGTTCACAACATGATTCCATAAGGGAGGAAGATTGAACATGGCCACCCGTGTGACTCGACGCCAGGCGATGCAAGTCGCCGGCCTGACTGCAGCAGGGCTCGCCCTAGGCGGCTCGCCAGCGCTGGCACAAACTCCGCCCACGCGCCGCCGTGTGCTGCGGCTGGCGCACTTGACCGACATTCATGTTCAGCCCGAGTTGAATGGCAACGCTGGGCTCATCAAGTGTCTCCACCACGTTCAAGGTCTGGAAGATCGACCCAGCCTCATCCTCACCGGCGGCGATCTCATTTACGACAGCTTTGAGGCCGACGATGCCCGAGCACAGCTGCTCTGGGGCCTGTTCCGCAAGATCCTGGCCGACGAATGTTCGCTGCCTGTTGAGCACTGCGTCGGGAACCACGACATCTGGGGCTGGAACAAGATTCGCAGCGGCGCCACCGGCAACGAACCCAACTTCGGCAAGCAGCGCGCCTTGGACAACCTTGGCCTGGCCATGCCGTATCGAAGCTTCGATCTTCCCGGGGCTGGCTGGCGCTGCATCGTCCTTGACAGCACCTTTCCCGATCCCACAGGCTACAAGGCGCGCTTGGATGAACCGCAGTTCGACTGGCTGACGCGGGAACTTCAGAATCTTGATCCCGCTACCCCGGTCCTGATCATCTCGCATATGCCCATCATCTGCGGCTGCATCTTCTTCTCCCTGAGCGCCCCTCCCGAGCAAGACTGGCCGATCAGCGGCGCACGCGTTCACCTCGATGCGATCCGCCTCAAAGACCTCTTCAAGGCGCATCCCAACGTCAAGCTGTGCCTGAGCGGCCACATCCATCTGATCGATCGCGTGGACTACAACGGCGTCACGTATCTCTGCAACGGCGCGGTCTGCGGCGCCTGGTGGAAGGGCCGGCACAAGGAATGCGATGAAGGCTATGCCGTGATCGATCTGTTCGATGACGGAACATTCGAGCATCAGTACATCAAATACGGTTGGCGAGCGGCCCCATCGTAGCCTGCTCTCAACATCGATCAGGTCGGCACGCTTGGGTCCAAGGCCTTTTGATGCAATCACGAATGCGTTGTCATTCTCGAGTTCTCGACGTAAACTGCCGGCCCCACAAGCGTGAACGCCGCGGCCAACGATGAATTCCGAATCCGCCCAACCACCCCGGTCGAAGAAACTCCTGAACTGGGTGATCCTTGGCGTCATTGTGCTGGGGATCGGTGGTGGGATCACGTGGGCGAAAGTCGTTAAGCGCCATGTTTTTCCGCGCCACTGGGAGGTTGTCGAACAGGGCATGATCTATCGAAGCGGCGAGCTTTCAACCACCCTGGTCGAGAAGACCTGGCGACAACACAACATCAAGACCGTCATCAATCTCCACGGCGATGTCGAGGGCGAGCGTGCTCACCAAGCCGCCGCTGAGGCGGCCGAGGCATTGGGCATCAACCGCCTGTTCTTTCCCCTGAATGGAGATGGCGTAGGCAAAATCTCGAGCTACGTCGGCGCCATCGAGGCCATCGTCGAATCTCGCAGGAACAACAAGCCGTGCGTCGTCCACTGTGTCGCCGGCACGTATCGCACCGGAGGTGTCATCGCCTGCTACCGGGTTCTGGTCGATGGCTGGTCAGGCCAGGCCGCCTACGAGGAAATGGTCGATGAAGGCGTCAAACCACGGCCCGACACGCCGGTCATTGCCTTTCTCAACAAGAACATCGGTGAAATCGCGCGGCGGTTGGTCAAAGCCGGCGTCATTGAGAAGGCGCCCGATCCGCTGCCGGTGTTTGGCCCTTCATGACCATGTCGTCATCCACTCGCGCGGCCGCTTTGACATCCGAATCGCGAGCGCCGTGATAGTACGCCAGGATGGCGTTGCGATTGCGAGTGGGCAACACAATCACCGGATCAAAGCGATCTCTTCGGTTGGCCCACGCTTCCCATTCCCGCTGGTGAAAGACCACCCAGCCGTCGTGCGGCAGCGATCGCACCCCAGCCAGGCCGTGGCGATAGAAATCAACCGAAACATCCGCGTACAAGAAGAGTTCCGGGCCAGTGAGCACCCAATCGCCCGCGCAGACGCTCCGCTGTTCGCCGACGATTCGCCGAAGCTCCTGCGCCGCGCCATATGAAGCGATCTCGCGCCGGGTCTGATTGTGAAGGGCGCTGTATGGCGCTGTGGCGAGCATGAGCAGCGCCACACAGACTCCCGCCAGCGATGCCGGCCGTTGGCTACTCCATGTCGTGATCAGCCACGCGCCGACGGCGCCTCCCAACAACGCCGGGCCGATGAGCCCTATGGTGATCTGGCTTGTTCGCCATGCCACGTAGGCTGTGAGTCCGAACGTCAGGCCGAGGAACGCGATCGCGCTTGTTTTCAAAATGGCTTGGACCTGCAGCCTCATTCGATCGGTATCGCTTGCCTGAACCACCGCCCACGCCACGGCGCCCGCCAGCGGACACAGCATCGGCAGTGAGATGTACATGTACCTGGGATTTGTGATGCGCGAGATGACGCCGATCGCCAGGCTTGCCGCCACGCTGATCGCGATGAGATGAATCAAACGCCGATGCGATTCAGAAAAGGCAGGCGCCGCCGCGCGCGACCAGGCCAGCGGCAGCGCCAAAGCGACCGGCAGGGCGTACACCGCGATGGTCGCCGGCAGCAACAACGCCTTGCCGATGCTGGCGAAGTCAAATGCCGTCAGGTTTCGTGCCACTTCGTCAACACCCTGCTTGTCCAACGGCTGTCCGGCCGCCTGCAGCCGCAAGACGGCCATCCAAGCCCAGGCAAGAAAGAGCCCGGTCCCGGCCGCCAAGGCGAGTCCTATCGCCAAAAGATTGCGGCGTCTGTGGACGACAATCGTCGCAATCACCGTCCCCAATACAACCGGGAGGCATGCCGGACCCTTGGTCAGCAGCGCACCGCCGAACGCCAATCCAGCAAGAACAGCCCACCCCCACGAGGCGAACGTCCGAACCCGGCCCAGTTCCACAATGGCAAGCGCTGTGGCAACGGTCAACAGCGTGTTCAGGGCATCAACGTCGGCGTTGCGCGTCTGGCTCCAGAGCGGAACGATCGCAAGCAGTGATAAACCCGCAGCAACACCCCCGATCCGCCCAAACCATCGTCCGGACAAATACGCGATCAACCCCCCAAGCAGCGCAATGGACGCTGCCGATGGCGCTCGATATACCCATTCGGCATGGCTGCCGGTGATCTGCTCGGCGGCCGCCAGCACCCAGTAGTGCAGGGGAGGCTTGCGCAGGTAGGGTTGGCCAAAGAGCGTGGGCACCACCCACTCTCCGGTGCTGTTCATCTCGTGTGCCGTCATGGCGCGGTGCGGTTCCGTGCGCGCCAAAGGCGAATTGCCGATCGCCCAACATGAGGCCAGCAAGATGGCGGCAACGATGATCACAATGTCGCGCCACGCAAGCCGTGCAACGGCCGCCGGGTGCAACTCGCACGCGCCCGGGGTCGCTGGTGCGTCGTCGCAGGCCGCCGCCACAGTCGGGCCGCAAACGAGACGGCGCTGAGAGCCTTGTGCACTCATCGTTGCCGCATGATACTCCGCCGCTGTCGCGCTAGCCGCCAATTCGTTGCGCGCCGCCCATAGAGGGTCGCAAGGCCGTCGGAACCGTCACAGAGCCGTCCTGGTTCTGGTACATCTCAAGAATCGGAATCAAGATGCGCGGGCTTGCCAGCACCGTGTTGTTCAGCGAATGGCAGAATACGCTCGCGCCTTTCTCATCTTTGTACCGCATGTTGAGACGCCGGCATTGAAAGTCGTACAACCGCGAAGCCGAGTGCGTCTCGCCGTACGCGCCGGTGGGCCTTCCGTCAGCGCCATCGGGCCCGCGCCCGGGCATCCAACTTTCGACATCGATCATGTCGGCGTTCTTGGGCCCAAGATCGCCGGTGCAGCATTGAAGCAATCGATAGGGCAATTCCAGCCGCTGCAAAAGCTCTTCGACGATCCCAATCATCTTCTTGTGCCACGCTCGTGATTCGGCCTCATCGGCTCCGCAAATCACGACCTGCTCCACCTTGTCGAACTGATGGATGCGATAGAGCCCAGCCGTGTCCTTCCCCGCCGCGCCCGCCTCGCGCCGGAAACACGTTGACACTGTCGCATACTTCAACGGCAGCGAATGGGCATCAAGAATCTCATCCTGATGAAATCCCATCAACCCGACTTCACCCGTCCCCGTAAGGTAGAGGTCGTGCCCGCCGCCGCGCGATGTCTCCTCGATGTGATACGCCTGCTCGCGCCCGGCGGGAAAAAACCCCGTGCCCACCATGCACTCCTGGCGGACGATCACCGGGACCGACATCGCCTTGAACCCGTGCTCGGTGGTGATGAAGTCCAGTGCAAAACGCAGCACTGCCTGGTGCAAGCGCATGCCCTCGCCTGTCAGCACGTAATGCCGCGTCCCCGCCATCTTCACGCCGCGCTCAAAACTCACCAAGCCAAGATCGCGCACCAGCTCGATGTGCGTCTTGGGCGCAAACCCTTTGTTCTGCTTGAACGACTTCTTTGGATCAAACCACTTCGGATGCCACGTCTTGATCTCGATGTTGTCATCGGCGGTCTTCCCCTTCGGAACATCCGGGTCAGGCGGCAGCGGCACGCTGAGCAGCAGGGCGTCAAACTCCGGCTGCAGCTTCGCCAGCGATTCCCCCAATCCCTGAATCTCCCCCTTAAGTCTGGCCGGCCGCTCCTCCAATTCGCGAATCTGCTTCTCTAGCGCTGCCTTCGCTTGCCCCGAAGCGCTCTTGAGCTGCCCCTTGAGCTTGCCGATCTGTGGGCCGGTTTCCTTGCTGATCCGATTCTGCTCGGCCCGCCGCTCCTCCATCTTCGTCTTGAGCGCGCGCATCTGCTCATCCAGCTTCACCAGCCGCGGAACATCGACATCGATGCCCTTGTCGCGCGCGCCATCGATAAACCGCTGCGGATCGGACCGAAGCTGTTTGACATCAATCATGGGCGGAATGGTAAAGCCGGACGCAGGCCGATGCCAATGAATATCCCACACGAAGGGTGTCGTCCATGTTGACCGCTGCAATCTGACATGAAGTAGACTTCCAGTTATGTCGCCGACGATCTTGCGTCAGGGGCCCTATAGATTCTACTTCTATAGCCATGAACCCAATGAGCCACCGCATGTGCACGTCGACCGCGACAATGCGACAGCGAAGTTCTGGCTCAACCCGGTGAGCGTTGCGTACAATTGGGGGTTCAATGCCAAGGAACTTCGAGCGATTCAGTCGATCGTGCAAGAGCACCGAGAGCAGATGCTGAGAGCTTGGAATGATTACTTCGGAACCTAGACCTGGCGAGCGAGTCAAGCATGTCCGTCTCGACGAAGACATGCTCACCGTCGATTTGCTCGATGGTCGCACCATTTCCGTTCCTCTGGCTTGGTATCCGCGACTACTGCACGCCACTCCGGCGCAGCGCAAGAACTGGAAACTGAGCGGCGGGGGGTTCGGCATTCATTGGCCCGACGTTGACGAAGACCTGAGCACTGAGGGCTTGCTGCGCGGTGCGCCCGCGCCACCACAATCAATGCGCGATGTGGCATGATCCTTGTGTTACCCTCCTTCCAGTACCTGCTGACCGTCAAACGCAATAGCGTGGTCGAAGAACCGCGAGGATGAAGTGTTCGAGCCAAACACGTTCACGCTGATCGGGGACCACCAAGACCTGTACCAAGAATTCGGCCTGAATGTGCCTCTTTGCAGATTCAAGATCAGCGCACGACCCATCTCGAACCAACTGGGAGCGCAGGTTGCCGCTCTGATTCCCCATGAGATGGTTTTGATAAACGCGCTGCCGCAGCGTCACGTCCGATCGGCCCGCGCGAACGGTCTCGTCAAAGAGCTGGGCCGAGAAAATCCTATAGACACCCGGCGCCTCCGGTAGCGCGCTGCGGCAACTGCCATCGAACCTGATAGGCGACCCCTCGAACAGTTTCACGAGTTGGTCTTCGAGTCTATCCAATCGTGAGACGACCTCCGGGCGCTGCAACATACGAGTATCGATGGTCATAACAGCTCTTTCGTCGCCAATCCTGATTACGCGCCTCGATCCCGGTACGTCGGCGGCGCCGCCCACCTCATCTTCTCCAGCAAGACCTCCCAATAATTGGAGGATGGGTTGGCCACGAACCGCGCCCGCTTTTCATGGCGCTTCACCCGAACGCTCTGGCCAACCTTCAGCGGCACCGTCACCCGGCCGTCCAGCACCAGTGTCGTACCCTCGTTGGCCCGCAACACCTTCACCTCAACAGTGCTCTGGGCCCCAACCACGATCGGCCGAAACGCCAGGCTATGCGCCGCGATCGGCGTGATGATCATGGCCTCCAGCCTCGGATGCACGATCGGACCGCCTGCCGACACGTTGTACGCCGTCGATCCCACTGGGGTGGCCACGATCACTCCGTCTCCGGTCAGCGTCGGGCCCTCGTGACCATCCACCATCAGTTGCAACTCGATCATGCGAAACGGCCGGCCCGCCGTAATGACCGAGTCATTGATTGCAATGTCCTGATGCACGCACCGCTCGCCCGGCCCGCACACCTCGGTTGCGACAATCAGTTGTTCGTGAATCGGCGGCTTTGGCCCGAACACGACTCCCGCATGTTGCTGCAGCCCGGGCCAATCGAACTCCGCCAGAAATCCGAGTCTGCCGAAATTGACTCCCACCAGCGGGATTTCGTGCTGCGACATTCTTCGCGCCTGGCTCAAAAGCGTGCCGTCTCCACCCAGCACCACCGCAAGATCAGCGTCGAGGCTTGCCGGCAGCGGCTCCCCGTTGGCCTGCAACTCACCTTCAAGGTCCGAGTATCTGGCCACCAGTCTTCGCACGTCATCGATGTTCCGCGGCACCTCGGGTCGCGAATGGTCCGCCAATAGCAGCACACGCGGCCGGTTTGATCGGCTTTCGCGCTTCTGTCGTGACTGCTCTGGGCTCTGCGGTTGAACCATCGCGGAATTGTACTGGCATGCGGTGGGACAGGCGTCTCGCCTGTCGGTGATTTCGCACAGGCGAGACGCCTGTGCCACTTTCGAAAGTCTACGGCCACAGATTCTCTACGTGACGTCAAACATCGGTGTGGGAATCGGCTCTGCCTGTCGAAAGACCTGCAACTCGTGGCGCAGGTGCTCCAGAAACGCGAACAAGAGGAATGTGGTTCCAAGCAATTCGCACATTTCAACGATCGAGGGGTCGGCCCATGCTCTGCCCCTCAGAAATCCGCAGCCCAGGGCAACAACCCAGCATGTCAACCCCGCCATGGCCAAGAACTTCGATGCCCGGGTCAGGCTCAAACACCGAAAAGCGACGAATATGAGCCACAGCCCGGCGAATCCAAGGACCAGCCCAATGACGCCGAACAATGATTGAGCATTCTCGATTCCCATTCGTTCCCCAAGGCGATCGCCCAATCCCGCCAGGCCTTGAAATCGGCCGCTAATCAACGTACGCAGATGCGGGTTCTCGTACACCGTCGCAATCATGATCACAACAGCCAGGCTGATCCACGACAGTTTGTGGATTCTCGCCGACGTGCCGTAGGGCACGAGCGTCCAACACCCAATCGCCAGAGCCGCCCCTGCGAGCAACACCAGTTGCAGGGTGCCGTACCACGCTGCCAGGTTGGCGCCGTGCGTCAGATTCAGTTGTTCATTCAGAAGTCCGGCAGGCCAGCGGAAGACGTTGCCGATCGCACCGCTTCCGGCGACCAACGCAACGTCGATCGCGGCGATGACCAAATACAACGCAAAAAATTGGCGTCGCATCAACAACCAGGGCCCCTTCCCTCGCCGGATCAAATTTCATTATCAGATTGATCTGCCCCACCGCAAATCGATTCAGCCAAATCAATCGCAAAATTCATGCGCGCGCACAAACAATGCGAACACACTTCGCAGTTATCAGGCCACCAACCCCTTGGTCAGCCGCATGAAGGCCGTTTCCAGATTCACCTGCTCGGGAGTCATGGCCGTCAGCCTCAATCCCTGCGCAATCAGACGATTCGGCAACTCCGAAACCATCAGGCCGCTTTGCGGATCGATCGTCACATCGATCCGCGGCGTTCCGTTGTGCTGCGTCAAGTCAACCTTCGTGATGCCCTTGACCTTCGCCAGAAGCTGCGCCGCCAGTTCATGACGATCTTCAACCACGATATGAACAACCTGCCCCAGGCTGGCGCGGCTCATGATCTCGCTGACCGAGCCCGAAAACAGCAGCTCGCCCTGCTCGATGATCCCAACCGTATTGCACAGCTCCGAAAGCTCATGGAGGATGTGCGAACTGATGATGATCGTCTTGCCCATCCGGCGCAGCTCCTTGAGCAATTCGCGAATCTCGATGCGCGCCCGCGGATCAAGGCCCGATGCCGGCTCATCCAGCAGCAGCACTTTGGGATCGTGCAGCAGAACCCGCGCGATCGAAAGCCGCTGCTTCATGCCGCGCGAAAGCCCGGTGACCTCGGCGTTGGCCTTGTAATTCAAGTCCGTCAGGTCGAGCACGTCGCGCACCACCTGTTGCCGCTGCTTGCCGTGAATGTCGTAGCAGGCTGCGAAAAACTCCAGGTACTCGCTCACCACCATGTCTTCGTACGCGCCCATGAAGTCGGGCACGTAGCCGATGATTGGGCGAATCTGCGGGTTCTGGTATCCGATCACCTTGCCGTCGATCCGCGC
>JAKEEP010000013.1 GCA_022616475.1 Phycisphaerales bacterium | reverse complement strand
CCTCGGGTGGCGTGGTACTCGCCTGCCCTGGACGCGAACCACGCGAAGGGGGCCCATGGCTCAGCGATGTCCCGAAACACCCCGTTTTCGACATATCAACGACCCACCGATGTCGTACACTTGATTCCTGGAATCTGTGGCCTTGTGGGTCGTTCGACAGTTTCGGTGAAAGCACCGGCTGGAGGCCCCCAACAATCTGCTGCCGTGATGAACACCCTGACCACAACTTTTGTAAAGCGCTTGCGCGACCGCGATGAGTCGGCTTGGTTTGAGCTGTGGGAAACGTTCGGCCCGGTGCTGCGCGCGCAGCTCGCCAAGTGGGGCAAGGGGCGGATCGGCGTTGAAACCGTGCGCGACCTGACCCAGGAAACCCTCGCCGCTCTTTCCGATTCGATCGACCGCTACGACCCCAAGCGCGGCGCGCGGTTCTCCACCTGGCTCCTTTCCATTGCCAAGCACGCCTTGGGCGACGAAATGGACCGCCGCCGCGCCCTCAAGCGCGGCGCCGGCCGCAAGCCCGCCGAGCTCGACGAGCGCTACATGAGCCACGCGGCCACCGTCGAAGCCGATGACATTTATCAACAGAATATTTTCCAGGCCAAGGTCTACGCGGCAATTCGCAAGGCCGAATCCGAATGTGATTTCATGCAGTTTCAGGTCTATCGAATGCGCGTCTTCGACAGCACGCCCGGCAAGGACGTCGCCGAGCAGCTGCGCATCAGCGAGCCGACCGTGAGCCGCCACCTGCAGCGCGTGCGCGAACAGATGCGCAAGCGGCTCTCGGAAACCGTGGCTATCTATAGTTTCACCGACGATGAAGTCGCCGAGATCGAGCGCGCCGGCCTGGGCGAAAACGATGAGATGTTTGATGAAGCGCTGGCGGAGATCTATCACCGCCAGTCGCGGCTGCTTTCGGGCGACGAGTCGGCGTATGACTCTTGAACGGACCGGATCGTTGCATGAATGGGGTGGTGATCGCGAGGTAGGTTATGAACTCTGACGTACAGGAATTGCTGACAGTCTTCGGCGTCATCTTCGCGGTGCTGGGAAGCATTGCGGTGCTGGGGTTGCTCTTCTTTTTTGTCGCCATCCCCCTATTCAGGGGTCTGGGGTCTGCGATCGGCTACACCATCGGCGGCATCGGTTGGTTCTTCGCCCACATCTTTGAGTTCATCGGCGGAATGCTCGGCGACACCATCCGTTTCATGGGCGGAATCATCGCCTGCCTTGTGCTCATGTTGCTCGTGCCGCTCAACATCATCATCGGCCGCTGGTCGGCCGCCGGACACTTCGCCGAAGCCGTCAAGCGCGAATGCAGCATTGGCTCGGCCTGCTTGTACCGCGTGCTCATTCGCCGGCCGCTCAAGCTCCTCATGTTGCACGGCTTGCTCGAAGGACTTGAGCAGCGCGTGCCCGAAGCCATGCACGGCGCCCCCGGGAGTGATTCACCCAGTCGCCGTCTGGGGCAATTCGATGGCTACACCATCACCGGTTCGCTCCGCGCCGGCGGTTCCGGAGCCAAGCTCTACATCGCCGCGCCCGAACCCGCCAAACGCCGCAAGCTGCTGCATGCGCCCGATCAGGTCGTGATCAAGTGCTTTGCCCTCACCGAAGGCTCAAGCCTTCCGCAAATCGTCCGCGAATCGCGCGCCCTGGAATGCGCCAAGCAGCTCGGCCACGTCCTCGATCACGGCATGGATGAGCATCGCTTCTTCTATGTCATGCCTTATCACCCGGGCGATCACCTAGGAATCCTCACGCGCCAAATGCATGGCGAGTGCGGCGGCCGCGGACTCGATCAGAAGCGATTGAGCCTGGCCATGTCCTACGTGGGCGACCTGCTTGAAACCCTCTGGGCTTATCACCAGGGCGGGCTCTGGCACAAGGACGTCAAGCCCGAGAACGTCATCATTCACGATGGCCGCGCGCACCTGGTTGATCTGGGTCTGGTCACACCGCTGCGCTCTGCCATGACGCTCACCACGCACGGGACCGAGTATTTCCGCGACCCGGAAATGGTTCGCCAGGCCCTGCGGGGCGTCAAAGTCCATCAGGTCAACGGCGCCAAGTTCGACATCTACGCCGCCGGCGCTGTCCTGTACTTCATGATCGAGAACACCTTCCCCGCCCACGGCGGCTTGAGCCGCTTCGTGACCCCTAGCCCCGAGGCCCTGCGCTGGATCATTCGCCGCGCCATGACCGAGTACAACCAGCGCTATTCGACAGCCGACCAGATGCTCGCCGACCTGCGCCACGTCATGGCCGCCAGCGATGCGTTCGCCGTCAAGCCCGCCGATTTGCCTTCGATGCGTGGCGTGGACGCGCCGATGCCGGAAGTGCACGTGGTCAACGCCACCGGCATGAGCAATGCCGCGGCCTTCGATGCCGTCAAGGCCGGCAAGGCGCAAGCGTTCGCCGTGGAGCCGGCGCTGGAAGGCTATGGCATCGCTGCCGGGATCGGCACCGCAGGAGCGTTCGCTCAAGTTGGAAGATTCAAACTCGATGCGGCCGGAAATCCGATTCCGCTTCCGCCGTCATCACCTCGCGCGCCTCGCCCGCGTCTGAAGGTCACCAATTGGTGGACGGGTCAATATCAACTCGAGCAGCCGCTGCCCGGCGACGCCGCGCCCGCAAACATCAACGATGAAGCACGCGCGTTCCGCAAGCACGCCTACGCGTTCAGGCAGCAGGCCCATGATCTGAACCGCCAAGCTCGAGTCGGAGCAATGAGCGCGCGGAAAGCGGCCCGTGAGCAGATCAAGGCCGCCCGCCAGCGCGCCCGCGAGATTCGCGGCCGCGCCCTGACTCACCGCCACCGCGTCGTGCGCCACGCTCGCACCTCGCCCTGGGTCGTCGCGCTCGGAACGTTGTCGCTCCTGGTCGTCGTCGGACTGCTGGCGCTGGCCTTCGTCGTGACCACCGCCTCGTCGCGCCTTGACGCCAGAGTCGCCTCCAGCAATCGATCGGCCCGCCCCCTGTTGCTGGCCCTGGACGCACCGGATCTCGCCGATCCGCGATTGCGGCAGGAACTTGAGCGTTGCATCGCAGAGCAGCGCCGTCGGGGATACGACGTCGTCGCTCAGCACGACCTCGATCACACCAAGCTTGTTGCTCTCGTGCGAAAATGGAGTCAAGACAAAGACAAAGACGCCGACGCCGCCATCGAAGATCTCCTGGCGAACCAGAACGCTTACGGCGTTCTCTACGTCCGCCCGATCGAGGGCCGCAATCGAATGATCAAGGATGTTGAGTCCACCATCATCCACTCGGAGAAGCCCGGAGCAGCTCAGCGCCGGCGACCGGCCGCGCCTGCCGTCCCCCCTGCGCCCGCCCAGCCCTACCTGCTGATCAACGATCATCCAACGAAGGCCGACGCGGATGTCGCGGCGCGTATCGAGCAGATTCTCAAGAGCTATCGAAGCGCCGGTTGGACGATCCAGACCGACGATGATGCTGAAGTGCAGGTTCGCAAGTATCTGCCTACCGGACCGGTCGATCCGAAGATTCCGCTCTCGCCGCTGTTCCACTCCACGCTGGCCAATGCCAAGTTCGGCGGCGTGTTTCGCATCGACGCCAAGCCCGGCGATGCGCCTGCGCACCAGCGCGTCTACGAAACCCTCATCGAAGTCGATCCAAGCGCCGAATGCCTCCTGGAGGGCGAATCATCATCGACCGCGTCTCACCCGCAGTCGGCAAGTCAGGGGCATTTGCTCGGCGCGGGCAACCGCTAGGGCGAGCAAGCGCGGCGAAGCGGAGCAACCGCATGTTCTGGTGCCACGACTCGTCGGCCCAGCCGCGAGTCGTGCGGTTGCAAGTGTGAAATTCGCGAGCGTTCAGCGCGCCGGCGCCACTCGATCAGCGCACCAACGTCGCCGCGATCGAGGCCACGTTTCCCAACGAATCCGTATAAGATGCAAGAATGGCTCAGCATCCCGGCGCACGGCTGCGTCAACTGATGGCGCGAGGAACGGTCATGGCTCCCGGCGCGTTCAACGCGCTCGTCGCCCGGGCCGTCGCCAAGGCTGGCTTTGACGCCTGCTACATCTCCGGCGGCGCCACCGCCAACGTCGCCGGATACCCCGACATCGGCCTGATCACCCTCACCGAAATGACTCGCACCATCCGCGAGATCACCGACGCCGGCGGCCTGCCGACCATCGTCGATGCCGACACCGGGTACGGCGAAGTCGAATGTGTCATTCGCACCGTCGTCGAGTACGAGCGCGCGGGCGCCGCCGGCCTGCACATCGAAGATCAGGTCTTTCCCAAGCGCTGCGGCCACCTCGATGGCAAGGAACTCATTCCCGCCTCCGACATGGCCGAAAAGGTCGCCGCTGCAGCGCAGCATCGGCTCACCAAAGACTTCATCATCATCGCCCGCACCGATGCCGGCTCGGTTAGTGGCATGAGCGACGCCATCGAACGGGCGAATCTGTATCGCAAGGCCGGGGCTGACATGATCTTTCCCGAAGGGCTCGAGAGCGAGCAGGAATTCGCGGAGTTCGCCAAGGCCTCGCCAGGCCTCCTCTTGGCGAATATGACCGAGTTCGGCAAAACGCCGGATATTCCCGCCAAGCGCTTCGCCGAATTGGGCTATCAATTGGTGATCTATCCTCTCAGCATGATGCGACTGGCGATGGGACACGTGACCAGCGGCCTGCAATCGCTGAAGAAGAACGGCTCGGTGCGCGAACTTCTACCGCAAATGCAGACGCGGCAGCAGTTGTACGAACTTCTGGGCTACGTGCCGGGGAAGCAGTGGAATTATCCGAACAGCAATCACTGAGATTTCCCTAGTACGTTCATAGAGCCTTTCGACATGCTTTGGGCTAGATGGACATGATGCAGACCTCAACCCATTCCGCGCCCGGCGCTCCGCCAGCCTCGCCGCGCCATCCGGACGACACGGCGATGCTGCTCAGTTTCGTGCGCGACCGCGATGCCCACTGCCCGCGCTGCGATTACAACCTGCGCAACCTTACGCAACCAGTCTGCCCCGAGTGCCGTGAAGAACTCGTATTGAAAGTTGGGGTTCGCAAGCTGCGTCTTCACTGGCTGCTGTTATCGCTCGCCCCCTGCGCCTTCTGCGCCATCGCGATGGGAATTTTCGTCGTCATGTCGGTTGTCCACGGGCCACCTCGCGGCCTCCCCATCGAGGGCGTGCTTTGCCTGCTCTTCATGACCGCCAGCGGAATCGGCGGCGCGATTCTCGCCTCCAAACTCCATGCCTTTCTCAAGCTGCCCGAGGAGCTGCAGATTGGCTGGGCCGTCGGACTCTGGCTGGTTCACCTCATCATCTTCGCGATTGTCGTTTACAATGCCTGAGAACATCCGCGATCCCATCGCATGCGTACCGCAACTGCAAGCGTGTCGGCTCCATCGATCGTCGCCGAGAAGGTGACACAGGCCGTTGCCCTTCTCAGCGAGCTTGAGATCGACTGCTGGCTCACTTTTGTCCGCGAAACCACCGAAACCGGCGATCCAATTCTCCCCCTCATCCTCGGCCAGCCCCTGACCTGGCAGAGCGCGCTCATTCTCACTCGACATTCTGATTCCGGAGCCGGGGAGCGAATCGCCATCGTCGGCAAATACGAAGACCAGGCCGTCAAAGCCTCGGGCGGCGGTGATGTGTGGACCAAAGTCCTGCCCTATGTCCAGAGCATCCGCAGCCCGCTCGCGACCACCCTCGCCCGCCTCAATCCAAAACAGATCGCCATCAACTACTCGACCGACGATGTCAAAGCCGATGGCCTCTCCCATGGCATGATGCTGCTGCTCAGTAAATATCTCTCTGGAACGCCCTTCGCCGAACGGCTCATCAGCGCCGCCGAGATCATTCGCGCCTTGCGCGGCCGCAAAACCCCCGGCGAGATCGATCGCATCAAGGCGGCCATTCATGTCACCGACGAGATCTTCCAACTTGTCGCCCAAAACGTCGAAGTCGGCTTCAGCGAACGCGATGTTTCCGAATTGATGCATCGGGAACTGAGCGAGCGCTCCATCGACACCGCCTGGGAACGCACTCAGTGCCCGATCGTCACCACCGGCCCTCACTCAATGCTCGGTCACGGCCTGCCCTCTTTTGAGCTGACGGTCGCGCCCGGCAACATCTTCCATTTGGACTTCGGCGTGCGCATGAACGACTACTGCTCCGACATTCAGCGCGCCTGGTATGTCCCCAGGCCCGGCGAAAACAAGCCGCCACCGGCCGTCCAGCGCGCCTTCGACACCATCGTCAACGCGATCCAAACCGCGTTCAAAACGCTTCGGCCCGGCGTCGAATGCTGGACCGTCGACGCCGCCGCCCGAAAAGTCATCACCGACGCCGGCTATCCCGAATACCAACACGCCACCGGACACCAAGTCGGCCGCGCCGCACACGATGGCGGCGGCGTCCTCGGTCCAAAATGGGAGCGCTACGGCAAAACCCCCCTCTACACGGTCGAGCCCGGCAACGTCTTCACACTCGAACTCGGAATCGACAACGTCGACAACCGCGGGTACCTCGGCCTCGAGGAAATGGTCCTCGTCACCGACCGCGGATGCCAGTGGCTCACCAACCCGCAGACCTCCCTGCCGCTCCTCTGAATCCCGTCAATCCGTCGAGCCGCGAGCAGACAGGCGAGCGCTTCGCGGGCAATGGGCGCGTCACGATCAGTCCGCCGCAGCCAATTTGTCCGTTTTTGACCGCCATCGCCACGGCTCTCGCCGACTCGACGATCATGAACGCCCGGGTGAACGCAACGCCTTGATCAGGGCAATCCGCTAGGATAACCAAGCCCCACCCGCGGACGCCGTTCGCATGTTCGCCGCAGGCGCAAAGCCCATCGGCGCGGCTCCCATTGATTTGTCCGGTTCAACCCAACGAGCGATTGCCATGACCACCGCCGCCGAACCCAAACCCTCCACTTCCGCAAAGCCCTCCGATACGCGCGGCCTGGCCGGACAGACCGTCGGCGACACCGAAATCTGCTCGGTCAACCAGACTCAGCTCATCTACCGCGGCTACGAGATCGCCGACCTCGCCGCCAACGCCACCTTTGAAGAAGTCGCGTTCCTCCTGCTCGTCGGCCACAAGCCCGGCCCACAGGAGCTCAAGGAGTTCAAGGATGAGCTGGTTTCAATGCGCCCTCTCCCCGATGGCATCATCGATGTCCTGTCGCAAATCGCCGCACCGCCGCCCGAAGTTCATCCCATGGACATCCTGCGCACCGGCGTCTCCCTGCTCTCGCACGCCGATGCCGATGTGAGCGACAACTCACCCGAAGCGGAGCTCCGCAAGGCCAAACGGGTACTCGCGCAAATCCCCAGCATCATCGGCGCCGGCCAGATGATTCGCGATGGCAAGGAGCCCGTTCACCCCGACCCCAACCTCAATCACGCCGCCAACCTCCTCTACATGATGACCGGCAAGCGGCCACCCGAGCTCCACGCCAAGGTCATGGACGTTTCGCTCATCCTCTACGCCGAGCACGATTTCAACGCCTCCACCTTCACCTGCCGCTGCATCGCCTCCACCGAGTCCGACATGCACTCGGCCGTCTGCGGCGGCATTGGCGCCCTCAAGGGACCCCTCCACGGCGGAGCCAACGAAATGGCCATGGAAATGCTCAAGGAGATTGACCAGTACATCACCAAGCAAAGGGGCACCGTCGAATCCTTCATGCAAAATGCGTTCGACACCAAGCGCAAGCTCATGGGCTTCGGCCATCGCGTCTACAAGAACGGCGATCACCGCGCGCCCATCCTCCGCGACTGGGGCCTCAAGATCGCCAAGCAGCAGGGACCCAACTCCACAAAATGGTTCGACATCGGCGACAAGGTGCAGCAGATCATGCTGCGCGATAAGAACATCCACCCCAACGTCGATTTCCCCTGCGGCCAGACCTACTACGTCATGGGCATCCCCGTCCCGCAATACACGCCCATTTTCGTCGCCTCCCGCGTCACCGGTTGGTGCGCCCACATCATGGAGCAGCACAAAGACAACCGCATCATCCGCCCGCTGGCCAACTACATCGGCCCCGCCCTCCAAAAGTGGACCGGCTGAATACAGGCCGCTGTGTCGCCGATAGAATCATGCCATGACGAAGCTTCTCAAGAAAGCCTTTGATGAGGCCTCGAAGCTGGAAGGCGAACAGCAAGACGCCATCGCGCGCTGGCTGCTCGATGAAATCGCGTCGGAACGGCGTTGGGATCGGGCGTTCGCTGAATCCCAAAACGAGTTGGCGGAATTGGCCGACGAGGCCTTGGCCGAACATCGCAAGAACAAGACTCGTCCGCTGGATCCCGAATCACTTTGAATTCGCGAACCACCCAGCGATTCCGCGACGCGCTGACCTCATTGACACCGCAAGTTCGCCAACAAGCTCGTGAAGCCTATCAACATTTCATGCGCGATCCGCACCATACTGGCTAGCGATTTAAGCGCGTTCACGCGACGAAACCCATCTATTCGGCTCGCATCAATCGCGACCATCGCGCAGTCGGCGTTCTGGACGGCGACACCATGATCTGGTTCTGGATTGGCCCTCACGACCAGTACGATCGCCTGCTGCGCTCGCTCTGAACGAGCTCAATAGTCTTCTTCCCCACACCTCAGCGACATCCAGGTATTCATCGTCCTGACATCGCGCACTGTGATCGTCGCCAAATCTCCAGACCAATAATCCAACAGTCCAAAATCCAATTGGATGTCCTGCTGTCGGTGGTGAATTGGTCAGCACCGCCTACCATCCTCGCTTCAGCACGCCGATCGAGGATTGATGAAGACTACTGCCATGAGCGCTTCGCCATCCACCCTCCGTTCTCGCCACGCCTCCCTCCCCGCGCTCCTCGCTGGCTTTGCATGCATTTACCTCGTCTGGGGCTCAACCTATCTCGCGATTAAGTTCGTCGTCGAAACGCTTCCGCCATTCATCACCGCCGGCGTGCGCTTCCTGATCGCCGGCGCCATACTCTGGCTCTTGGCGCAGATCACCCAGCGACAGACTGGCGCGCCGCTGCACCGCCCCACCTTCGCGCAATTCCGCGCTGCCGCCATTGTCGGCGCACTGATGCTCTGCGGCGGCAACGGCCTGGTCTGCTGGTCCCAACAACACGTCGGCTCGGGCGTCACCGCCCTCGTCGTCGGCACTGTCCCCATCTGGATGGTCCTCCTCGAATGGGTTATCCATCGCGGACCGCGCCCTGGCGCGCTCGTCTGGGTCGGCCTCGCACTGGGCTTCTGCGGCATCGCCATTCTTGCCAGCCACAAAAATGGCGAATCCACCAAAGCCACTTGGGCCATCGGCGCCCTCCTCGTCGCCTGCATCTTCTGGGCTTACGGCTCCCTCCGCTCCCGCCGCGTTGATCAAGGTCCCTCGCTGCTCCAAGCCACCGCCATGCAAATGCTCGGCGGCGGTGCGGCTTTGCTCGTGGTCGGAACACTGCTCGGCGAATGGGCGCGAGTTGATCCAACTCTGATCTCCGCGCGCTCCATCCTCGCCGTGCTCTACCTCATCGTCATCGGCTCGCTCATCGGCTTCACCAGCTACGTCTGGCTCCTCCAGGTCGCTTCCCCCACCGCGGTCTCCACCTACGCGTACGTCAATCCCGTCGTCGCCGTCTTCCTGGGCTGGTGGCTCGCCGAGGAGACCGTCAGCGGGTGGACCGTGCTCGCCGCTGTGCTCGTCAT
>JAKEEP010000012.1 GCA_022616475.1 Phycisphaerales bacterium | reverse complement strand
GTGGTTGCAGGCTGCACGCCGGGCAAGGCGGGGCAGAATGTCGAGGGTGTGCCGGTGTTTGACCAAGTTGGGGATGCAGTCAAAGCAATTGGGGCGATCGATATATCGGTTGTGTTTGTCCCGGCGAAGCTGGTCAAGTCGGCGGCGATTGAGGCGATCGAGGCCGGGATCAAGTTGTTGCTGCTGGTGCCTGATCGCGTTCCGATTTGGGACACGATGGAGATCGCGGCGGCGGCGAAGGCGAACGATGCGCGGTTCATTGGGCCGAATACGCTGGGTGTGTTGAGCCCGGGCAAGGCGCTGATCGGCATGATCGGCGGCCGAGCGGAATCGGCACGGCAGTGGTTCAGCACGCCGATCGAAGGTCAGACTGTCGGCATCATTTCGCGTAGCGGCGGCATGACCAGTTCGTGTGGGTACTACTTGAGCCGGGCGGGAATTGGATTGTCGACACTGGTTCACGTTGGAGGGGATTCGGTCATAGGACTTCCGATTCCCGACATCGCACTCATGTTTGAGACGGATCGTGAGACTGACGCAATCGTGCTTTTCGGCGAGATTGGCGGTTCGCAGGAGGAGCGCCTCGCCGAGCTGATGGCGTCCGGCCGGGTGAACAAGCCAGTGGTTGCGTACATCGGAGGTGCGGCGGCCAAGGAGGGGACGCGGTTCAGCCATGCCGGGGCGATCATCGAAGGCAATCGAGGAACGCACGCCGGCAAGGTTCAGGCGCTTCGCGACGCGGGCGCAACGGTCGTCAAAGCGTTTGGCGACCTTCCAATGGCGACGCTGGAAGTCCTGCAATCCGTGACCAGTCGAACTTGAAGAAGCGATGAGCGATAAGGAAACAGTCTGGAAAACCGCGATCACGCAGATTCAGCCGAATCACGTGCGGGTGCGCGGCTACGACATCGCCGATCTGATGACCAAGCTCAGCTTTGGCGGGGCGGTCTATCTGATCGTTGTCGGGCAATTGCCTTCTCCGGAAATCGGACGACTGATGGATGCTCTACTCGTTTCGAGCATCGATCACGGTGCGACGCCGCCTTCGGTGTTGGCGGCGCGCACGGCCGCTTCGACGGGAGCGTCGTTGAGCGCTTCGGTGGCGGCGGGGATATTGTCGATCAATCGGCATCACGGAGGCGCGATTGAGGAATGCGCGCGGCAGTTGAACGCGATCGTTCGCGGGACCAAGCAAACGGGCAAGAATCTGGATGAGGCCGCTCGCGCCAGTATGGATGAAATGAAGAAGACCGGCCGGCGAATGAGCGGCTTCGGACATCGCATTCATACCGCCGATCCGCGGACGGCGCGGTTGTTTGAGCTGGCGCGGCAAGCCGGGGTGTTCAAAGATCACTGCGAAGCCGCGCTGGCGGTGGAGCGATTCTTCCAAGCGGCGGGTAAGCCGCTGCCGATCAACGTCGATGGCGCGATCGGCGCCATTCTTGCTGATCTTGAATTCCCGTACGAGGCGATGAACGGCATCTTCATGATCGCGCGGTCGCCGGGGCTGGTCGCGCATGTTGTTGAGGAGCAAACGCGCGAGAAGCCGATGCGCCGAATCGATCCGGAGAAACACGCTTATGACGGCCCGCCTGTCCGCAACCTATGAATCCAAGCCGGCTGAAACCACGTTGAAGTACACGACCAAGCAGATCGCCGAGTTGTTTCCGGACTTGATGCAGATCAAGGATGGCGAGCTTCGCGACAAAGTTGCCGCGGTTTGGAATGAGGCGCTCACGACGGGGTGCGGAGGCAAGGGGTGGACCTTCGATGAACTGCGCGCGGTTCCGTTCACGCTGCTGGCGGGCGATATCGACCTGACGTTTATCGATCACTTGAATTCGTGCTGCAAACAATGCATTGCGATCGCGAAGGTTCTGCGCGAGTGTTTCGGCGATCGCATACCGGTGAATCTCGATTACTTGATCGCTGGATCACTGCTGGCCGATTGCGGCAAGCCACTGGAATTTGACAAGGACAAGAATGGAAAAGTGATCAAGGGCCACTTCGGGGAGATGCTGCGCCATCCGTTCAGCGGGGTTGCGATGTGCTACAAGCACGGCATCCCGGCGGAGGTGATGCACATCGTTGCGACGCATTCGTTTGAAGGTGATCCGCCGAAGGTCACGAGGTCTATTGAGTCGATCATTTTCCACCACGCGGATTTTGTGGATTTTGATATTGCGAAGAATCTAGGGGCGAAGGCGGCGAAGAAGACGTGATCAGCGCTCTATGATTGTCGCGTGACAACCCGAACGTACGAAACACTGGACATTCTGCAACGGATGGTGAACGCCGTGGAATCGGTTCGTGTACGACTGGTGCGTGCGACACAGGCGTTGGCGAAGCACAATGTGCCGTATGCGGTTGTGGGCGGGAATGCGGTGGCGGCTTGGGTGGCGAGCGTCGATGAGGAGGCCGTTCGGAACACGCGGGACGTGGATGTGATGATCAATCGTTCCGACTTCAGGGCGGCAAAGCAGGCACTGGAATCCGAAGGATTCATTCACCGCAAGGTGGCGGGAATGGACCTTTTTCTTGATGATGCAAAGGCCAAACCGCGAACAGCCGTGCACGTCATCTTCAGCGGGGAGTTCGTTCGCGCCGGTGAGCCGCTGCCGAATCCAGGAGTCGAGCAATCCACCCAGTTGGGGGGATTCCGAGTGCTGAACCTTGATGCGCTGGTGCGGATCAAGCTCACGGCGTTTCGGGACAAGGATCGAACACACGTGCGAGATCTGATCGAGGTGGGGCTAGTCGATCAGAGCTGGACCGACAAGTTGCCAGCGGCGCTCGCGGCGAGGCTGCAATCGCTGCTCGATACTCCGGAAGGGTGAACCCTGTGAAGGTGGAGTTCTTGCGCGAAGGATCCGAGGATTGTCCGCTTGTCCGGTTGTCCGAGTTCACGCCGGATGAGATTGGAGCATTCCGAGATGCCTGCCGCAAACTTCACGATGGCGGCATCGATCGATTTGACCTCTTCGCGCAGCCATGGATTAGAGGCGTCAGTGACTTTCGATTGTGGCTCGGGATTGCCACCTGGGATCGAGGACTGGTTGAACAGGCGGACGGCACATTCGGATGGTTGTTGCGCCGCGAAACGTGGGACAACGTGGAGGGGTTGATCGAGCCGTTTCAGCGATCGTACTCGGGTGGGAACCAATGGCTTGATCAATCTGGAGAGACCGCCCTGCTGCTTTCAAATGACGGCACTTGGTGATGCAGGTGAATTTGGTTGTCATACAATCCAGTTATGGTCCCGTCGCTCACACTGATCGAAAAACTCGCGACCAAGCACGCGGACGGAATGAAGTCCGGCCAAGTGGTGCGCTCCGGCGATTTCATCACGATTCGACCGAAGCACATCATGACGCACGACAACACGTCGGCGGTGATGAGTAAGTTCAAGGAGATATGGAAAGGCATTGAAGCGACGAAGCGACGAAGCGACGGAGCGACGCAGGGATTGGCGCCAGTGGTCCACGACCCGCGGCAGCCGGTCGTTGCGATCGATCACGACATTCAGAACACCACGCCGGAGAACCTGGGGAAGTACGCGAAGATCGAAGCGTTCGCGCGTGAGAACGGCATCGACTACTACCCGCCGGGCACGGGGATTTGCCACCAGGTGATGGTTGAACAGGGCTATGTTGTTCCGGGCTCGATGGTGGTCGGCAGCGATTCGCACTCGAACCTTTACGGCTCGGCGTGTTGTCTTGGAACGCCGGTTGTGCGCACCGACGCGGCTAGCCTTTGGGCCACCGGCGTCACGTGGTGGCAGGTGCCGCCAGTCGCACGGTGCCTGCTCAAGGGGAAGCTTCAGCCGGGTGTCGTGGGCAAGGATGTAATCATCGCGCTGTGCGGCCTCTTCAATAAAGATGAAGTGTTGAACATGGCTGTGGAATTTGTGGGAGACGAGATTGCCGCGCTGCCCATGGATCAGCGCATGACGATTGCAAATATGACAACGGAGTGGGGAGCGCTGGTGGGCATCTTCCCATTTGATGAAACGCTGCGCGATTACCTGTACAGCCGGGCGGACTATTTCGGGCGCGGCCGGCGGCCGGGGACTCGGCGCAGCGATTCGCTGGGTGCTTACGCTCGCGCGGATGTGGATGAGTGGTGGAATGGGCGCAAGCACCTGCAGCCGGACCCGGGTGCTGCGTATGCGATCGAACTCGAACTTGATCTCTCAACGGTCATTCCGCATGTTTCGGGGCCGAACACGGTCAAGACGATGGTTCCCTTGCCCGAAATCGAGAAACAGCGGATGAAGATCAACAAGGCTTGGCTGATGTCGTGCGTGAACGCGCGGTATGAGGATATTGCCGAGGCGGCAGGGATTGTGCGCGACAAGAAAGTCGCCGCTGGTGTGGAGTTCTATCTTGCGGCGGCGAGTGCCGAGGTGCAGCAACGAGCCACGCGCGATGGCCACTGGAAAGCGCTCGTCGATGCCGGCGCGATCGAGTTGCCGCCGGGCTGCGGAACGTGCATTGGCCTTGGACGTGGGACGATCAAGGCAGGCGAGGTCGGAATCTCGGCGACCAACCGCAACTTTGAAGGCCGCATGGGGGATCGCGAGGGATTGGTTTACCTCGGCTCGCCTGCGGTCGTCGCGGCCTCGGCCATCGCCGGTTACATTTGCTCGCCCACGCCGTTCAACCAGACCAATGGTCAGATCAAGATTCGTCGGCCGACGGCGAAACCTCAGCAGCGAGCGGCGGCCTCGATCATGAAGGGATTTCCGGAGCGGGTGAGCGGCCGGGCGCTGTGGCTGCAACGCGACAACCTGAACACCGACGGCATCTATTCTGGCAAGCTCACGTATCGCGATGATGTGACGCCCGCCGAAATGGCCGCCGCCAGCTTCAACAATTACGACCCGAATTTCATCAAGGTCGCTCGGGCCGGTGACATTGTGATTTCAGGCCGCAACTTTGGAACCGGCTCATCGCGCGAGCAGGCTGCGACCTGCCTCAAGCATTTCGGCATCCCGTGCGTGATCGCGTACTCGTTCAGCGAAACGTACAAGCGAAACGCGTTCAACAACGGTTTTGTCGTTTTTGAGTGTCCAGAGTTTGTGGAACATTTCGAAACTGGTGGTACAGGTCTGACACCGGCGCAAAGCAAGAAACGCACAGGCGAGACGCCTGTGCCACCGGCCTTAACGGTCATCGGACCCGAGATAGAAATCGATTACAAGCGATCCGTCATTACTTGTGAGCGCCAAAAGTTTCCGTTCCCAGCCCTCAGCGTGGTTGCGCAGGAACTGGTGGTGGCGGGCGGTGCGGAAAACGTCGTGAAACGCCGGTTAGCCGCACGTTCGGAGCCCGTTCCGTCGACCTGATCGAAGGGCCGCCGACCATTCGGTGAACCATGCTGTGTATACTCTGAACCTTTTCTGACCAGACCAAAAGTAACGCTGATTCCCCTTTGTGGTTTCAATCTATACGAAAGACTCTCGAACATGCCAAAGTACACAATCGCCTGGATGCCTGGTGACGGCGTCGGCAAAGACGTGATGGATGCCGCTCGTATCGTGCTCGATGCGATGAAGTTTGATGCTGAGTACATTCCCGCCGACATCGGTTGGGAGTTCTGGTGCAATGAAGGCGATCCCTTGCCGCAGCGCACCGTTGACATTCTTCGAAAGACCAAGTGCGCGCTGTTCGGCGCGATCACGAGCAAGCCCAATGACGAAGCTCAGGAGGAACTGGTGCCGCGCCTTCAGGGCAAAGGATTGGTCTATCGCAGTCCGATCGTGCGGTTGCGGCAGATGTTCAACCTGCACACGAACTTGCGGCCATGCAAGGCGTATCCGGGCAACCCGCTGAACTATCGGGGCGATGATGTCGACCTGGTCGTGTTCCGCGAGAACACCGAGGGCATGTACGGCGGCGTGGAGTTCCATCCGTTGCCGCAAAGCGTCTTCGATGCGCTGTGCGCGAATCCGAACATGCGGAAATTCGGCGAGAAGGGCTTGTCGAACCTCGCACTTTCGACCCGCATCATGTCGCGGCAGGGCTGTGAATCGATTTGTCGGCAAGCGTTCGAGTACGCCAAGAAGAACAAGCGGCGCAACGTGACGCTGATCGAGAAGCCGAACGTGTTGCGCGAGACCGGGGGATTGATGACCCGCGTTTTCCGACAGGTGGCGAAAGACTATCCGAACATTCCGGCGTGGGAAGCCAACATCGATGCGATCTGCATGTGGCTTCTGAAGAAGCCGCAGGAGTACGACGTGATGATCGCCGAGAACATGTTCGGCGACATCGTGAGCGACCTGGCGGCGGGTTTGGTCGGCGGGTTGGGCTATGCGGCTTCGGCCAATCTTGGCGACAAGTACGCGGTGTTCGAGCCAACGCACGGATCAGCGCCGAAGTACGCCGGGCAGTACAAGGTCAACCCGATGGCGATGCTGCTGACGTGCGTGCTCATGTTCGAATGGCTCGGGGAGAAGGACGCGGCAAAGAAGCTGGAAGCCGCGGTGGCGCGCGTAACTACCGAGCGCAAGATCGGGACGTACGACGTTGGACTGAGCAACTCAACGTTGGAAGTCGGCGAAGAAGTGGCGCGGTATGCGACGGGCAATTCTTTACGTTCGCGCTCAACTGCATCATCGCCCTCGGCAAAGCGCACCACGCGGGTCCCAACAAGCAAGGTCAAGATCAAGTCCAAGCCTGCAAAGAAGAGTGCGTCGCGAAAAGTCGTCGCTGGACGGCGCTAGTTCTATTTAGCCCCGGCCTTGGCCGGGGTGGTCGATCAGTTGCCGAAAGATTCTTTCAGTGTCGAACAATTACCCGGCCTGAAGGCCGGGCTATATAGGTTGTTAGAAACATGGCCACCGCAACCACACCGGCTCCGGCATCGCACAGCGCCCACGGCAGCACTGCTAAGAAACACACGGATTTCTCAACCTGGGCGCTCGCCAAATGGGCGGCGGATCTTAGGTACGACGATCTTTCACCGCAGGCTATCCAATCCGCCAAGCTGTTTCTGTTCGACAGCTTCGGCTGCGCGCTTGGCGGCTCGCAGCAGCACGATGTCGAGATCATGCTCAAGCACTTCAAGGCGATGGGGGGCAAGCCGACATGCACGTGCTTGGTCAGCGGATTCAAGACCAATCCCGTCGATGCGGCATTTCTGAATGCGTTGATGGTCCGAGCGATGGACTACAACGACATTTACTGGAAGGCTGATCCATGCCATCCGTCGGACATCATCCCGGGACCACTGGCGATCTGCGAAGCTGAAGGGCTCAGCGGCAAGGATCTGATCCTCGGGACCGTCATCGCCTATGAGATTGAGATGCGCCTGTGTGAGTTTGGCGCCCCGGGAATTCGTGAATACGGCTGGCATCACGCCACGCTGACTTCGATTGCAGCGCCGATCGCCGCGGGGCGCATGCTTGGCTTGACGCCGGAGCAGATTCAGCAGGCCATCGGCATCAGCGCTTCGCCATCGATGTGTCTGGGCGCCGTTACCGCGGGCAAGTTGACGATGATGAAGAACACCGTCGATCCGCTGGCGACTCGCAGCGGAGTGCAGGCTGCGCTCCTGGCGCAACGCGGCTACAGCGGGCCCGAGCACTTGATCGATGGCAAGGAGTCGTTCACCCATTGCTTCGGCAAATTCGGCGGCAAGTTCAACATGGAGATGCTGACCGACAATCTGCCTAGCTCACCGAAAGATCACTACAAGGTGATTGATTGCGGCATGAAGAGCTTCCCCATCGAAGCGCTCTCACACGCTCCGCTGACTGCGATGATGAAGATCGTCAAGGAACACAAGATCAACGCGAACGATGTCAGGGAAATCAAGGTTGAAGTCATCGCTCGCGCGGCCGACATCCTGGGCGATCCGGCCAAGTACCGGCCCAATTCAAAGGAGACGGCTGATCACAGCCTGCCTTATTCGCTGGCGGTTGGTCTGGTGGATGGCATGGTGACCCCGCTGCAATTCAAGGATGAGCGGATCCGCGATCCGAAGCTGGTTCCAGTGATGGACAAGATCAAGGTTGTGCCGAATCAGGAATTCGAGAGTTTGTTTCCGAAGTTCCAGCCGAGCCGGGTCACGATCGCGCTCAACAACGGCAAGTCGCACCAGCAGCGTGTGGATGTGCCCAAGGGCGATCCGCGCGATCCGATGACCGAGGAGGAAATTGCGGTGAAGTTCAACGCGCTAGGGCAGGACGTTGTGGGGAAGAAGGCGTGCACGGAGCTTCGCACGTTGATCATGTCGATCGAGAAGCAGAAGAAGCTGGACAAGTTCTTCGAGCTGATGACGGCTTGAAAGAAGTTTCACGCAAAGGCGCGAAGGCGCAAAGAGGAGAGATGTTTCCTCGCGCCTTTGGCGCCTCTGCGTGAACAGGTCGATCATTGTCCTGCGAGAGTGCGGGCTTTCTCGACCAGTTGCCTGAACTCGGCGCGGCGGCCTTCCTTGTCGTTCTGGGGCAAGATTCCGGCTTCAGCCAGGTCCAAGACGCTTGAAAGCGTTGCTGTTCCCTTGTGCGGGGAGTTGCGCAGGATCATGCCGAACGAGGCGACCGCGGAGGCGAATTGCAGGTCCGGCGACGCCTTGTCCCAAGTCGCGCCGGCATCGATCACCGGAAACTCCAGCCGCTTGCTCTGATCACCCTCAGGCTCCTTGTAGCGCAACTTGATGGTCAGCAGCTCATCGCTGGGGACAATCTCGTTCTTGTCGACGGCGGCCTCGGCTTCCTCCTCGACGACGCGCTTCTGATACTTGAGATCATCGACCGGCGGGGGAGCCGCGGCGTCAACCAGGACGCCCGGCGGAACGATCTCGTAAAGCGCGGTCACTGTATGGCCTGCGCCGATTTCGCCAGCGTCCTTGCGATCGTCGTTGAAGTCTTCGGCGGCGAGCATGCGGTCTTCGTAGCCGATCAAGCGGTACGCGCCGACCTTTGCCGGGTTGAACTCGACTTGGATCTTCACATCCTTGGCGATGGTGACGAGCGTGCCGGCCATTTGGTCGACGAGGACTTTCTTGCCTTCTTCGATCTGGTCGATATAGGCGAACATGCCGTTGCCGTGGTCGGCGAGCTTTTCCATCTTGGCTTCCTGGAAGTTGCCGGTGCCGAAGCCGAGCACGCTGAGGAAGACGCCGGTCTTGCGTTTGTCTTCGATGAAGCGCGTGAGCTCATCGTCGCCGCTGATGCCGACGTTGAAATCGCCATCGGTGCAGAGGATGACGCGGTTGACGCCGCCCTTGATGAAGTGCTGGCTGGCCTGCTCATAGGCCATCTGGATGCCGCCCGCGCCGTTGGTTGAGCCACCGGCTTGCAGGCCATCGATTCTTTGTACGATTGTCTGCTTGTTCTCATCGTTGCAGTAGATTGAATCCTGCAACAGGCCAGCGCTGCCGGCGTAAGTCACGATGGCAAGCCGGTCATCGGCGTTGAGCTTGTCAACCAACAGCTTCATTGACTGCTTCACGAGCGGCAGCTTGTTGGGCTGATTCATGGAGCCGGAGACGTCGAGGAGGAAGACCAGGCTGGTGGCGGGCCGCATGTCGGTCTTGACTTCCTTGCCCTTGAGGCCGATGCGGACCAGGCGGTGCTCGGGATTCCATGGTGCGGCGTTGACTTCGACGTTGGCGCTGAAGGGTTGTTCGCCGCTGGGCGCTTCGTAGCCGTAGTCGAAGTAGTTCACCATCTCCTCGATGCGCACGATGTGCGGAGAGGGCAACTGGCCGCTGTTGAGGTGCTGTCGCACGTTCGAGTAGGAAGCGGTGTCAACATCGATGGAGAACGTCGAAAGCGGCTCGTCGAGCGGCTGACGAAACTCGTTGTCCTTGACGACCCCAAGTTCTCCTTTGTCGCGCTCGGCATCCAAGTCCTCACGAAAGTGCAAATCACGCCTGTAACGCTCATGGGAGCGCGCCGGGCCCGTTCTTGTCACCGTCGCCTTCGCCAGCTCCTCAGTTAACCTATCTCCCGGAGGTCTTGGCGCCGCAGAGGCCGGTGATGGCGCATCATTACTCCTGCTCTCCAATTGGTACCTAGTCCGTGCTTGCTGATCGATCGGTGCCCCACCTCCCAAGCCGCCGCCGGACGGTGCGGCCGCCGGCGGTTGTGCGGCAAGTTTGCCGACGAATGGATCTCTGGCAGGGTTCTCTGAACTGGGTGGTAACCCGCCGCCAGCTCCCTGGCCGGCGGCGTTCTCAGCCGGTGGTGCGCTCATCGCTCCGTCGAGTGCTCCGCCGACGATGGCCGAATCGGTTGGCGTCTGTCCAAATTCCTGAAGCGGAACTCCTAACTTGGTTGACGAGCCGTCCCGTTTCGCGTCCGCGGTGCGATCAAACTCATGCTGCTCAGCCGCGATTCCCCGTTCGATTGGTTGACTCTCGCTTCGAGCAATTTCCGTACTCGAACGCGCACGGTCAAACATCATGGGCAGAACGAGCACGATTGTCAGGCACGCCGCGGCAGCGAGGCCGGCGCCTGTCCATAGAGTCCGCGCGCGGAATATCCAGGGATTGTTCAACGCCGGCTCGGGACGCTGCTCGAGCGATCGACGCTGCTCATCGGTCAGACCCAACGCGGGCTCGGCGGCAAATTCGGCGCTGAGCAGGCTCGCTGTCTGCCGAATCTCATTGACGGCTGCTGCAAGCGACTCATCCTCGGCGATTTGCCTCTCGATAGCCGCCGCTTCCTCGCGGTCCAACTCGCCTAGAGCATACGCCGTCAGTCTCGGATCATTTGGATCAAGTGCACTCATTGGATTACCTCGCTCTGCGGAACACGGCTTGGACCGGTTCCCGATGCGATCATTTTTTCTCGAATGGCCTTCAGCCCTGTGTGAATCAGGACGCCAACGTGGGTCACGGTCAGGTCCATGACGTTGGCGATCTCGCGGTAGCTCAGGCCGCCCTGGAACTTCAATCGAATCACTTCCTGTTGGCGCTGCGGCAACGTTTGCATTGCGGCAAACGCGCTGGCGCAGGTTGGAGCCGCGTCATGTCGATCGGCTTCGCTGCGGGAGTCCGCTTGCATACTCAACTGCGTTTCCGTGAGCGCGGTCATGCGCATCTCCTTCTTGCAGACATCCAACGCCCGGTTCCTGCACACGCGGTACAACCACTGGCCCAGGTGCCCATCGACGCTCGCGCGATCGGCCGTCCACAGCTTCAGAAACGTGTCTTGCACCACATCGCGCGCTCGCTCCACATCGCCATTGAGCATCCGGGCGGCGTAATGCGTCAGCGGCGATTCATACCGCTCCAACGCCGCGCGCATCCACAGCGCCTCGGCTGACTCAGGGCTTGATGGCGTCCCATCGTGCTGCTTCACAACTGCTTTCCACTGTCGATCCCGGCACGACCGGGATCAGGTGACCACCCATAGAACCGACGATTCACCGTGAGATTTGTTATGAGGAATTGTGAACAAAACCGCAAAATGTCCCCTTGCTGCCTCCTGAACGAAGCTGAGGGGCGTATATCGGGCGCAGACCCGCTCTTTCTATCTATCGGTTCAAAGCGATGCGGGCTCAGCCTTGCTCGCGCATCAGGGAAACGAGTTCGCGCAGATGATCTTCAATACCCTTGTGTCCTCGATCAAGGGCGACTCCCAACGATCGAGCCGCATCCTTGGCAAATATGTTCTTAGGCTGCGGCGGGCTCGACATGTCGATCTGAGCCTTGACGCCCAGGAGCTGCGCCGCCATCTGGGCCCAGTCGGACCAGCGGGCGTAGCAGTCCACCAGATTGTACGGCTGGCCGGCCACGCTCGAATGGCCGACACACGCGGTCAGCGCGGCCGCAACGTCATCAACATGCACAAACTTGCCGCCGCCCGGCTTGTTGACGTTTTCCCCGCGCATCAGCTTTTGAACGAGCGTGTACCCGTGCGAGCGATCCAGCACGGGATCGATGCCATACACCCCGCAAGGCCGAACCGCGCTGGCGTTCTGCCCCCGCTCGAAATGCGCTGCCCACAAGTGCGATTCAACCGCCGCCTTCAGCGCCCCGTACAAACTTGCGGGCCGCAACGGGTGATCCTCATCAATCATTCCCTCCCATCGCGGGCGCATGTCGTGATGCACCGCGATCGAACTGACGTAGATGAACTGACGCGGTGACGAAGCCTCCAGCAATTGCACCGCCCCGGCAAGGTTCGATCGCAAGTGTCTTTCCAGGTCGCCGGACTTCAGCGCTTCCCAATCAACGCTGTTGTGAATGATGCACTCGGCGCCATCCAGCAGCTTGGGCCAACACTTCACATCGCTCTGATCCCCGATGACGAATCGATCGACAACCGGCTCGATGTGGTCGCGCCGGCTGGTTGATCGGACCAAGCCGGTCACCGTGTGGCCGGCCCGGTGAAGGTGCCGGGCTGTGTAAGTGCCAATGAATCCCGATACGCCGGTCAGCGCGACTCGCATGCCGCGTCACGATAGACTTGCGAAAGTCAAAACGCCAAAACGTCGAACTATTGGATCGGATTCGAGGTTCTTGGCATCCCTAAAAACCGCCGAGAATACAATCAATTTTGAACAACCAGACACCTGACCGATAGTTTGCGACGGATCTCGATGGAAGCCCAAGACAGTGTCAGATCAAAGGCTGCCGCTCTGCACCGGCCACGAAGCAGGCTCGGCAAATTGCTGCGCGTGCTGCTGGCGATCGGGCTGGTTCTCTGCCTGGTGGCGACCGCAACGCTCTGGACCGTGACTCGCTCGTGGTTCATCATCTCGCGGCTCGAACCGGAACTGGAGCGCAAGCTCGGCGGGGAGGTCACGATCGGTCGGGCCGAATACCAGGGCGGCGGCCGCATCGTCTTCGCCGACATGAGCTTGCGCGCTCGCACGCTCACGGGCAAAGCCGCTCATGTGGCGTTCATCGGCCGCGCTGAGATCTCAATCGACCCGGGAAAGCTGCTGACCGGCAACCTGCACGTGTCTGATGTCAAGATCGACGATGCGGTATTGCGGTTGAGCGAGGATCTGCAACCTGGCGGCCGCCCGAATTTCCGCGCGCTCGAGCCAGTCATCACCCGCGGCGGAACCGGTCACCCCACGCCGCCACGGGTGAGGATTCGCAACGCCACGCTGGAGTTCGGGCAGCACGATGGGTCGAACTATCAAATGCTGGGCCAGCGCATCGTCTCGGGCGAAATGTATCCGAGCGCCAACACCTGGTACATGTTCGAGCTGCGCGAGGTCGGCGACGTGGCGCCGAACACTGAAGGCATTTTCATCAAGGGTGAGTGGAACGCCGCCAGCAACGAACACCACAGTCGCATCGAAGGCCTGGACCTGGACGACCGCATCTACAACATGTGCCCTCAAGCGGTGCGGCAGCAGTGGGATCTCATGCAGTTGGAGGGCAAGGTCGGTGGCATGACCGTTGATTGGACGCCGGGACAGCCCTTCTCAATCGAGTTTGGCGTGAAGAACGTTGCGCTGACCCTGCCGATCGAAACCGGAGGCCTGTGGGCGCGATACAAGGGAGGGACAATTCAGCCAACGGCCAGCCGGCCGCGGATGCACGTCAACAGCGGCACGATCAAGCTTGGCGCCGATTCCATCGTGCTCGATCGGTTGACGGGGCAACTGACAAGCACCGAAGCAAGCACCGACCTGGTCGGCGTGCCGTACCAGGTCAGTTTCGCGATGCGCGACTTGCCGCCCATTGATTGGAACAACCGCGAGCGGTGGATGGATGAGGCGCTGCGAACGTCGCCATTTGACCTTGAGTTCCGCGTGGAGAACTTCAGTCTGCAGCGCACTGCGATGGGCGATGTTCCGGCGATCGATCTGCCACTGGTCGTGGCGAAGGTCTTGGCGAAGTTTCACATGACCGATTTGATGCTGAGCACTTCGCTCCAGATGACGCGCGGCCCCGCGACTCGCGATGCCGATGGTCGCCTGGTCGAGGCCAAGGCGATGCCCTGGGGCCAGGCCACCATTCGCAATGCCTCCGGCAAGTATCAGAAATTCCAATACCAGCTTGACGACGTTGACGCATACCTGGAATTCGATAGTGAGAAAGTCGTGGTGCATCGCCTGACGGGGCGGGGCTCTGGGAATTCTCAGTTCCGAATCTACGGTCAAATTGCTCCGCCGGATAACGACTCGGCGGTCACGCTGCACGTGAGCGGCACGAATGTCCCCATGGATGATCGGCTTCGGCAGGCCCTCACTGGCGGCCAGCGGGAGGCGTTTGACTCAATGTTCCACGCCCCCTCGAACGAGGCGTTGGCGGCGGCGGGCATGCTTCCGGACCAAGACGCGATCGATGCAGCCAGACAAGAGCAGCGCGCTTTGGAACAAGAGCTGGCTCTGGTCGCGCGGGACTCGGCTCTTGATCAACAGGCCAAGGCAGCTAAAACCGAGGAATTACAGGGTCGGCTTGCGCGATTGCAGCGACATGTCCAAGCCGGCGCCTTTCGATTGGGTGGAACTGTCAATATTGAGCTCCAGATTGAACGGGCCTTTGGACCCAAACAGCCGACCATCACAAGTGGAACGTTTGGGATTCAATCGATGGGAATCCTCTACGAGAATTTCCCATATCCGCTCCGCGTTGTGGGAGGCGAACTGGATTGGCAGCACGATCGGGTTGCGATCAAGCCAGGCCCGGATGGTCGAGGCTTGCCCTTCATTGCTCCAGGCGGGGGTATCGGATCGGTAACCGGTCAGCTTCTGTTGTCCAAAGAGGGCTCCGACTGGGACATTCGTCCTGAGATCGCCATCGCGGTGCAGGATGATGAGATCAGCGACGCCGTGTACGCCGCGATTCCGATGTCGGACGCCGAGCGAGCCGCTCTGGAAATGGCGCACGATCCCGAGAAGCGCTGGCCCGGCGGCGCGCTGTGCAAAGCGGCGCGGATCGTCAAAGGCATCGGCTTGAGCGGTTCGTGCGACTGCTCCGGGACTATTTTCAGCGACCAGGATGACCACATCGACTTTGACTTTGCCCTGACGCTCGACGATGGCGTCGCCCAGCCGAACCGAATGCTGACCGAAGCGCTGGAAGCACACGGCGACCTCTGGCCTGCGGGGACAACTCTCAACGACGTTCGTGGCGAACTGCATGTGAGCAGAAAGCACGTGCAATGGATCAACGTGACGGGCCGGTCCGATCAAAGCATGGTTGTCGCCAACGGCCTGCTCGACCTGGCGGGTGATCAAAGCAAGAGCGATATTTCACTAGACTTTCAAGACCTTCCTGTGGGCGATTATGTGCTCGGCCTGGCGCAGCCGGAGGTCGCGGCGCGGGCAAAGGAATACTGGAATCGCTACCGGCCGCAGGGCTTCTTTGATGCGAAGTTCGAGTATCGCGATGATGCGGCGGCCCCGCCGACAAGCCTCTTCACTATTTATCCGCGCGACATCAAGGGCGCCATCGGATCACAGCAGGTCTCGTTCAAGAGTTCCGAGGGAACGCTCACTCTGGACGGGCGCGTGGTCGGCTTCGAAGACCTTCAGGTCAGCGCCGGCGAGGGAGATCAACTCGATGGCAGCTTTCGGCTACAGGGCGAGTACCCCCTCCATGAGGATCCTCAAACACACGCGCTTGTCGGCTCGTGGACTGCCGGGCGATTCGAGTCGCCGATCATCCTTGAACTGTTGGACCTCTTGGAGTTGACCAAGCCGGCCGAGCAGTATCGCCAGATGAGTCCGTTGGGATTGTTCGATGCGGATTTCGTCGTCCAATCAGCCGGCAACAAACTGCAGCCCGACTACCAATTGAACATCCGCCCGCGATCGCTCCAGGCAAGATGGGACGGCAAGCCATTCGAGGTCACGATCGACAAGGGCCAGTTCATCTTCACGCCCGGTCAAATTTCGATCGATGGTCTTCAAGGCGAGCATGCGGACGGAACATTCGCGCTGAGCGGGGAAATCAGCACGCGTGAATTGATCGACGCCCGTCTCAAGGCAGGCTACAGCGGATCAACTCGGAGCGAATTGGCCAGGGCGTTCCTCCCGTTGGCAGCCGTCGAGTCTCTGGAGGCGATTGAGCTCAAGGATACCGCTCCTAATACCAGAGCCGACCTGACCCTGCGCATCACCGAAACGCCTGTGGCAAGGGACCTTACGGAGTGGAGCAGCCTGGTTCAAGGAATCGTTGAGACACGAGGGGCTTCACTGGTTGCGGGCCTTGAGTTCACCGATATCAACGGCTCGTTCGGCTTGGAGGTGGAATACACGCCTACGTCGCGGCTCAAACTCAGCATTGTTCCCAACGTGCAGCGCGCCACCGTGCTTGGACAAGTGTTGACTGACCTGGAAGCGCCGCTGACGTTGATCGAGAACGGAGAGGTGATCCACATGCCCTTGCTCCGCGCCGACGCAGGCGCCGGCGCGGTATCGGCTCGGGGGCGTTTTGGAATCGGAACTCGGCGCGACTATGAAGCGTTCATCGAGCTGGTCGACGTGCCGCTGCAGCGATTTGTCAAAACAGCGTCGGCGAACGGGACTTCGAGCGGCTCCGCCGGAAGCACAAGTGCCGGGCCGTCGGGCGATATCTTCGCCAGCATGAGCATTTCTGGCCTTCGAGATGATCCGCAGAGCCGCCGGGGGCGAGGCCTAGTTCGAATCCTTCACGGCACGGTCGCTGAGGTCCCGCTCGCGCTGCAGGTAATGCAAGTGGTTCAGTTGACGATGCCCTTCACCGGCGGCCTCGACTATGCCGACGCCGACATGTACCTGTCCGGCGATCGAATGATCTTCGAACAGCTCCTGTTCGAGAATACTCTTGGCGACCTAGCTCCTCTGCAGTTGTTCGGCGAAGGCGAAATCAACATCGACACACTCGAACTCGATGTGCGATTTCGCTGCCGCAGCGGATTGGTCGTCATTCGCGACATCATCGGCGGCATCGGCGATCAGCTCTACGAGATTCACGTCACTGGCCCCTTGGGCAATCCGCAGGCCAGAGTGATTGCGTTGCCCTCCATGAAGTGACCGCACCGAGCCCGGGCCCAACGACCTCGCTCGGGCCTACCGGACACCACGAATCACGTACAATCATCGAAGAATGAAGCCATTGACCGAGCTCGAACGACAAACGTTACCTGCCGTTACCGCGCTGATTCAGTCGTTTGGCGGCGATCCGGACAGCTTTCAAGGCCGTCTCATCACGCAACTCATTCAAACCAGCCTAAAGCTGATTCCCGACGGGCACGACACCGGTCAGCTGAAACTCCTGAACACGGCGCTCAAGGAAATGCGATACGCGTATCGCGTGTTCAACAAGTACCGCGGCATCCGGAAGATCACCATTTTTGGCTCGGCTCGCACGCCACGCGATCATCCCGACTACCTGGCTGCCCGTGATTTCGGCGCCGCGATCGCAGGACACGGATGGATGGCGATCACCGGCGCCGGCGACGGGATCATGAGAGCCGGCCACGAAGGCCCCCAACGCGAAGGGAGCTTCGGACTTTCCATCCGCCTTCCGTTCGAAACCACCGCCAACCAGGTGATTGAGGGCGATCCCAAGCTGATCAACTTCCGTTACTTCTTTACGCGCAAGCTGATGTTCATGACCCATGCCGATGCGGTCGCCGTGTTTCCGGGCGGCTTCGGCACGCAGGACGAGCTCTTCGAGTGCCTCACGCTGGTTCAGACCGGCAAGTCGAACATCATTCCGATTGTGCTGCTGGAGGGTTGTGGAGGACTCTACTGGGACAATTGGGAACACTACATTCGCGAGAATCTCCTCAATAACGGCTGGATCAGCCCTGAAGACCCGGGCATCTACCGCATCGCGTCATCGGTCGATGATGCGGTTCGCCACGTGCTCCAGTTCTATCGCATGTACCATTCGAGCCGCTATGTCGGCGATACGTTGGTGATCCGCCTTCGCCGGAAACTTGCTCCAATCCAAGTCGAGCAATTGCATGAGGAGTTCAAGACGCTGCTGAAGGATGGGCGAATTGAACAGACCGCGGCGCTGGAAGGCGAGCGCGATCACCTTGAGCTGCCTCGACTCACGCTCCTGCACACTCGCCATCAGTTCGGCCGGGTGCGAGCGTTGATCGATCGAATCAACAATTTTGCTTCTGATGATTCGGCCAAAGCCATCCCCCGGGGGTAACGAAACTGGAAATCATGCTCGGCCGTAAACTCATTCTGATGCCTTGTCGCGCGTTGCTCATCTCGATCGGGTTTGTGACCGTTCTTGGCGGCTGCGCACACAAACCCTCCGCCGCGAACGGTGACACCACCGGCATCGCACTCTCGGCAAGAAATCGTCTGCCCAACACCGACAACGGCCTGGAGATCAGGCGTTGGACCGTGCAAACGCGTCCATCCCTCATCGCTCCAACCATCGCCCGATACAGCGATCCATCCGCCATCGAACCTGCCATGGCGTCGCGGCTCAGCCGCAATGGCTTCAGCTTGGCGCGCATTCCGATCGATCAACTTGGCTCCCTGCTCAACGATCTGGGTGGCGCGACTGTGGACGCCAATGAATGGCACGGCCAGGTGCCGCAATGGCGCTCGCTGGAGATGCGACTGGTTCCACCGGGTGGGCAGGCGCTGGCGATCGACGGCCGGGTCCGCCGGTTTGATCGAGGTGAATTCAACCTGTTCATGCGAAGTTGGACCGTGCAAATGGAGTATGGTCCGACCATGCACGTGGAAATCGTGCCGGAGCACCGCTTGCCGCAGATCAACAATCTGCGGCGACTGCTGGGCGAGCAGACCCAAAGCGGCGAGGGGTTTGCCGGCGCATCGCTGGATCTGCTCCTGGAATCAGGGTACGGCTTCATTGTGTGGGGCGAAACACCGCAGGCGCCTGCGCCACACAAATCCGATGCGCAGCGGCGGGGGAACATCGGCGCGTTCGATTCGGTGGGTCCGGCGGTTTCGCCTCCGCCAACGCTCGGAGAGTTGCTTCTGGCTCCGGAACGCACCCCCCCAAGCCGCGACATTCTGATCCTCATCCCCAAGATCGCGCCCGAGTTATTCGTGCCGACGAATCTGACGACAATAGAATCTGATCACTAGAGAAAGCGGCGGCGCGGATTGCAAGGATCATCGCAATGACTCAACTGGGCGAACCAAAGACGGCCACAAGGCAGCGCCTGTGGCCGCTCGGGCGCATTCGTAGCGCGCGAATGCACCGCCGCAGGCGAAGGCGCTTGCCACCAGTCTCGGTCATTCCGACTCTCTGTACGCTGGGCAACTTGATTGCAGGCTTTGCGGCGATTCACTACGCGGCCAAGCAGCCTGATCCGACTGCACCGCTGCTGTGGCATTGGACGCCGCTGACGTTCGCCGGCGCGTTGGTCTTCCTGGGCATGTTTCTGGATGCGGTGGATGGGTCGCTGGCCCGGTTGACGCGCTCGAATTCGGAGATCGGGGCTCAGTTGGATTCGCTGGCCGACATTCTCACGTTCGGCGTGGCACCCGCGTTCATGACGATCAGGCTCGTGAGCATTCACCTTCAGGAGGCGGGGTGGATCATCGGGCCGGAGGCCGACAACGTGTTCGGCAAGATCATCTGGAGCGCGGCGGCGGTGTACGTGTGCTGCGCGGCCCTGAGATTGGCGCGGTTCAACGTGGAGATGGGCGGGGCCGGGGCGATCAACGACCACAGCTTGTTCCGGGGTTTGCCTTCGCCCGGCGCGGCGGGGGCGGTGACCAGCCTGGTGATCCTGCATCAGCATCTGCTGGTGACGAAGTTCCAGGCGTCGCCGGCGTTTGTGCAGACGGCGGCGATGGGGATTCCGTTCGTGATGCTGCTGTGCGGGTTCGCGATGGTTTCGACGATTCCGTACGTGCACATGACCAATCGATACGTGCGTGGACCGCAGAGCTTCCATTACATCGTGCGGATGGTGGTGATCCTGGCGCTGGCGATCTGGTGGTTCCAGGAGGTGTTGGCGGTGGCGTTCACGGCGTATGCGCTGTCGGGGCCGGTGCGACTGATCATGCACAAGCTGAAGCTGAGGCGGCGGGTTGCGGTCAGTTCCGAGGGTTCGGCGGATTCGGGGGACCAAAGCGGCTGAAGGCCGGAGCTTCACGACACCTAAGTTTTCCCCTGTGCACCGCATTCCGGACATAGACCAGAGCCCCCGATGCGCAGGTCGTAGTTGCACACAAGGCAACGGCCGCGATTTCGTCGCCACCGTCGCTGTAATTGTCGTTGCATCGCTGGGAGGACGAGCACTCCAGTGAACCACGCCGAGAGCGTGGCGAAGTGCACGCGCCCCCGATGCCATCCTTGCGCGCCTGGTCTCAAACCTCCGCGGCGACTCTGCGACCAGAGGGGGAGGGCTTCAGCATGAGGCCTAGTTGTCGCAGCCCTGGAATTTGGCGACGGGGAGGCCGCTGGGGACTGAGTCGGGGACGAGGCTGCAGAAATCGAGGACGCGCTCGTCGAGCAAGGCTTCGGCGACGAAATCGGTGAGATCTTTGATTTCCCTGTTGGTGAGACGGATGGGCTTATCGAGCAAGGGATCAATGCCCGCGTCGAGCACCTGTCGAATCGGACCGACCGAGAGGTCGGAAGGCAAATTGTTCTTGTTCGGGTCGTAGTTGTGGGCGGAGTTGACGACGTTGAGGTGATGCTTGATGGCGTTCTGGATGGAGCCGAAGGCGCCGTTGTGAAAGAAGGCGGGGGCAATGGCGAGGTTGCGGAGCGGGGCGGTGCGGAACATGTAACGGAGGGAGGGGTCGCCGGTGGTTTGCTCGACGCCGAAGTCTTCGTTGGAGCCGGGGCCGTCGAAGATGACGTTGCCCAGGCCGACGCCGAACTGCGGGAAGACCTGGGGGCCGGCGATTCGGTGGAGCTGGAAGTCGCTGAACATTTCGTTGGCGTCGCCGGCGACGGCGTGGCAGGAGACACAGTTGGCCTTGCCGAAGAAGACCAGAGCGCCGCGTTTTTGCTTTTTGGTCATGGCGTCGAGATCGCCGCGTGCGAAGCGATCGAGGGGCGCATTGGCGCCCGGGAGCGACATCTGAAACTCGGCCATGGCTTCGCGGCGCATCTGGATAGTGATTCCGCCGGGCGGTAGTGGTGTGCCGCCGTTGAACGCGTCGCCGAAGAGCTCGAGGTATTCGTCGATGACGTTGAGACGCGCATCAACGGAGTCTTGGATGGGGAAGTTGTGGAAGCCGGTGCGGTCGGGGGCTGGAAGCGCTTCGCCCTGGCCGTTGTCGAATTGGAAGTGTGCGGGGCCGAACGGGCCGGGGTTTTTGATGATGCCGGTGAAGCCGGCCATTTCGACCAGCTCGGTGGAAGGCAGGGAGCCTTGTGCCTGGAGCAATGTCTGCGTGGTGTTGATGATGTTTTCCGGTGGCGGGAATTCGAAGCCAAGTGAGTTGTCGAAGGGATCGCCGGAGAGGGCGACGAAGCGGGCGGTCCACATGAGGGCGGGATAGAACTCGGTGTTGGCGACGAAGGGTGAGCGGCGCTGGTTGCGCGCACCGGCGCGATCGGGTCCGACGATGCCGTTGTTATCGACGCCGATGGCCATGGGCTGCGAGTCGCCGAAGCCGAAGGCTGGCGAGTGGCAACCGGCGCAGGAGTTATCGCTGTGGAGTCCAAGGATGTTGTCGAAGAACAGAAGCCTGCCGAGCTCGACTTTGTTGGGATCGAGGGAACGGCCGAGGCGCGCTTCGAGCGAAGCCTCGACGGTTCCGGTGAAGCCAGCGTCTTTAAGGACCTGGATGAGTTGTGCGTCGAGTTGACTCCTGGATTCAGCGCGCAGGGCGGGTGTGGCAGCGAGGGACGTAGCGATGGCGATGCCACAAAAGAGGGCGCGCGAGAACGAGCGTCGGGTTGGACTGAGTGGGTATTGCACTTTTGTTTCCCTTTTGCAGGTGGTTCGACCAAGCCCGGAGGAGCTGAGGGTGAACCAGGGTCTCAAAGAGACGCGTACACCGTACCTGAACACCGCAGAATAATTGCAAGAAATGAGCGGGGTATTGTCAGCAGGCACCCCCGCCTGACCCACTCTCAGGAGGAGAGCGTTCGCAGCTTGAGCTCATCGCGGATGGCGCGGAGGGCGTCGAGGTGGGCGGGAGACCAAGCTTGAGGGTGAGGCGCCCAGGGTCGCGTAGCGACCCGGCTATCGGGGGAGGCGTCGGCCGCATTGAGGGCTTCGTCGCCGAGGCCGGCGGTGGGGGATTGGCGGAGGCGGGTGAGGATGCGGTCGCGGAGTTCGGGGGCGTTGGCGATGCCTTCGATGATGCCCTCGTGGCCGCTGGAGAGTTTTTCGCCATGGGGGCCGCGTGCGGACCCGCCGCCGCCGGCGGTTTGGACCATGAGTGTCGAGATGCCGTAGTGGCGCTGCAAGGGGCCCTGACGGAGCGAGACGTTCTGGACGTTTTCGAAGGTGATTGTGACCTCGTGAATGGTCCAGATGCCGCGGCGGATGCGCAGGCTGCGGTCGGTCATGACGTACCAGGTGGTGTCGTAGCGGAGGTGGATGGCGATGTAAGCGACGATGTCGGGGAGAACGATGATGGCGAGGGCGATGGGGGCGAGGAGGAGGAAGAGCCACCACGCAACGAAAAGGGTGGCAAGCCAGACGAGGAAGAAACAAATATCGGTGAGGAAGAGGACGAGCCAGAAATAGAACTTGAGGTAGCGGAGGAAGCCTTCGGATGGCTGGAAGCTGAGGTGGAAATCGGTGGGACGCGCGACAGGGAGCGTGGGCGGTTCGGCGGGAACGCGGAACCAGCGCACGAGGAAGGAGAAGAGGCCGGTGTAGAGGGTGCGGGCAGATTGTTCGAATCGCGTGTTCACGGATGGATTTGCGATTTCAGATTTTCAGATTCGAGATTTGAGAACGAACGAGAATCAGGGGACACGGGATTCGCGGAGGCGGCGGAGTTCTTCGAGGATTTCGTGGAGGAGGGTGAGGGACTCGTCGGGGTTATCACTGGAAATCGCAGCTGGGGAATCTGATGGCGAGCGCACGGGCAGAATGCCCGTGCCACTTACAGGGTCGTCTTTGGCGCCGCGCATCTGGTGGTAGAGGAAATCGCGGAGGGATTCGGGGTTGCGGATGCCTTCGACGGTCATTTCAGCGTCGGATGAACCGGCAGCGGTTTGGATGGCGACGGCGGCGAGGCCGAGCCAGCGGTGGATGATGTTGCGGGTGACGTGTATGTCCTGGATGCGGCGATAGGTGAGATAGGTTTGGAGATGGAAGAGGACGCCCCAGGACATGGAGACGCCCTTGTCATCGAATTGGTAGCGGAGGGTGTAGTACTTGAAGAGGAGTGGGAGGATGACGAAGGGAAAGCCGAAGACGGTGAGCGCGGCGACGATGAAGTAGTAGGTGCGGAGCGCGGGGTCGGGACGCGTGATTGAGGAAGGATTGAAGGCGGGGCTGGAGGGCATGGTGGGAAATACAGGATACAGGGAGCACGGAGGTATTTTGGATTTTCGATTTTGGATTTTGGATTGAGGAGGGCGGGCACGGATATCGAGGGGATTCCACGGCGCGCTATTGGCGCAGCGCTATTGAATGACCCAGCGCGGGGGGGAGTTGTTGAGGAGGGCTTGGTGCAGGGGGTCTTGGGCCGAGGTTGGGTCTATATCGAGGGCGAGAAGACCGGCGGTTGGTTGGGGACTTCTGGAATTTGGGCGAGGGAAGGTGAAGAGCGCGGGGCTTTTGTTGAGTGCGCTGGCGCCGTTGAGTGTGGCCATTCTCAAGAGGGTGATGGGGTTGGTTTGGTCGCGCTGACAGAGGAAGCGCATTTCATCGAGGATCGAGAGACGGTCGGGGGTGTCGAGGCAGAGGATGCTGTCGGTGCCGAGTGCGACGTTGATGTTGGCATCGAGCATGGCACGGTATTGGTGAGGGGGATGCTGCACAGGCGAGACGCCTGTGCCACTTTCTTGCGTTTGGGGGTGGCCGAAGTAGGCGGAGGCGCGGGGACAGTAGGCGACGGTAATCGGCCAACGCGCGAGCATTGGAAGGTGATGTGGTTCGATATAGTTGAGGTGGGCGACGATGAACGGTGTGCGGGAGAGGATGGGGGCGAGGTGTTCAATGGGATGGAGGTTTGAGCCGGTGATGGAGTCGTCCCACACGCCGATGGATTTGATCATTTGCGCGAGCGGACCGGCGGCGGAGCGAACGAAGGCAATCTCTTCGAGGGATTCAGCGAGGTGGGTGGCGAGCGGGAGGTTTTGGGCTGCGGCGGCGCGGTAGACATCGAGGCCACAGGAGTAGGGGGCGTGTGGCTGGAGGCCAAGGGTTACGTTGCTGTGGTGGATGGGGAGGTCGCGGAGGGTTTGGAGAAACTCGATGGTTGCGGATTGACGGCGGCCGAGGCCGAAGAGTTCGATGAACGATGTGCCGGAGATGCCGGGGGTTCCGGTGGGGT
>JAKEEP010000210.1 GCA_022616475.1 Phycisphaerales bacterium | reverse complement strand
GCCAAAGCCCCACCATTTGGCTCAATACGGGGTGATGGGCGATGTCTTTGCTCGCAAGATTCTTGGCTTGAAACTTCCGCGCGTCGCTCTGATGAACGTGGGCGGCGAAGAGCAAAAGGGCACCGCCGACATGAAAGAGGCTCGCGATCGCCTCCGCGCGGTCGATGATTTGAACTTCATCGGCTACGTCGAAGGCCGCGGCGTCTTCGACGGTGAGGCCGATGTCATCATCACCGATGGGGTCGTCGGCAACGTCATGATCAAACTCGCTGAAGGACTCTCGGCCGGCATCTTCAAGCTCATGGCACGCGAGGTCTTTAACGTCGATCCGCAACTGGCCGCCAAGCTCGAGCCGGTCTTTAGGGGCATTTACGCCAAGTACGACTATCACGAATACGGCGGCGCACCCCTTCTGGGCGTCAACGGCGTCTGCATCATCAGCCATGGTTCCAGCGTCGCTCGAACCATTACCAACGCCGTTCTTCGCTCTCGCCAGTTCGTCGATGCTCGCGTCAATGAAGCGATCAGCCAGCGCCTGGGCGCGATGGAAGAAGCGGTGGCATGAAGCGGTTTTGGATTTTGGATTTTGGATTGTGGATTGAGGGCTGGTCGATGGCCTCAATCGGCCGATTGAAACCAGCCATGCCGGACACGCCACTGTGAAATCCAAAATCCAAAATCCACAATCCAAGAACGATCCCGCCTTCGGCGTTCGCATCGCCGGTGTCGGCTCGGCCGTGCCCGACAAGGTGCTCACCAACTTCGATCTCGAAAAGCTGATGGACACTTCCGACGAGTGGATTGTCCAGCGCACCGGCATCCGCGAGCGCCGCATTGTCGATCCCAAGCATGAGGGCACCTTCACGCTTGGCCGCGACGCCTTGCGCCGTGCCTTGGCCGACGCCGGGATGGAGGGAAAGGACCTGGATCTGATCATTTTCGCCTCGGTGACTGCGGAGATGACCTGCCCTTCGAACGCGTGCCGCGTGGCCTTGGAAATTGGCGCCACGCCGGCCGGCGCCTTCGATCTGGTCGCCGCCTGTTGCGGGTACGTCTACGCGCTGAACGTTGGCGAATCGATGGTTCGCAGCGGCCGCTACCAGCGCGTTGGAATCATCGGGTGCGATGCCATGAGCACCATCTGCGACTACACCGAGCGAAGCGTCTCAATTCTCTTCGGCGATGCCGCCGGCGCCGCGATCTTGACGCGAAACGATGGCGATCCTTCGGTCGGCTGCCTCTATCAATCGCTCAACGCCGATGCCTCCATGTGGGAATCGCTCTACATCCCGCGCCGTTGCCAGGAGATTCCCGACAAGGACCGCGAGAACCCTATCCGCATGGGCTGTCTTCGCATGAACGGCCGCGAGGTTTACAAGTTCGCCGTGACCAAGTTTCGCGAGGTGATCGAAGACGCCCTGGCCAAGTCCGGCCTGACGCCTGATCAGATCAGCCAGTTCATTTGCCACCAGTCCAACGTGCGAATCATCGATGCCGCCAAGGAGCGCATGGGCCTGAGCGACGACCGGGTCTATGTGAATATTGATCGGTTTGGCAACAGCTCCGCCGGCTCGATCGGGTTGTGCTTCGATCAACTTTGGCAATCCGGCAGAGTCAAGCGCGGCGACCACGTCGTCTTCGTCGCTTTCGGCGGTGGATTGACCTGGGCCTCCAGCGTATGGAAGCTCTAATGCATCATTTTGCTGATCCGGCCTACGCTTCACATGAAAACTGCCGCGCGCATTCCAGCAATCGCCACCGAGCAGGAGATCGTTCTGGCCACCACCAACATCATCCTGTGCCCCGGCCAAGGCGCGCAAGCCATTGGCATGGGCCGGAAGTGGTTCGAGGGCAGTAGCGCGGCAAAGAAGGCTTTTGCCCAGGCAGATCGAGCGCTTGGCCGTTCGCTCGGCGCCCCACTGAGCGAAATCTGCTTCAAGGGCCCTGTTGACCGATTGAATCAAACCGATGTCAGTCAGCCGGCGATTTATGTGTGCTCGGTCGCGTCGCACCAGGCACTGATTGAGCGAGATGGGCCGATGCCCGCTTCAGCCACCGCCGGCCTTTCACTGGGCGAGTACACGGCTCTGCATTTGGCCGGGGTCTTCGGTTTCGTTGAGGGGTTGATGCTGGTCGCGAAGCGCGGCCAGCTGATGCAGGAAGCCGCGCGGGCGTCGCGTGGGGGCATGGTGGCCCTGGTTGGCGCCAGCGAAGCTCAGGCAGCGGAAGTCTGCCATGAAGCCGCCAAGGGTGAAATCTTGGTGTGCGCCAATTTCAACGCGCCCGATCAGATCGTCTTGTCGGGGCACGCAGATGCCTGCCAGCGTGCTGTCGAGGTCGCCGCGGCGATGAACTTGAAGGCCGCCCCGCTGGCCGTTGCCGGGGCCTTTCATTCGCCGCTGATGCAGCCTGCCGCAGATCGAATGGCCGGTGCATTGGATCAGGCATCCTTCCAAAATCCGAACATCGCCGTCTGGTCCAACGTCACCGCCCGGCCGCACGACCATGCAAATTTGGAACTTCTCAAGCGTCGGCTCGTCGAACAAATCATTAGGCCGGTACGATGGTGTCAGACGTGTCAGTCGCTCGCTGGCAACGCTCAGACCGGTGCGGACACGCGTTGGCACGAACTCGCGCCTGGAACCGTGCTGCGCGGCTTGATGCGAAGGATCGATCGAAACATAAAGGTCATCAACCATGATCAACCCTAGAAAACTGACATCACTTTCATTGTGCCTCGCCATCGGTGCCACGTTCACCATCATGGCGGCCGGTTGCGCCGGCGAGGAAGAAGAAGCCGTCGTCGTTGCCCCACCGCCTCCGCCCCCAGCTCCGCCTCCGCCGCCGGCCCTCACGCCGGTGGCCCAACTCATGGAAGACTTGAACATCGACCGCCGCGTCGTGCTTCCCGAAGAGAAGGCCCCTGACAACGATGAAGATCGTCGTGCCGTGCTTGTGTTCTTCGATGCATTGGCGCGCGGCAATGATCAGTCGCTCAAGGGTATGCTCGCCTTCAGCGATCAGCTTGAGCTTCAGGCATTGGTGGATTCAGGTGTGTGGAAGGACACCGTGTCTCGAATCAAAAAGATTGATCTGATCACCGGCACCAATGACATCAACAAGTGTGCCTTGGCTGTCGTTGAGCTTGCAGGCTCGGATTTCCAACCGCAGTTGTGGTACTACACCATCGAAGAGGAAAACCCCAAGTATGAGGCGGCGCCCGCCCCTCCTGGCATCCTCGATAAACTCACCGGCGATTGGATCGTGGCCTGGCACAAGATTCTGGCCGACGAGCTTGCCCTGGCCGACGTGCCCGAAGAGCCCATCATGGTCGTCAAGAAGAACTTGGATGATGCCTCTGACCGCAGCGGCATGTCCGGTCCAACAGTGGGCGGTGGCCCCGGTGGCGGCTTGAGGCCTCCGCCAAGCACCCCGATCGCTCCTCCCAGGCCGCCAAAGCCTGGCAGCTGATCGTTCGACCGTCCGACGAATTTCACAGTAGAATCCCGGCCCGCCTCCTGGCGGGCCGCTTTGCTTTTGAACACGTTCCCGAAAGGGCTTCACCATCGAACCGCGCGTTGCGATTGTCACAGGCGCCAGTCGGGGCATTGGGCGAGCCATTGCCCAGCGCCTGGCCTCAGACGGTCACGTGGTGGTCTTGACCAGTAGAAACGCCGAGTCGCTTGCGGAAGTCGAGCGCGCGATCCGCGATGCCGGTGGAGTCGCCCGCATCAAACCCTGCGATGTCAGCAATTCGAGCGCGCTGACTGAAGTGATCGATCAAGCGGCGTCCGAGCTCGGCCGGCTTGACATCCTCGTCAACAACGCCGGGATCACCCGTGATGGACTGATCCTGCGCATGAGCGATGAAGCCTTCGATGAAGTCATTGCCGTCAACCTGCGTTCCGCGTTCGTGGCCTGCCGCGCCGCTGCTCGTCCCATGATGCGAGGCCGATTCGGCCGGATCATCAACATCGGATCGGTCACGGGCCTGATCGGAAACGCCGGCCAGGCAAACTATGCCGCCGCCAAGGCCGGCCTGGTCGGCTTGACCAAATCGCTCGCCAAGGAGCTTGGCTCCAAGGGGATTACCGCCAATCTGGTGGCGCCTGGGTTCATCGAAACTGACATGACCCACGGTTTGCCGCAACAGCTCCGCGATGAAGTCATCAAGACCATTCCCACCCGCCGCTTCGGAACGGTGGAGGAAATCGCTCACACCGTTTCCTTCATCGCGTCCGACCAAGCCGCGTATTTGACCGGGCAGGTCATTACCGTCGATGGCGGGTTGGCGATGTAAAAAGCAATGACGCAAAGCCAAACAGCCGAAGAATCAAAGCGTCGCCGATCGATTCGGCTCGCTCGGCCCGGGTCGGGTCCTGCCGGGCGGCTCGATGGTCCGGCCGCTTTGGCCCAGCGACGGGGTGGCAGCCTTGCCGCGATTGCCCGGTCTGGCTATATTGTTTGGCCCATGGGCAGTCGCTGCCCACGTTCCGTTGTTCAGTAGGAGACACCGCCGTGACGGAATCTGAGATCGAAGCCAAGGTCATCGATATCGTTGCCGAGCAGATGGGCGTGGATAAGTCCGAGATCACTCGCGACACCAGCTTCGCCAACGATCTCAACGCCGACAGCCTCGACACCGTCGAGCTGGTCATGGAGTTCGAGGACGAGTTTGAAACCTCTATTCCCGATGAGGAAGCCGAGAAGATTCAGACCGTGGGCCAGGCGATCGATTACATTAAGCAGGCCGCCAGCTCGTGAGCATGGGCCGGTCGTCGGCGGTTAACGCGACTGGCGAGTTTCTCCACCACATCCAGCCCGCGGTGGCCGGTGCGGTTGTTTCATTCGGGACTTCCAGTCCATGACCATTCCAACCAAGCGACGCGTTGTCGTCACGGGAATGGGAGCGGTCACCAATGTCGGCCTCGATGCGCCCTCCATGTGGCGCTCGCTCGTCGAAGGCCGCTCCGGCATCGACACCATCCGCTGTTTCCAGCAGAATGAGCAGTGGACCGTCCGCATCGCCGGCGAAGTCCGCGATTGGGACCCCAGGGGCGTTCTCGAGCACAGCGAGGTCAAGCGAACCGATCGCTTTTGTTCGCTCGGCGTCTGTGCCGCCGACGAAGCGGCCAGAGACAGCGGCATCGACTTCAAGAATGGTGATCCGTATTCCCGCGGTGTGGTCATCGGTTCCGGCATCGGCGGCATTCTCACAATCGAGGAAGGTTACACGCGCCTGCTTCAGGGCGGCCCACGAAAGATGAGCCCATTCACCGTGCCCAAGCTCATGGTGAACGCCTGCGCCGGAAACGTCTCCATTCGCCACAATCTGCGCGGCGTCAACTCCTGCACCGCGACGGCCTGCGCCACTGGTGGACACGCCATCGGCCACGCGTTCCAGTTCATTCAGCGAGGTGACGCCGAGGTCATCGTCGCCGGCGGAACTGAAGCAGCCATATCACCGTTGTGCATTGGGTCGTTCTCCGCCATGAAGGCCCTTTCAACCCGCAATGATGAGCCGACCAGGGCGTCGCGCCCCTTCGATCGCGATCGCGATGGCTTTGTGCTCGCCGAGGGGGCGGCCATCATGATTCTCGAAGAGCTTGAACATGCCAAGAAGCGCCGCGCCAAAATCTACGCCGAAATGCTCGGCTTCGGCACCTCCGGCGACGCCAACCACATTGCCGCCCCCGATGCCGACGGCACCGGCGCTCGTTGCGCGATGCAACGCGCCTTGGATGAGGCACGCGTCAACCTCGATCAAATCGATTACATCAACGCCCACGGCACATCGACTCCCCTCGGCGACGCAGCCGAAGTTGTCGCCGTCAAGGCCCTCTTCGGCCATCACGCCAAAAAGCTCGCCATGAGCTCAACCAAGTCGATGACCGGTCACGCCCTCGGCGCCGCTGGCGGAATCGAATCTCTCGCCGTCGCCCTCGCCGTCCATTACGGCGTCATGCCGCCCACCATCAACCTCGAGCATCCCGACGACGGCTTCGACCTCAACTTCGTCCCCAACCGCGCCCAGCAAAGCCGCGTCCGCTACGGTCTCAACAACTCCTTCGGCTTCGGCGGCCACAACGTCAGCCTCTGCTTCGGCCAGTACCGCGGCGACTGATCCAAACCCCGTTTAGCGGGCGGGCTCCGCCCGCCGTTGCTCAACCGTCGCACAAAACCACACCGCGTATCGAAGATCCGCCCGTGGCAGGCAGCTTCGCGCACCCCCAAGCACCGCATTGCCATCATGGCAATGCGGTGCTGCCTGATCACACTGTGAGTCACGGCCTTGTGACCCAAAGAAGCCCACGTTCAACGAACGTGGGACACGTGCCACGAACGCAACGGGTGGCGTGGTACTCGCTGCCGTGGCGAGAACCACGCGAGTCTCAAAGCCGCACATTAGCCGTCTGCGGAAGCCCGCGCTTCGTGCACGAAGGACACTTGGCAGCCCGCCAAGGCGCTGAGCCTCACTGCAACCCGCCGCCAATCTCAGAAGCGTCCCGCCCTCGCTGACAGCCGAAAGCTTAAAGCCGACCACTGACGCCGATAACATCATGTCATGAAGCGCCGCCTGCTCAGACTCGGCCTGCCCATTCTAGCCGGCGCGATCATCAACGTCGCCGTGGCGTGGGGGTGTGCCGCGTCAATTGTTCTCCAGTCATCTGATCGAGTCGCGATGGGTGTATCGTCCCAAGACCCGCCTTCTTGGCTGATTGCTGAGCTTCGTCGCTCGGGTCGTCGTCGATTTGACTTGCGATCGCTTGGCACCAGCAACATGCATGAAATGTTCAGGCGTCCGTTCGGCGTCGTAGATACCGCCATGATTGATTTTCTACCACACGAGGCAAGGAGTGTGCCGAGCGACTGCTTTCAAAACTGTTCCATCATTCGCGATGAAGCCGGCTGGCCGATGCTGTCTGTATCGTGCGAGCATGTCCACTTACGAGACCAGGAAACTACAAGGCTCGGGATTCGCCTGAACGATGCACCGCCAACCGCAACAGATACAATGCCGGAGCGTTTCCTTCCCTACAAGCCGATCTGGCCCGGCTTCGCGATCAACACAATCTTCGACGCGGCGATCCTCTGGTTCCTCTTCGCCGCTCCCGCAAGACTCCGCCGCTGGCGGCGCATCAAGCGCGGCCTGTGCCCCGCCTGCGCCTATCCAATCGGCACGAGCGACACCTGCACCGAGTGCGGGCAATCAACTTCCACGGCCAAGCGTTGATCGTGTACATGAAACTTGAGCGCTGCCTGATTCTCGTATCGTCGTACTTGATGTTCGGTGGTCTGACGTTCCATGTATCCGAGTTCTTGAATCGACGGGTCTGTCTGCTGCCGCCTATCGAAGTTCGGTTCCTGGAACACATGTTCGGCTGCCTGATCGCGTTCTCGCTGTTTGTGATCCTCATCGGTGCAGTACGACATCAGCGCCGTGAGTTGCGAACGAAGCGCGGCCTTTGCCCAGAATGCGCGTATCCAATAGGCGCAAGCAAGACATGCACTGAGTGCGGCCATCTCCTGACAGCTGATACCTGACAGCCGCTTCTGCGCAGTGGGACAGGCGTCTCGCCTGTCCAAATCGCAACCTCAACCCGTCCCCCGAGGCGCAGCACCGCTGAAGGCCCCAAGGGCGCCCGGCGCGCGCAAACCTGTGGGAACAAAAAAGTAAAAACCTCCACTTTTCACCTCAATTTCACCCTGCAAAACAAGGGATTTCCGGTTAGTGAAGCATCACCTGCGCGCGCCAAAAGTGCCCTCGGCCCAAGAGTAGAGGACCACCGCGCGCTCACTCCCCGGGGGCGGAGGCGCCCTGGCCCCGTCCTGTTGACT
>JAKEEP010000011.1 GCA_022616475.1 Phycisphaerales bacterium | reverse complement strand
TGTATTTGGGTGAGACCGGCTTGCCGCACTCGGTGCAAGTTTCGCTTGCGCCGATCGGATACGCACACGCCGGGCACAGGCCGTGCTTGATGCGCCTGCGGCGACGAACCAAGCCGGGCGCTGCGAAGAGGAGCCAAAGAATCGCGGCGTACAAGATTGTGTTGATGGCGAAGCCGGGCCAGATTGGTTTGATGGGCAAACGTTTGCCATCAGAATAGAGCCCGCAACCGGTCCAAAACGTGGGCAGGCCTAGTGTCAGCACGTCGTGCGGGTGACCTTCGGTGTTACGTGAAAACGTACGGTGGCCGTCGTAGGTGAGATCGCTCCATTCTTCATAGATCAGGGAGCGCATCGGCCAACCAGCCAGGAAAAGGCGAATCATGTACGAGGTAGGGTTTTTGTCCGCATCGAACTCTTCAATTCTGATGCCAAGACTCGTCTTGATCATGAGCCGTTGCAGACTAGGCCAATGTTCAGGTGTCGAGCGCGGCCACGGGTGGGCGCCATCGGGCCACGAAGTATGCATCTCGGGGGCGGCGCTTCATGACATGATCGTATCGCGCGTTGGTGGCCGGCTTTCGGCGGTCGGCGGTCGGCTTTCGGGTATCGGGTTGGGATCGGGGGGTGGGAACCGCGGGGCTTGGGCCGCGCGGCTATTTTGGTGGCGGATGAATACATGAGCGAGGGCTTTCTGCGCGGCCGGCACGGCCGACTCCCTTCGGTCGCTGGCCGTGGCACCCGGCGCGCGAAGCCGCAAGCGGGGGCGGAGCGGCGAGGGCGCCGCGCGCTAAACACGGAGGCGAAGCGGTTGCGGGTGGGTGAAGTGGAGCGGGTCCCAGGCATGGCGATGCCTGGGCGTTGATGGTGGTGCGGCACGCTCGTTGACAGTGGAGGCGAGGGAAGGTTTGCGGTGTTGGCGGCATGAACGCCCTCACCCCTAACCCCTCTCCCAGAGGGAGAGGGGAAGAGCGGGCGCCCCGATTGGCGGCGCAAAAACGGCGGTTTCGCTATACTCCGGCGGCCCGGAAGGCTCGTGGATGAAGGGTGTTGGGTCGGTGTGATGGGATCTGAGGCGAGGCGCCAGCAAAATCGCTCGCGGCGACCCTCAGGCCGTACGCCGTAACTTCACGCTGATTCGCCATCGCCTTCCCAGAGCGTGATTGGTCGAGCATGGAAGTTATCAAAGGTATTCCTGTATCACCCGGCGTTGTATCGGGCCGCGCATTTATCCTGGAAGAAGTCCTGGAGCGCGTGCCATACCACAACGTTCCCGAGTCGGAAGTCGAAGGCGAGGTTCATCGCTTCGATGAGGCGGTGGCGCTGGCGATTCGCGATCTTCAAGCTGACCGTGACCGTGCCGCCGCCAAGCTGGGTCCCGAGCCGGCCAAGATCTTTGAGTTCCACCTGGGGCTGCTTCGCGATCAGACGCTCATTGAGCCGATTCGCGAGCGCATCCAGACGGGTCGGGTTACTGCGCCGTATGCGGTGGCGGAGGCCTTCCGCAGCCTGGCTGAGCGATTCCGGGCCATGGGCAGCGAGGTCTTTCGGCAAAAGGCCAACGATGTTTTGGATCTGGACCGGCGGCTGCTGAGCAAGCTCGTGGGGCAGTCGCGCGATCGGCTGCTGCGAGTGCGCGAGCAGGTGATCGTGGTCTCGCACGAGCTGACGCCCGAGCGGGCAGCATCGCTTGATGTGCGCAAGGTGATCGGCTGCTGCACCGATGCCGGGGGCCGGACGAGTCATGCTTCGATTGTGGCGGCGGCGCTTGGGATTCCGGTGGTGGTGGGGTGCCAGCGCGTGAGTCAGTCGGTCAACGATGGCGATCAGATCATCGTCGATGGCACATCGGGCGTTGTGATCGTGCGGCCAGATGTCGAAACGCTGGAGCAGTACCAGCGCGATATCGCGCGCATGGCCGACATGGCCGCGGATTTGCGCGATTTGGCGCTGCAGGAGTCGGTCACTCGCGATGGCGTTCACATCGAATTGCTGGGCAATATTGAATTCGCGCATGAGATTCGATCGCTGCTGGCGCACGGCGGCGAAGGGGTAGGGCTGTATCGAACGGAGTTTCTGTACTTGACCAGTCCGACCGAGCCAACCGAGGAGGAGCACTTTCAGGCCTACAAGCAGTCGGTCGAGTTGCTCAATGGCCGGACGCTGACGATTCGCACGCTCGACCTGGGCGCCGACAAGTACACTCAGGAGCGCGCTGAAGAGCCCGAGCGCAACCCCTTCCTTGGTCTGCGCAGCATTCGATATTGCCTGCAGAATCTTCCGATGTTCAAGACGCAGCTGCGGGCGATCTTGCGCGCGTCGGCGTACGGACCGATCAAGATCATGTTTCCACTCGTCTCGACGTTGATGGAGCTGCGGCAGACCAAGATGATCCTGCACGATGTGATGGAGGAGTGCGAGGATGAGGGGATCAATTTTGATCCGAACATGCCGATGGGCATGATGGTTGAGGTGCCGAGCGCGGCGCTGATGGCTTCGGCGTTTGCGCGGGAGGTGGCGTTCTTTTCGATCGGCACCAATGACCTGATTCAATACACGCTGGCGGTCGATCGCGGCAATGAGCGGGTGGCGAACCTGTATACAGGCGCAAGTCCTGCGGTTATTCACCTGGTGAAGACCATTATTCGGGCAGGGAAGCGTTTTAACGTGGCTACCAGCCTTTGCGGCGAGATTGCCGGCGAGCCCACCTATACGATGTTGCTCATCGGGCTGGGGCTGCGTACACTGTCATTGGTTCCATCGCAAATACCCCATGTGAAGCGGGTGGTGCGAGCGGTCGATATACCCACATGCGAGCGGCTGGCCCGAAAGGTTGGCTCGTTCGATTCCGAGCGGCAGGTGATGAACACCTTGCGCGCAGAGTTACAGAAAGTCCTTCCCGAGCAGGGTGGCGGATGGTCCGCCGAGTAATGCTTGGGAATCACAAACAACCGGCCCAAGCCGGTGCTGGCAGGCAGAACTAGGTCGTCTTGCTCTGGACCCCCGGAACCCCGGAAAGCGCTCTTCGCGGAAATCGTGCACGGCATGATTTCGCAGAGCCCCGAGATGCGAGGCTGATCAATCGCAACCCGCGTGTGCGGGACCATGAGCGCGAGTTTTTTTCGCCAGACCGAGCGGCGGCCACCGACGAGCCACGCGTTGCAGCAGAGCGGAAAATCCAAATATCCAAATGGACAAAATCCAAATGGACATCCTTTCGAGCCCAGGTTGAAGAGCATTCTCAATTTGGACGTTGGGGATTTGGCATTTGACCATTTCGCGCGCGCCGGCTCGCCGGGAAATTTCCCGGAGAACAGCCCACGTGGCGCCCAAGAAACAAGTTGAACCTGATGAAGTGATGATTGTGAACGATCTGCCCGGCGAAGAGTGCCGGATCGCGATCCTTCAAGACAATCATTTAGAAGAGCTCTTCACCGAGCGCACCGCCACCGCAACCGACGTTGGCAACATTTACAAGGGACGAGTCACCAACGTCGAGCCGGCGATCCAGGCCGCGTTTGTTGACTATGGGCAGGGGGCCAACGGCTTCCTGCACATTTCCGACCTGCATCCGAAGTATTTCCCGGGCAGCAACGGCAAAGACCGCACCGAGCGCGTCGGGCGCAAGATTCCGCGCCGCGATCGTCCGCCGATTCAGGCGGCGCTGCACCGCGGGGATGAGATCCTGGTGCAGGTGCTGAAGGAGGGCATCGGAACCAAGGGTCCGACGCTCACGAGCTATCTGTCGATTCCCGGGCGCTTGCTGGTGATGATGCCGGATATGGATAGGGTTGGGGTATCGCGCAAGGTTGAGGATGAGACGCAGCGGCGCGAGATGCGCGAGATTCTGGATTCGCTGGATCTGCCGGACGGATTCGGTTTCATCCTTCGCACCGCGGGATACGGCAAGACCAAGACTGAGCTGAAGCGTGACGCGGCGTATCTGACCCGACTCTGGAAGGTGATGGAGAAGCGGATCAAGAGCGTTGGCGCGCCGTGCGAGTTGTACACCGAATCGGATTTGTTGATTCGTTCGATCCGTGATGTGCTTCGGCCTTCGATCAAAGCGATTGTGGTGGACTCTGAATCGGCGTATCAGCGCTGCTCGGCTTTTCTGCGAGTGGTTTCACCCCGGTCGGCGCCGAAGGTCATCCGCTATCGTCGCCCAGCGCCAATCTTCCACGCCTTTGACATCGAGCGGCAAATCGAACTGATCCACAGCCGTGAGGTGCCCCTGGCTTCGGGCGGACGGTTGGTGATCGATCAGACTGAGGCGCTGGTGGCGATTGACGTGAACTCCGGCCGCAGCCGCAGCGCGCGAGACAGCGAGACCAACGCGTACGAAACGAACGTCGAGGCGGCCGACGAGATTTGCCGGCAACTTCGCCTTCGCGATTTGGGTGGGCTGATTGTCAACGACTTGATCGATATGCGGTCGGCCAAGCATCGCAAGATGATCGAGGAGCGGTTCGCAGCCAATTTGAAGCGCGATCGGGCGAAGGCGACGGCGCTGTCGATCAGCGAATTCGGCATTCTGGAGATGACGCGGCAACGCATGCGTCCAAGCCTGCGGAAAAGCCACTTCATGGATTGCCCGCACTGCAACGGTCATGGTGAAATCAAAGTGCCGGAATACGTGGCGGCCGATGCGACCAGACACATTGGCTTCCTGCTGCAATATGAGCGCGTCGATCGGGTGGAAGTCGTGTGCTCGCCGCGCGTGGCTTCAGTCATGCTTTCGGGCAAGCGCCGCGAATTGGTGCGATTGGAAGACAGCTCGGGCAAGAAAATTGATGTTCGAGTCAGCGATGCGATTGCCGTAGACCGCGTGGACTACTACGCATACGACCAGCGCAACGCCGACATCGATATCCAGAAGCTGCCTCCACTGAAATTGCCAACGCTGGCTGAACTTGAGACCGAGCAAGTGGCGGGCCTTGGCGCTGAATCGACGCTGGAGCGGACGCCGGAGGAGAGTCGGCGACCAGGCCCTGCCGACGCCACCGCAATCGCACTGGCGGGCGGATTTGATGACGAGTTGGATTTGCTCGAGGATGAGCCGCCGGGCGCCGACGAGGAACTTGAGGCGGCAGCATCGTCTGAGCAGGCGGCCTCGCCAACGGCAGGCCAGCCGAGCCAAGCCCAACGAGGGGAGGGCGGCTCGCGTCGTCGTCGCCGGCGAGGAGATCGACGGTCAGGCGAGCAACCGGTGATTCTGGCGGGCGATGCTGACGCCCTGCCGTCAGCGAGTCCCGAGCTGATCGCCAGCATGAACGAGAATGCGTCGGGCGTTCCAGGCGCGCACGGGTCCGGCGGCAGGCGATCGCGCCGGCGGCGGGGACGCAGGCGACGACACGATGATCAGGCTCCGGGCGCGACTCCCGCAATCCCGGTGGGTGGCGATCCTTCGCAGCCGGTGGAGAACGCGGCTGCCGCATCCTTGCCCAATACCGATATTCCCATGGTCCCCGCGGACGGCCACCCGGTCCGCGTCCACGAGCTGGCTAAGGAACTGAGCGTGACGTCCAAGGAGGTGATTGATCGATCCGAGCCCGATCCGGGCGTGCACCATCTGAGCAGTCCGCTTTCAACCGTGTCATCCGATGAGGCGCAGACCATACGGAATCTGTTTGTGAACGGCGCTGGCGAACCAACCGGAATCCCGGCGGACACATCGCCAGCAGCGCCAACGATTCCGGGGCAGGCGCCGCACGCTCATGCCGGCAGTCCGGGTTCGGGAAGGCGATCGCGCCGACGTCGTGGACGGCGGCGGAAGGGAGATCGGCAATCCCCCGAATCATCCAGCCCTGAGGGCCACACACAGCCAATAATTGCGCCGATGGCGAGTTCGGGTACGCAGAGGCCCAACGGTCAAGGATCACAAGCGCATGAACCCCCGTCAGCGCCACAAGACCAGAATCAGCGGCGATCGAGGCGACGGCGACGGGGCCGACGCGGCGGAGATAGGTCCGGCATGCCGATGAACGCAGCCAACCTATCTCCGGGAGGCGCGCCGGTGAGCCAGCCCGTATCCGCGCCATCGATGCCAGTGTCGCCTGCCTCCTCGCCTGTTTCGAGCACGGTGGCGCCGAGCCAGACGAACTTGGCTCCGGCAAAGAAGCCCCGGCGCGCGCTGTATCGCGCCGGACGAACGCGAGTCTCGCCTGCGGCTCGCGAAGCCCTGGGCGGCGACGATGACTAACTCCGATGGTTGCATGAACATCGCTCGGCTTTCAAGGACTTCACGCTGAATGCAAACGCAGCATTGCCCATCCCGACGCCTCATCATTCTGGGTTCGACCGGTTCGATCGGCGTCAACACGCTGGATGTGGTCGAGCACCTGAGGTCCAAGGGCCTCTTTGACTTTGAAGTCGTGGGACTGGCTGCAGGCTCGAGTGCGACGGTTCTGCTTCAGCAGGCCGACCGATTTCGGGTTGGGCATATTGCGATCGCCGACCACGAAAGCACCGCGGCCCTGAACGGGTTTGACCAGGTTTTCTCCGGGCCCGATGCAGCGCTGGAGCTGATTGAGTCGGTCGCCAAACCGGGCGATCTGGTCGTTGGCGCCATGGTTGGATCGGCAGGCATCCCGGCAATCCTTGCGGCGATCGGTCGCGGGTGCGACATCGCGCTGGCAAACAAGGAAACACTTGTCGCAGCCGGCGAAATCGTCATGCCTCTGGTTCGAAAGCACCGCGTGGACCTTCTGCCAATCGATTCCGAACACAGCGCCGTGTTCCAGTGCCTGCACACCAATCCAGCCAAGGAATCAAGGGATGGGGCGATCGCTACTGACTCGATCAAGCGGGTCGTGATCACGGCGTCGGGCGGACCGTTTCGAACCTGGTCCACCGATGAAATCAACAATGCAACCGTCGAAGAGGCGCTGAACCATCCGACGTGGAACATGGGCCCGAAGGTCACCATTGACTCGGCCACCATGATGAACAAGGCATTGGAGATCATCGAAGCGCACTGGCTCTTCGATCTTCCGGCGGAAAAGATCGAAGTGATCGTTCACCCGCAATCGATTGTTCACAGCTTCGTGGAGTTCGTGGATGGCTCGGTGCTGGCGCAGCTTGGACCTCCTGACATGCGAACGCCAATTCAATGCGCACTCACGTGGCCCAATCGGGTCGATGGAAATTCGCGAACGATGAAGTGGGAGCAGCTGCGACACATGGACTTTGAGCCGGTTGACCACGATCGATTCGGGGCCATCGGGTTGGCCTATGAGGTGATCCGGGCTGGTGGAACGTCAGGCGCGATCGTGAACGCGGCCAACGAAGCAGCGGTAGCGGCGTTCATGGAGGGGCGCATTGGCTTCGGGCAGATCACCGAGTTGGTTCGCGAGGCGCTTCGGGCAATCGAGCCCGTCGCCGTGCATACCATGAGCGATGTTCGAACGGCCGACCGCGCCGCCAGGGAATCCGTAGCCGGTTCGTGTTCGGCAAATGGTTTGGTCCGCCGGTAGCGGGCAAGGTGAAAGAGATGTGGCAAACCGAAGGCTGGCTCGCCAGCCGGTCAGAAAGCTGATTCAACACATGGATTTTCTCTCCTCCGGCTTCAACGTTGTGCTGATCATTCTGGGCTTCGGCTTGCTGATATTCATTCACGAGCTGGGGCACTTTATCGCCGCCAAGTGGGCCGGCATTCGGACGGAAGCGTTTGCGATTGGGATGGGGCCGGTGCTGCTGGCTTGGCGCAAGGGAATTGGGCTGCGCGTGGGATCTACAGCGCGCGAGTATGAGAGACGAGTCCGAGAGTTCTTGACAAGCGATGACGCTCATCGAGGCGCGTCGGTGGAAGCAGCCACGTCATCAAGTGAGGTTCGCGAGGCGCAAGGCGGCGTTCCTCAGGCCGAGATGTACCGCATCGGCGACAAACTGGGCTTGGGCGAGACCGAGTACTCGCTGCGGATTCTTCCCATTGGCGGCTTCGTCAAGATGCTCGGCCAGGAGGACGCCAACCCCAATTACGTTTCCAACGATCCTCGCAGTTATACGCAATGCCCGGTTGGAAAGCGCATGATTGTCGTTTCGGCAGGGGTGATCATGAATCTGCTGCTGGCGGTGATCTTGTTCATCATCGCGTTCTTGATCGGGGTGAGGTTCGAAGCGCCGGTTATAGGAGATGTCTCTCCCGGCCTGCCCGCCGGACGGGCCATCGCGGTGAACGCTCACGATCTGGGCCTATCCAGCGTGGGATTGCAGCCAGCGGACCGCGTGACCCAGATCAACGACGAGCCCGCCCGGACGTTTGCTGACATTGAGATTGCCTCGGCAATGAGCAAGCCCGGATCGGTGCTGAGACTGACGGTTGAACGCGACGGGGTTGCCTCGCCGTTGATCTTCGACATCAGGCCCGAAAAGGACCCGACGACTGGCTTGCTCGCCATCGGAGTGACACGCGGCAAATCGACGCGTCTGTGGGATCGTGATGAGGATAGCTTCATTACCCAGACGCTTGCAAAATCCGGGTTGTCGGGGACAGGCATCGAACTCGGCATGCTCATGACGCGCGCCGCCGGTGCGGATGTTCAGACCTACGAACAGTTCCAAGACCGCGTCGAGCGTTCGGACGGCCAGGCAATTGCAACTGAATGGAGGCGGGGCGCTGAATCCCGCCTGACCGCTGAAAAAGTCGTAACGGTCAACGTTCCTGTCAAGCCGAGCTTTGACGTCTTGCGCTATCCGGCGGGTGAAGGCCATGAGCTTCAGAATTTTGAACTGGGTCTCTTTGGATTGACGCCGCTGGCGGAAATCAGCGAGGCGCCGTTAGGCAAGAACGCGGCCGTGTTGAGAAAAGGCGATGTCGTGCTCAAGCTGGACTCGATTGTTGGACCGCGAATGGCGGACTTTCGCAAGGAAATCGGCAGACGGAAGGGGCAAGACGTTCAGTTGACGGTGCTGCGCGATGGTGAGCCGCTGAATGTGACTGCAACGGTCGATCGAAAGGGCAAGCTCAACGTCCTGCTGGGGTACGTATGGCATCTACCCATCATTGCGCAGCCGATGCGGGAAGTCGCCATTCCAGACGGCGCGGCCGATGACCACACGCGCGCTGCGCCAACAGCGATCGCGGATTCCTCGCTCGAAGGCGGATCGCGAATTGTCGAGGTCGGGAATTCTCCGATAGGCGACTGGGCGGACTTGCGGCGTGAGCTTCGCGCCGCAACGCAGCAGGCGAAAGACGAAAAGACCGGCGCTTCTGTTTCAATTCGGTATTCGGCATCGCTTGATGGAAGCGGCCCTCAGACTGCTGGGCTTCAACTCACAGCAAACGATGTGGCATCGCTGCACGACCTAACCTGGCAGACCGACCTGTCATCGGCGATCTTTCAGCCCCTTCAGACGACGCTTACCGCCGACGGCAGCCCGATCAAGGCGATCGCCATGGGCTTTGCCGAAACCAAGAAGCTCGTTCTGATGACCTATTTGACGATCGACCGGCTGATCCGGCGAAGCGTTGGCGTAGACCAGCTGCGGGGCCCGGTGGGGATTGTGCATTTGGGGAGCAAGATTGTTGATCGAGGATTCACCTACCTGATCTTCTTCCTGGCGATGATCAGTGTGAACCTGGCGGTGATCAACTTTTTGCCGATGCCCATTGTGGACGGGGGGCTGTTTCTGTTCTTGATCTACGAGAAATTCAAGGGCAAACCGCCGCCGCTGGCGTTCCAGAACGCGGCAACGGTCGCGGGGTTGTGTCTGATCATCACCATGTTCGTGGTTGTGACCTGGAACGATGTGGTGCGGCTGTTTGGTTGAGAAATTTCTGCAGGCAATGAAAAAGCCGGCCGTGATAACGGCCGGCTTTTCTCTGGTCATAGAATGCCGTTCACTTGGCGATGGTGACGTTGGTGGCCTTTGGCCCCTTGGACTCGTTAGCAACCTCAAAATTCACGCGCTGACCCGGCTTGAGCGAGACGAAGCCTTCCATGTTCACTTCCGAGAAGTGCACAAAAAGGTCCTTGCCGCCGTCGTCGGGCGTGATGAATCCATACCCTTTTTGATCGAAGAACTTTGCTACCGTTCCAGTGGCCATTGTGGGGCCCTTTCTTGAAGCGTCAGGAAAAACCGATTCGTGATCCTACTCAAGGCGAACCGAGCCGAGATGTGACGTGCATCACCGGGCTTGCAAGACAAGCGTGCAATATACCGGCTCGATGGTGTTCTGGCCAGAGTTTGATGTGCCCTGAGGAGCCCGATTGAACCAAATCAGCCGGTCTTGCTGCAAAGCTGCAAGGAGAATCGGCGACGCTGACATGGGTGAGTGCGGCCTTCGCCGCCTTGTTCCAAACGAAACGCGAACGGAACCAGAGGCTCAAGGTTTGCAAGTTGGCAATATTCATCTTGGGTGTGGTTCAGATGGAGCTAAGCTGAGTTCGGAATTCACTTTTGATCCGAAGAATTCACGCGACGATTTTGATTCAGCGACGCTTTTCCGGCGGGGAGATACCGGGGGGACAGATCTGATGTGACCGACCTTGTCGGCGCCATCGGCGCTCAGGGGAGTACCCTGGGTCATTAACTTGCGCAACCTTGAGCAATGGAGAAAGGCACCGGGCGACCTTGCCGGGTGATTTTGTTTGCACCCACGTGGATCGTGTTGTGAGCGAAGGCTAATCTTCGCGATCAGCCGGGTTTTCGGGCCCAAGACCACGGAAGCCAACAAACTGTCCAGTCTTCTTGGGGGCAGCGAGAACCTCGCAGCCGATCTCGTCGGTACCATCCGGCCACATCGGCTGGGCCAGGAGTGCCCCGCCTTTCCTCCAACCAGAAAGGAACACCATGAAAGTGTTCAAATCAGCAATCACCGTGTTCGTGATTTCGATGGTTTTGAGCGGCGCCAATGCCGAGGCCGCCTGGGTCTACCCGGTTGACTCGCCGCAGAAGCCAACCCTGACGAAGGTCAAGACGCTTCATAACCCAACCATGGGGCAGATCCAAAACGCCATCGCCCCCAAGACCCGCGTGAACATCATCGGCGACGTTGACGCCTCGGGAGGGGAGCGCTTGCACGTGAATGTCGATGATGTTCGCCTGAACTTCGCGAAGGCGAACAAGATCTACTGGTCGGGCGGCGACACCTGGGAGGGCTTCGTGAACATCTCAGGCAGCCGGGTCCAGGTTCAGAAACTCAAGATGGAAGTCCAGGGCGGTGGACGTTGTCGCGGCGCGGTCGTCGAGACCCCAGCCAGTGACATCAAGATTGTCAATTGCGAGTTCACCAATGTCGCCGATGGGCTGGTTGCCGATGGCGATTGGGCGCGGTTGGCGATCGTCAACACCAAGTTCCTGAACTGTTCGGATTGGGCGCCAGGATCGATGGACGGCGGCTACGGAATGTTCCTGGAAGACGATGACTGGGACCCCGACCACCTTCTGATCTCCAATGTGCAGGTCACGCTCAGCTCGAACTCGTGGCAACACGGGACCCGCATTTCCCAAGCCGAAAATGTGCTCATTGAGGACTCGGAGATCGGCGCGATGCAAAAGCGCAGCCTGTGGGCCTACGGTGTCAGGAACATGGCCGTGCGCAACAGCATCTTCAATACCGGAAGCATGCTGTTCAACCTCAAGCCCGACGAGTTGTACACCAGCCGGCCGGTTGAGAACGTGCGCATCTCCAACTGCACCATCAACCACTCCAGCATTCTGCAGCCGCTGGGGATCTATTGCGGGCACGGCACCGTGAACTTCCGGTTCAAGAATGTCGACGTGTTCAGCTCCACCAATTCCAAGTGGCTGACCATCGGGTATACGAGCGGCGACGTCTCGGAGAACATCCGCTGGCCTGATGGCTCCATCACCTTCAATGGAAATCAAATCTGGGGCTTGCAGTCCACCACCATCGACTGGAGCCA
>JAKEEP010000209.1 GCA_022616475.1 Phycisphaerales bacterium | reverse complement strand
GAACTCGACATCTGGGGGAGATTGCGCGCCATCCGCTCGGCTGCCGAGGAACAGCTCGTCGCCACTCGCTATGACTACGAGTTCGCACGCGAATCGCTCGCAGCACAAACAGCCAAGGCCTGGTACTTCGCATCTGAAACTCGCCAGCAACTCGATCTGGCCACCGAGATCGTCGCCATCTACGAAGAACTGGCGCGAGTGGTGCGAGCCAAGGTGCAGCAGGGGCAAGTGACGCCGCAGGACCTGAACCTTGCTCAGGCGGAGTTGGCGGCAGCGCAGGATCGCGCATTCTTGGCCGACGGCGCCCACAAGCAGGCAGTGCGCAGCTTGGAGCTGCTGTTGGGACGATACCCTTCCGGCGAGCACGAAGTCGCGGAGGCCTTCTCGGTGGTGCTGCCTCCTGTGCCGGCGGAGGTTCTCGAGCGCCGGCCGGACCTGATCGCCGCCGAAGCAAACGTTCGCGCTGCGTTTCACGATGTTCAGGCCGCTCGCCTGGCGCGGTTGCCGCGCCTGAGCCTGAGCGCCAGCGGCGGCGCCTCCTCGACCGACTCCCTGGGGCCTAGCTTCTTCACGCTGGGCGCCAATTTCTTCGCGCCCCTTCTCACTGGCGGCTCCCTCGAGGCAGAGGTCGACATTCAGACCGCCGACCAGGAGCAAGCACTCGCCAACTACGGCGAGCGCGCCCTGATCGCCTTCAGGGAAGTCGAGGATGGGCTGCGGGGTGACCGGCTGCTGGCGGAGCGCGAGCAGTCTTTGGAAACCGCGGCCAAAGAATTCGAAGCGGCGCTGCGCATCGCGCGCATCAGGTACGATGCCGGCCGAATCAGCGTGCTCGACGTGCTGCAGATGCAGGCGCGCCTGAACACAAGCCAGTCGGCGCTGATTTCCATTCAACATAACCGCCTGGCGCAACGAATCGATCTGCACCTTGCCTTGGGCGGGAGCTTCACGACCCCCGCGCCTACGCCACGCCCGGATCAGCCGCCGACGTGATCGACGGGAGTCACCGATGGTTCAGTTAACTCCATGTATTCGCTTCTGACGGAAATCCGACACAATCCACTGCTTTGGCTGTTGGTCTTCGTGCCGGCGCTGTTCATCGCCAAGGCGATCAAGGCCGATGCGCATACGCTGCTGTTCATACTTTCGGTGCTGGCGATCGTGCCGCTGGCGGCGATGCTGAGCCATGCAACCGAGTCGGTCGCGGCCAAGACCGGCGATGCGGTTGGCGGCCTGCTCAACGCGACGCTGGGCAATCTGACCGAGTTGGTCATCGCGGTCACCGCGCTGCGCGCCGGCCAGTACATGCTCGTGAAGGCGTCCATCGCCGGCGCCATCGTCACCAACATCCTGTTCATGCTCGGCGGTTCGTTCCTGCTGGGCGGCCTGCGGCACCACGTGCAGGAATACAACCGCGTGAATGCCCGTCTGCAGGCGGGGCTGCTGTTCCTGGCGACGATCGCTCTGCTGATTCCTTCGGCCGTATCGAGCGCCGATTCGGCAGCGGCCGCAGCGTTCAGCCAGAACCTGAGCAACTGGCTGGCGGTGCTGCTGATGATCGCCTATGGGCTGGGCCTGGTATTCTCGCTCAAGACGCATCGCGAGTTGTTCAAGAGCGCTGAACACGAGGAGTCGAAGGGTGACGATCATGATGACTCGGTCTGGCCGGTGAAGCTCGCTCTGATCGTTTTGGCCGCCGTCACGGTGCTGGTTGCGCTGGTGAGCGAAGTCTTTGTCGAATCTGTGCAGCACGCTGCGGAAGCGTTTGGCATGACGCCCGCGTTTGTGGGGTTCATCGTGGTGGCGCTGGTGGGCGGAGCGGCGGAGGTTGCCTCGGCGTTCGCCGCTGCGCGCAAGGACCGGCTCGACCTCAGCGTGGGCATCGCGCTGGGCAGCGCTGCGCAGATCGCCTTGTTCGTCGCTCCGGTGCTGGTGCTGCTGAGCTATGTCGTGGGCCCATCGCCGATGAGCCTGCAATTCTGGCCGGGCGCGGTGGTGATGATGCTCATCGCGACCATCACCGCCTCGCTGGTGACCAACAGCGGGCGATCGGCGTGGTTCGTCGGCGTGCTCGTACTCATGGTGTACCTGGTGTTCGCGATGACCCTGTACCTGATGCCGCCACGAGCGCAATAGCTTGTCAGGCGACCAGCGGACTACGCCGAATTGAGGAGTGGCGTTTGGTTGAGCGTGGGTGGTGGTTCGTTGTTCGTGGTTCGTTGTTCGTTGTTCGTGGTTCGTGGTTCGTGGTTGGTGGTTGGTCATTGGTCATTGGTGTTGAGAGGGTGGCGACTGGGGTGGGTGCGGGACGGCGGAGGGATAGTTTTTGCGCGCGGATTGGTGGGAACAGATTTGGTCGAGGTAGGGAGGAAAAGCGGGCGTGGCGCGGTTGAAAACGAGGGAAGGTGCAAGTTTGCGCGCGCAGGAGGTACCTGTTTTGGAGGGGGTTTGGAGGGCGGGAGGGGATAGTTTTGCGCGCGCTTTTGCCAGAAGGGGATTAGTTTTTGCGGGAGCGACGAAGCGACGCCCCGGAAGCAACGGAGCGACGAAGGGGTGGATGGGCGCGGGAGTAGCATGGCAAAGTCCAAATGGGCAAATTGCCAAAGGCAAAATGGACAGCGAGGCGCGGAGTGGGCGCGGGTTTGATTTACCCGCCAGAGGCGGGCAGGCTGGATTTCGGATTTACGATTTACGATTTACGATTTCGCGAACTCACTCCTGTCTTGATCTGGGCGCGGAGGTAGCGGGGTGAAAACAATTGGTGTCTCTACCCTTGGGCCGAAGGCGCGATTGGCGCGCGCGCGGGAGGTCGTGGTTTTGGCAAATGCCTATTTTTGCAGAGTGAAAAAATTTAGAAAATGGAGATTTTTACTTTTTTGTTCCCCCCAGTTTGTGCGCGCGGCGGGAGGGCTGTCAGCTGTCGGCTATCGGCTATCGGCTGTCAGCTATCGGGCGCCGCGGCACCGCCCGAGACTGCATCAACCAGATCATTCCGGTGGCGATGGCGTGGGAGACGGGGATTGAGGACCCGCACCTTGCTTGATTGCGGTTTCCTCTAGTTGGGCGACACCCAAGCGCTCTCGTAACCGTCTGTCAAAACTTGGACCGCCACTCAGCGCTTGTCGAAGGAGTTCCTGCAAGGGCACGGCTTTTTGGCTCTCGAAATCGAAAAATGCATTGTTAGCGTGTTGCTCAATCATGCGCTCGCCAACGATCTTGCCTGAACCGGTTGTCGTCTTCTTTGCACCTGGAATTGTCAAAGTGGCCGTTCCTTTCGGTCCTCCGCCCAGATGCGTGAATCCATCAGGCATATTGGGAAACTGCATTACCAGCATTCCTGGGGCGATAGGAAACAGCGGCTGCCTGTGAAAGTCGAATGCCCGAAGAGTCTTGATCAAGTTCATATACGGAATGTTGGCGTGCAGTATCTCTTTCGCTTCTTCCCAAGAGAGTCCTACTTCGCCGTCACGTGTGTGAATCTGCAAGATCTCGGACATCGAAGCGATGAAATAGCACGACGCTATCTGAAGATCGAAGCGTGCGGCAGAATCGGCTTGCACCAATGAGAAGTTGTAGAACCTAACCGCCCGGTTGCATTGAAACAACAACATGCCGACGATCTGATGAAACAAAAAGCGTCACGTGATTGACATCACAGTTGTTCGAGCCGGGCTTTGGGGCAGAGTGACGTGGAGCCAATCTCAGCATCGGTCGCGTGCTCGACACGCAATACTAGTCCATTTATTGTCCCGAATCGTCATCAGCTACTGGCATCAATGAGACGCCGGCCACACTCCGTGCAAGTTTCGCTCTCGCCGACCGGGTACGCACACGCCGGGCACAGGCCGCGCTTGATGCGCCTGCGGCGACGAACGAAGCCCGGCGCTGTGAACAGCAGCGAGAGGATCACGGCGTAGAACAGTGTGTTGATCGCGAAGCCAGGCCAGATGGGGCGGATCGGAAGGAATCGGTGCGGCCAGATGTCAGTTGCTGTGCTGTCAGCAGGAGAGAGCTGAACCGCGAACCGTGTGACTTCTCCGGAACCAATGTTGGCATGTTCGGCCGATCCCGCCAGCATCGGCCACCCAGCCTCATCGAGCAGGATGAAACATTGTTGATAGCAGCCGGCTGGGACTGTCCTGTTTTCGCTCGGCAACCGCGCGATCAAAGCGGGATCGGCCATGCCCGCCGAGGATTTGAACATCTCATGCATGTTCTCGGCGCCAAGTGATCCGAACTCAATTCTCCGATGCCCGAAGCGATGAAAGTCACCCGCGATCCAGGAAGGCGACGTCGGGGACGTGACCCCACTTGCGACTCGATCTGAGGATCGCAAAGGAACGAACGCCGCACAGCCCCATGCCACCGCGACGTTGACGATCGCGGCCGCGAGCACGAACAAGCCAAGTTTGAGCAGCAGACGCTTCATGTAATAGCTGCCCTCACCCTACCCTCTCCCAGAGGGAGAGGGAATGGCCCTGCCGCACTCGGTGCAACTTGTGCTCTCGCCGACAGGGTAGGCACATGCCGGGCACAGGCCACCCTTGGTGCGCCGCCAGCGACGGATTCTTCCGGGAGCCGCGAAGAGCAGCCAAAGAATCGCGGCGTAGAAGGTCGTATTGATCGCGAAGCCGGGCCAGACTGGAAGAAACGGCAGCCTCTTTCCGCCGACGTCAATGGCATATCGGCGCGCCACCCCAAGCTCGGGTGCAGGATCGTTGACCAGCGATCGTGCGGGCCAACCGAACCGGCTCTCGGCGAGCAAAGGATAAGTCGAATTTAGGGTATAGACCGTCCAATCTCCTGTCTGGGCAGTTGCAGCAAGAACCCACGCTACGGCGACGTTGACGATCGCGCCGGCGGAAATGGCGAGAAGCAGCATGCCGAGCTTGAGCAGCATCCGGGGGCGGCGCTTCACGATGGCATGATCGTATCAGGCGCGATAGTTGTCAGTTGTCAGTTGTCAGCGGTCAGCAATGGCTCCAGCCGAAAGCTGAGAGCCCTCTCACTTGGGGTGGCATCATCAAACGTGAAGCGTCTGCCCCCGGAAGATGCGCAAGCCAAGCGCATGCCGCAACCGGTTTGGTTCAATCCTTACTGACGAGCGCGGAGCGGGGACCGTCCCCCGACGTCGAGGTTCTGAGCATCGGGTGGTACGATGCATCCATGCTCAAAAAACTCGCCCAATTCTCGCTCGATCGATCGACGCTGGTGCTCCTGCTTCTGATCTGCGGCTGTGCGTTTCGCGGTCAAACGCCCGCTCTGGAGGCGTACTTCGACAACAGCGGCCGCGAGGATGCGCCCAGCGGCGGCGTGCGGATGGTCCCGGTGAGCACGCCGGGCGGCGCGTATCGGGTCTGGACCAAGCGCACCGGCAACAACGATTCCATCAAGGTGCTGCTGCTGCACGGCGGGCCGGGCGCCACACACGAGTATCTCGAAGCGTTCGACAGCTTCTTCCCTGGCGCGGCGATCGAGTATTACTACTACGATCAGCTCGGATCGTTCTACAGTGACCAACCCGACAATCCTGATCTGTGGGAACTCGACCGGTTCGTTGAGGAGGTTGAGCAGGTCCGCCGCGCACTCGGTCTGGACCGCGACAACTTCTATCTCTACGGCCACTCGTGCGGCGGGCTGCTGGCGATCGAGTATGCGCTGCGATACCAGCAGAACCTGAAGGGACTGATCATTTCCAACATGATGGCCAGTTGCCCCGCGTATGACCAATACGCGAAAACCGTGCTGGCAGAGCAGATCGACCCGGCCGCACTGTCAGAAATCCGGGCTCTGGAGGCGGCGGAGGATTACGGGAACCCGCGATACATGGAGCTACTCATTCCGCACCACTACGAGCGCCACTTTGTACGTATGCCACATGAGGAGTGGCCGGAACCGATTACCCGCACGTTCCGGCACTTGAACCCCGCCATTTACATCACCATGCAGGGCCCGAGCGAACTGGGCATCAGCGGGAAGCTGGAGAACTGGGACCGCACGGATCGCCTGGGCGAGATCAAGGTGCCCACGCTCGTCATCGGCGCCAGGTACGACACGATGGATCCGGCGCACATGAAGTGGATGGCCAGGCAATTCCCCCGCGGGCGCTTCCTGTACTGTCCCAACGGAAGCCACTGCGCGATATACGACGATCAGCAGTTTTACATGCAGGGGCTGATCGAGTTCCTTCGCGATGTGGATGCGCAGGACTGAGGACAGATTCGTCGGCTGCGACGAAAGGAGCAGGCGAGCCGTGCTGATCAGCCAACCGTAGGCGAAGAGCAAGGTGTCAGGTGTCAGGTGTCAGGTGTCAGCAATGAGACGCCGCCCGCACTCGGTGCAAGTTTCGCTCTCGCCGACCGGATACGCACACGCGGGGCACAGGCCGCGCTTGATGCGTCTGCGTCGGCGCAGCGCAAACGGCGCGGCGAACAGCAGCCAAAGGATCGCGGCGTAGAAGATCGTGTTGATCGCGAACCCGGGCCAGAGTGGCCGAGCGTCTGCATATGACGGCGCTGCCCGCCGACCTGAAACCATCCCCCATCGCAAATCTTGGATTACGGACCTCCAAGGCAAACCGGCTTCAACACGATCCGGCATGCTCAGTGTGAATCGACCGGTTGTTTTGCCCGTGCCGGCGATGCCGGGAATTCTGACATCATCGCCGGCCGGGCCAAAGAACTCTTCGACGATCGCAATGCGCTTCCACCCCACGCGATACTCTTCTTCAGCCGCAGGGGTGCCGCGCACTGCGTTCGGCCGCCAGTCAGCGACGACTCCGGGAATCCGATTCGCTTGATCCTCTGCAATCGTCAAAGGACGACGAATCGTCGTCGCTCCGGCCGCAACTTGACCTGGTTGTATGCCGCCATTGCTATACAAGATGATTCCAGCCACGACGACATTGACGATCGCGCCCCCGGAAATGGCGAGGATCAGCAAGCCGAGCTTGAGCAGTCGGCGGCGCTTCACGACATCACTGTATCAGGCTGGGGTGGCGGTCAGCGATCAGCTGTCAGCAATGGATCACAGGCGGGACGCCTGTGCCACCGATCAGGCCACGAGCGAAGTGGCGAGGTCGCGAGTGGAGACGCCGCGCATGACCATGGCCAATGCCTCGGGGTTGCTCGCCAAGCGCAGGGCCTCGGTGCCGGAGATCAGTTCGGCTTTCCAGAGCTTGGCCAGGTGCTGATCGAACATCTGCATGCCGCTCTCCTGGCTGGCGATCGCCTTGGGCAGCACGCTGGGATCCTCTTGGGCGATGATTTTGCGCACCACCGGCGCATTGCGCATCACTTCCACCACGGGCAAGCGGTCGTTGCCGTTGCGCGGCACGCCCCACTGCTTGACGATCGCCTTCTTCCCCCTGGCCGACGGACGCCGCGCTCCCTGAGGCGGAGTCTCAGGCCAGCAGACCGTCCACGGCCGCATCGACGACCTGGCCGATCAGCTTGTCGCGGTCGGCCCAGGGAAAGCCGGGGCGAAGGATGAGGAGCGAGGTGATCCCGTGCACGGCCGCCCAGAGCGCCTGGCTTGCGGCATGAACCTCCACGCGGCGGAACCGCTTGTCCTCCAGGCACCGCCGTACCAGGGATCGCAGAGGCTCGGAGGCGACGTGGGGCT
>JAKEEP010000208.1 GCA_022616475.1 Phycisphaerales bacterium | reverse complement strand
CTCTACATCATCGAAAGCTTCAACTACTCGGGCACGCTCATCTACACCAAAGGCAAGATCGATGAGGAAGCCGGCCAGCCGGTCTACTGCCTTCTCATTTCCTCGAAGCGCTCCGCTCAAGCCGATTAGCCTGCCGCCCTTGCGCAAGTGCCCCGTTTGCGGTTCCGATCAGATTCGACGAGTGAACGCCTCCAAACAGTGGAAGGGCGTCACCGTGCGCGATGTGCCGCTTGACCAATGCGACAACTGCGGCGAGAAGTTTTACGATCCGCACGCGATCGCCATGCTCAATTCCGCATCGCGCAAGCGGCGCGCTGGATGATGTTCGTGGGGCAGCCGGGCGAACTCAATGCGGTGCTGTGTTCGATGGGCATGCTGTGCGTGGTCGATTGCACGGGCCTGACCGCCTTCGATAGGGCAATTAGAAGGACCGCCTTTCGAAAATTGTGATTGCGACGGCGCGCCGCGTTCGGTTATATTGCGCCATCATCGTTCCTCTTCGTGAAGACCTCGGAGGAGACGCCATGCAAAAGTCGCTCCTTGGATCGAACTGCCTTGGGTTGGCCGCCGTCATCGCGTCGGCGGTCGTTTGCCTATGCGACAACGATGCCCTTGCCGGCCCACCAGCAAACGACCAGTGCGCCAACGCCATTTCCATCGCGCCCGGATCAATCGCATTTGACACAACGGGCGCGACCACGGACGGCCCCCCCAGCGTCGCCTGCCAGGACGGCTCGCCCGACCAGCAGGTCAATCAGGATATCTGGTTCAACTACGCCGCGCCCGGAATCGGCATCCTGACGGTCTCGCTCTGCGGCAGCAACTTCAACACCAAGCTCGCGGTGTACGACGGATGCACGTGCGTCAACGGCAACCTCAACCTGCTGATGTGCGATGACAATACCTGCGGCCAGCAGTCGCAGGTGATGCTGGTGACCAATGAGGGCGGCTGTTATCAGATTCGCGTTGGGGGATTTGGTTCTGCAACAGGCAGTGGAACGTTGACGCTGGAACAACAACTCGAGAAAGACCCTCCGCCGCTCTGCCCGAATGAAAACGAGTGCTGCACCGGCGCAGGCTCGGCCGGTTGCAATAACGCCGCGTGTTGCTCTGCCGTGTGCGCGGCTGATCCGTTCTGCTGCGAAACACTGTGGGACAGCCTCTGCGCGGCTCAGGCGCAGAAGACGCCGGAATGCGTGTGCATCGCGCCGGCGAACGACAATTGCGCCGATGCGATCACAATCGATGAGAGCGGATCGGAGTTCTCAACGGTCAGCGCCAACACCGATGGACCGCCGCATCCCTCGTGCCCATGGGTCGGTCAAGGCGATCAAATCGTGAACGACATCTGGTTTCATTACGTCGCGCCGACCACCGCCGTCCGGACCGTATCGCTGTGTTCAGAAACCAACTTCAACTCCAGAATAGCGGTGTACGCGGGGTGCGACTGCAATGTCACCGACGCAACGCTACTGGCCTGCGATGATGACGGATGCGGATTCGCCTTTGGGCCCTCGATCGTGAGCGTGGCAATGGTGGCCTGCCAGTGCTACACCATCCGGGTGGGCGGCCAGCAGAGCATCGCCGGCACGGGTGTCTTGACCATTACGAGCTCCGAAGCCCCAGGCGACGTGAATGGCGATGGCAGCGTCGACGTTCTTGACCTGTTGCAGGTCATCACCCATTGGGGACCGTGCGAATCGTGCGACCCGTGTTCCGCCGCCGACCAAAACGGAGACGGAGTTGTCGGCATCGCCGATCTGCTGTTTGTGATCGCCCACTGGGGGTCGTAGGATCAGCTTTTTGGGACCAGGCACCCGACTTCCCTGCGCTTGCGCAACGGCGAGCCATTGCGCTTCCGGCGAGTTACAGAGTGACCGAAGAGGCGAGTGGCCTCCCTCACCTCCTCGGCGTCTCTGGGGTCAATCTCAGGCCTCGCGCAAAACGGGCGCACCCAAAAAACAAAAATCTCCATTTTCTAAATTATTTCACCTTGCAAAAATAGGCATTTCCCAAAACCACGACCTCCGGCGCGCGCGCAAAACGCGCCTTCCGCCCCTCTCTACAGAGAGACCTTCCGAAAGCCATGCGCCCCCTCCGCGCCATCCCCTTTTGTCGCTCCGTCGCTTCCGGGGCGTTGCTCCGTCGCTTTGCCCTCCCGTGGAATCATCCCCATCTCTGTCAGATACACCGCCATCAACAGGCAAAGAAACTCAAAAGTACACTTCTGCGCGCGCGAACTAATCCCTTTCCGTCCCCGGCGCGCGCGCAAGCCAACCCCTCCTTTCGAGACCGCCTTACCCGCGCAAGTCGTCGGCGCGCAATGTGCTCATGGAACTCGCGCGATGGCAAGCATGGCGCTGGTTCAGCCGCGGATGCGCATGAACTCGCGGACGGCCCCGACGATGATGCCGGCGAAAAAGCCCAGCGGGCCGGTGATGAAGATCCCCAGGAGCGGGCCCTGGTTGGCCTGGGGGGCGAAAATGACGGGCCCGCAGAAGCCAAGGGTGAAACCGATGGCGCCGACGATCAGGCCGTGGCTGAGAATGCGTGCGGGACGGACTTTGCGTTGGATGGGTTGCGGCGGATGCGAGGATGATGGCAAAGGGCTGGGCGGTTGTTCGGTCATGGCAGACTCCGGAAAAGTCGATTGGGGCCAGTGACATCCATAGACATCGTCCGGAACGGGGTTGGTTAGTGAGGTCAGTTCCATTTCAACAGTAGATTGTGGCCTCAAGCGGCGAGAGCGTCGCTCGCTAGACTGGTGGGCCGGCAAGGATTGTGGCGGCTGCGAATGGTTGAACAACAACAAACGAAAGCCATCGAGGCTCGAACCACGCGTTGGGGGACGGCGCCGAACGCCATCTCGGCAGCCAGACTGGTCGCGGCGGCGGTCATGCCGTTTGTGGAGGAACGGTGGTGGCTATCGATCCTGATCGCCGGAGCGCTGAGTGATTGGCTGGACGGCCTGCTGGCCAAGCGCTTGAACGCGCGGAGCACGATGGGTCAGATTCTGGATCCGATTGCCGACAAGGCCCTTTTCTTGTCGGCGCTGTTGACGCTGGCGATGGCGCATCGGATCGAATGGTGGCAGATGGGTTTGATCATGCTGCGCGATGCGGCGGTATTGGTCGTGGCGCTTTTTGCCGGGCTGTGGCGGCGCGACTGGCGTTCATTCAAGCGGATGAAGCCGCTGATCATCGGGAAGGCGACGACCGTGCTGGTGTTTGCGTGGCTGCTGTCGGTTTTGGTCCACGCCCCGTGGGTGGAGGCGATGCGGATGCCCTTGTTTGTGATGACGGCCGTGAGCAGCGCGATGGCCGCTGGGGCATACTTGCAGCGGTTTGTTTTTGCGTTGATTGAAGAGCGAAGGCAGGTTGGGTGAGAGGTCGGTTATCCGTGGCAGGTGTCAGGTCAGAAGGGGAACATGAGGCCCACGTAAGCGGCGCCGGAGTCAAAGCCGATGTTGTGTTGGAGGCCGTTGAGACGTGCGTTGGAGATGTGGTAGAAGCGAGCGCCGGCGACGAGGTGAGTGTGGGAGTCGAGTTGGTACGTGACGCCGAGGCCGAAGTAGAAATTGAAGTTGAATTCTGTTCCGCCGGGCGGGAAGTCATCATCGAAGAAGACGAATCCGGCGGCGCCTTCGATGAAGAGGGACCAAGATGGTTCGCTCACAAAGTGCAACCGGAAGACCAGGTCGAGTCCGCCGCCGATAACATCTTCACCGAGCTCGGCGTTGGCGAAGTGGAGGGTGGGTTCGAGGGCGGCGGAGAAGGTGTCTTCGAGAAAGTAGCCGAAGCCGAAGTGGACGGTGTAAATATCGCCGACCGGCTCGCCGAAGGTGGCCACCAGATAGGGGATGAAGAAGCGCGTTCCTTCGGCGAAGGGGGGATCCTCGATGGAGTCGGTTGAGGTCTCGGACTTGGCGGCGGTGGCGAGGGGTGTTGGCTCTTGTGGGAGGGCGAGCGTGAATGGCGCGACTGCGGCAGCGGCATCGGGAGGTTGCAGATCAAGCACGGCGACGACGGGAGTCGTCGCGTGTAACCAGGCGCCTAGAAACGCGGCCGGAAGCGTGTTCATGGTGCGGCATGGTATAGGCGCGCCATGACCAAGTGATGGGGTCGAATACTGGTTTCAAGAGGACGCGGGGTGCGCAATTCAAATTGGACGATTGGACGATGGAAGGGGATTCGCGGCGAACGGGGGCGCTGGTTCGCATTGCGGCCGGCGAGGGCGACGTTCTGCCCCGGCTTGGGGGACGTGCGCGCGTGATTATCGGTCGTCTTCGGGAAGGTCGGAGGGGCGGAGGCGCTCGGCGAGCGCTTGGAGCTTGGCGAAGCAGTCGGCGACGTGCGACATGATGGTTTGGCGATCGCCGCTGAAGTGGCGCGGGCGGCCGATGAAGACATCGCAAAAGAGCGGGACCAGGATCAAGTCGCCGCGCGGGAGGCTGAAGCCGAGGTTGCGCATGAAGACGGGGACGACGGGGACATCGGGTCGCTTGGCGACCAGGTGCGCGATGCCGGTTTGGAACTTGGAGAGTTGCTCGGGCTCGCCACGGGTGCCTTCAGGGAAGAGGATGATGGACTGACCGGCGTCGAGGGCGTCGATCATGGCCTTGAGGGGGTTATGGGTTTTGGAGACCTTGTCGCGGCGGATGGGCAGGACGTTCATGCAGGCGCGCCAGATGAAGTTGGTGACGGGGTGGCGCGTGAAATAGTCAGCGGCGGCAACGGGGCGAACGGAGTTCAAGGCGCGCAGCGGGAACAGATCCATGAGGACCAGGGCATCGAGGTGGCTGTTGTGGTTGGCGATGATGATGGTCGGGCGGTCGAGCTTGAGATGCTCGCGGCCGAAGACGGCGACGCCGATGAGAAGGCGCACGACCGGACGGACGATGAGGAGGAACCAGAGACACCTAAAGGCTTTGGACATCGCAGGGGAGTAAGAGCGGGATGATTGGGAGTAAGAACGTGAGTAAGAGTAAGAGTGAGAGTAAGAGTAAGAATGTGATGAAGAGCAAGAGTAGGAGAAGGAGGCGGGGGCAAATCTGGAATCACCAATAGAAGTAGGCGATGAAATGGAAAAAGATGGGGACTGAGAAGCACAGGGAATCGATGCGATCGAGGATACCGCCGTGGCCAGGAATGAGGGCGCCTGAGTCTTTGACGCCGACATCGCGTTTGATGGCGGAGATGATCATGCCGCCGATAGGGCCGATGGTGGCGATGAGGAAGCCGGCGGCGAGTGCGTGAAGCCAATCCATTGGAGTGAGGAATCGCAGAACGACGGCGAGGGCGCTGGTGCAGACGAGCCCGCCGAGGAAGCCTTCCCAGGTTTTGTTGGGGCTGATGGTGGGCGTCATTTTGTGGCGGCCTAGGGTCTTGCCGAAGAGGTACTGGAGCACATCGTTGAATTCGGCCAGGAAGACGACGTAGATGAGCAGGCCACGGCTGCCGGCCTCGAAGGGCGTTGCGAGGTTCATCTTGAGCAGGTAGGAGAGGTGGCTGAGGCCGAAGACGAAGGCCATCAATCCCCAGTGGAGCTTGCCGGCGCTGGTCATGAAGCGCTGGGTTTCGCCGGCGATAACTAGGCGAAACGGAATGATGAGGAACATGTACACGGGGACGAAGATGAGGAACAGGTCGTACCACTCGATGTGGATCCACCAGTATTGGATGGGGATAGCGAGGTAGGCCAGGAGGATGGCACGGCGATCGACGATGCGCAGGTGGACAAGCGTGAAGAACTCTTTGAGCGAAAGGAAGCTCAGGACGGCGAAGAAGACGAGGCTGATGCGCTGATCGATGGCAATGGCCAAAACGGTCAGGACGACCATGATCCACCAGGACTTGACGCGTGCACGAAGCTCCGCCATGGGCGCTCTGGAGGTGAAGCGCGGAAGAAGGATGACGATCACGGTGGCGAGGATCAAAATCGCCAGGACGATTTCGATCATGAGCGTGACGGGATGGGGAT
>JAKEEP010000207.1 GCA_022616475.1 Phycisphaerales bacterium | reverse complement strand
TTTGCGGTCAAGGGGAATGTGGTGGACATGGCCGTGGGGATCATCATTGGGGCGGCGTTTGGGAAGATCGTGAGCTCGTTTGTGGGCGATGTGATGATGCCACCGCTGGGGGCGGTTACCGGCGGAGTCGATTTTGGCGACCAGAAGCTGGTGCTGCGCGAGCCGGTGCTGGGGCCGGATGGTGCGGTGGTTTCGCCTGGGGCGTCGATCAACTATGGATCGTTCATCAACGTGGTGATTGATTTTGTGATTGTGGCGTTCGCGGTGTTTCTGCTGGTGAAGGCGATCAACACGTTGCGGAGGAAACAGGAAGCGGCACCTGCGGCGCCGCCCCCGGAAAAGGGGCCGACACCGGAGCAGAAGTTGCTCACGGAGATTCGGGACGCGATTCGGGCGAAGGGATAGTACGGTTTCTGAGTGAATCTTTGGCGGGCGGCTCAGGCCGGGGCGCTGCGATCATCCGAACGCACAGCTTGCAACAGGCACGACTCGCGGCTGCGCCGGCGAGATCGTGGCACCCTCTCCGTATGACGTGTCGCGTCATTGAGTCCAGAACGCGATCACGAGCAAGACGTCGTCGACATCGACAAGGCCATCGGTGTTGATGTCGGCGGGGCAAGGGGCGGGAGCCTTGGGGCACGTACCCCATGCGGAGATAACGTTCAGCAAGTCGATGATGTTAATGACGCCATCTTGGTTGGTGTCACCCAGGGTTGGCTCGCACTCATCGGGAATGGTGTTGAAGTTGAGATCGACGCGGGCTGGCCTCAATCGCAGCCGGCGGAGATCGTGGCGAGCATGGGTGAATCGAGCAGATCCAGGTTGGTGCTCACATTGAACATGGCCATGACGGGCTGGCGCTGGGCGTAGAAGAACTTCATGGTGTACGTTTGGCCGTCCTGGAGACTCGTGAGGCGGTCGATTTCCACCCGTTGCGAAGTTGCCGGCATCACGCCGCCAAGGTCCATGGCCAACTGCCCGTCGATGAAGAGCCAGGCGTCATCGGCGCCGTAGAACTCGAAGAACGTGCCGTCGCCCTCACAGGCGTGATGGATGAACTGCAACTCAAGAGTCAGGGTGAAGTAATGGTTATGGTCTTCACCTTCATTGCCAAAGAGTTGGCCATCGATGGGGTAGAATTCATTGTTGCTGTATTGGTAGACGCCGCTGGAGTTTTTGACCAATTCGATATTGAGAGTCCTAGAGAGATTGGTTCCCAAGAGATCGTTGAACCAGGTAGCCAGGGCGGCTTCGGAAGGGATACCACCGTTGCTGGCCATGCCCGCAGTTCCAGGCGTGTCGCTGAGGGGGCCGCCGCAAATGGCCGGAGGAGGGTTGGGGCTGCTGTCGTTGTGGAAGCCGGAAGAGTTCTCGAGAATGACGCTTTCGCCAATGAAGGTGCCGTAGAAGTTGGCGTTCTCTGTCATATGCAGGGGCGCGAAGGGTGTGATGATGGTGGCGCAGACCTGGGCGTTGTTGTTCATGAAGATTTCTTGCGTCCCCAGGTTGATGATGGTCAGCCGTGAAGGCGAGCCGTTGAGGTTGGCCTTGATGTGGTTATCAAGCATGCAACTGCCGCTGAAATATAGCTTCAGGGTCGCATTGGGTTGAAACGTGATTTCGGAATAATTCTCGATCAGACACACATCATGAACCCAAATCGTGCGGTTTCCGTTGATCCGCAATTCGTGACTGTTTCGGAGATTGAATTCGCTGCAATTGATGTCGTCGGTCAAGTCGGTCGAGGTGTTGCCGCCGTAGGTGACGCTTGGAACCAGAGGGGGAAGACCTGTGGGAGGATTGAGTACGGGCATGGTGGAATCAGGAACCCATGTCGCGGCGGGACCAACGTTGGTTCCACCGTATGGCCCAAGGGCTGAGTTGTAGCTATCAACGATACCGTTGCCGGTGATAGTGGGGGACGTCACCAGCGAGACCAGTCCGCCCAGACCGCCGAGGGCATAGAGGTGTGGCGGGATCGGCTGATTGGCCACGTTGCGCCATTGTGTGTTGACGCGGAAGCCGGCGCCGGAATAGATCGGACAGCCGTTGTCTCCCAGGGTCATCGCGAGATTGCCGACGTAATGGCCGTTTCCGCCGCTGGGGGTGACGACAAAGTTGGGGTCGGCCTTGCGAAAGTCACGTACGACGGCCTGCACAACCATGGATTCCTGGGATTCCTGCGCCGCAGCTGGGGTCCAGACCACGATTGCTGCAGGAACAGCGAGGGTGAGCAAAGCAGTGCGCTGCACGCTGGTTTGCAACCAGTCCGAGAAGAAGCCCATCATGGTTGTCATTCCTCAAAGAGCAGATGAGACGATTGGTTTGACCTAGATTCCCTAGCTCAACGATCGCAAACGCCTGCCGCAAGTTCAACCGAGAGCAGCATCAAAGGGGCAACCCAGCGAAAACTGGTCCGGGAATTCGATGTGGGCAAGATTCTGCCTGGGACAAAAAAAGCGACTCGAACGGATGGACCGTTCGAGTCACGGTGGATTGCAATCTGAAATCAATTTCCGCTGGATTAATCGTAATTGGCGGTCGTGGTCGGCATCGTGTTGCTGTTGAGCGCGATGTTGGTTTCGATGCGGAAGTTGGAAGCGGTGCGGTGGCGCTCGGCGAAGAAGAAGTCCAGCGGATAGGTCTGGCCGTTGACCAGGTTGAGGCGGCTGAGGTCAACATACTGCGACTTGGCTGAGTGAATGCCGCCGAGGTCGATGACGAGCTGGCCGTTGATGAAGACCCAGACGTCGTCGTCGCCGATGAACTTGAACCACTGATCGGCGCTGGCATCGTAGGTAAACGTGGTGTGAATCTCGTAGGTGAAGTGATAGTTATGAACCGGGGTGCCCGGCGAGTTGCCAAAGAGCTTGCCATCGATGGGGAAGAATCCGCCAATTGGTTCATAGGCCGGATCTTCCTTGTCATCGAAGACGTACTTGGCGCCTTGCTTGACGAGCGTGATGGTGAGGTCGTCAGAGAGGTTGGTTTCCGGGACGTCGTTGAACCAGCTGGAGAAGCTGCTTTGGGACTGGATGCCGCCGCTGCTGGTGCCGGAGACCTGGTCGCCGGGCAGGTCGCCTAGGGCCGCGTTGTAGAGGGTGTAGCAGATGGGCTTTTGGCCGGAGGCGACGGAGGTTCGCCATTGCTTGGGGTCGATTTTCTTGCCGCCGCCGACAAAGGTGGGCTTGCTGTTCTCGCCCATGGTGGGTGAGATGTTCTTCTCGTAGAGCCCAAAGCCCTTGCTGGGCGTGATTTCAAAGTCGGGGTGGCCGCCGGGTAGACCGTTCTCGATGAAGTCGCGCACGATCCCGGTAAGTTGAATGGTGGGCGGAGACTCTTCATCGGCGGCAATCACGACCGAGGATGGCGCGCAGAGCAGCGCCATCGTGGCGGTAACAGCGGTGAGGCCGCAGAGCGACGTGCAGGTGAGTACACGATTGGATTTCATTTCCTGGCTCCTTCTGTGTGGAGATGGCGCGGCGCGCCACTGATACCGACTGGTAAAACATCGTAAATCTGGCCGCACGAACCAAGCGGCGAATGCAGGGAATGCAGGACTAGGTGTTAAGGTGATCGGGTGATGTGGCGTGCGCAAAGACCGCCTGGGCTGCAGGCCGAGTCACCGACCAGATTGCATAGAGAAAGAGCCATTACCGGGCGGAAACGGGCAGTTTGCGGCTCACGCCGGCACGCCGATAAACACCCGACTGGCGCCGATGTGGCGTGGCGGCCGCTCAGCGCCGGCGCCCGTGCTCGTGACCGCCCCTCTGGGAAGTTCTGGTCGTACGAAACCCGGAATGGCCTTTGGCGAATAATATTCGGCCTAGGACGTTAGAGAGGGCGACGGTCGGGCGATGTAACTGGCTGAAGAAGCTCGGCTTGCGGATTATTGAGGCGTTGGCATCGGCGGTCACGAACGATTGAGGGCATCATGCGAAAGCTCAGTGGATATGGCCCAAGTTTGATCGTCCTGGGCACGGCGGCATTGGTGCTGGTGGTTGGTCCGAAGGCGGTGCAGCAGCTGACGTATGAGCAGACCCGAACGCGGGTGATTCAGGCGCGGCACAGCCTGGCCGGCAACGACATTTTGAATCAACTGAATAGCGCGTACGGAGACATTGCGACGGTGGTGGAGCCGTCGGTTGTGCACATTAGCGCGCATTACGTCGAGCGCTCGTTTCCGCCGTTCGGCACGCGGGATCGGCCGGGCCTTTCGACCGGATCAGGCTGGGTTTACGATACCGACGGGCACATCGTCACCAACCATCACGTCATCGAAAGCGCTACGCGAATCGATGTGCAATTGTACGACGGGACGATCAGGCAAGCGAGGATCGTTGGGTCGGATCCGTCCACGGACGTGGCGGTGATCAAGATCGCGCCGGGGCAGCTCCATCCGGCGATGTTGTCGGAACTGGACCAACCGATCAACCAGGGCGACCTGGTGTTTGCGTTCGGCTCGCCGTTTGACTTTCGATTCTCGATGAGCTCGGGCGTGGTTTCGGGCAAGGACCGGTCGGTGAACGGGCTGCGCGATGGCCAGGGAAGGCGGCTGGCGTACGAGAACTTCATCCAGGTTGATGCCGCGATCAATCCGGGCAATTCGGGCGGTCCTCTGACGGATTATCGGGGGCGCGTGATCGGCATGAACACAGCGATCGCCACCGGCCGCAGCGCGCTGGAGGAAGGGCAGTTCGCCGGCATCGGATTGGCGATTCCGCTGGACATGATTCAGCCGGCGGTGACGCAACTGATCAAGAAAGGCTACGTGGAGAAGGGATCGCTTGGTGTGACGATCGACCTGGACTTCGATCCGGCTTCGGCGCAGGTGCTGGGTTTCATCGGCCGGGGCGTGCGGCTGACGTCGGTGGACCCCAGCGGCCCAGCAGCGGCGGCGGGCGTGCGCGCGGGCGACATCATCACGAGGGTGAATGGAATGTTGATTAGCTCGGGGGAGCAGCTTCGATCGGTGGTGTCATCGATGCTGCCAGGGGAAATGGCACAACTGACGGTGTGGCGGTTCGATTCAAGCGCGGGCGGCGGAACGAGCATGGTGATTTCGGTGCCGCTGGTGCGATTGGAGACGCTGCTGGGCCAACGATCGCCGTCGGATGAGTCGCGGCAATCGCTGGTAGAGTTGGGGATTTGGCGAATGGCCAGCTGCACGCCGGAACTCGCAAGGCACTACGAGGTGCCCTACCACCCTGGGGTGATCATTGAGCTGGTTCCGACGTCGGAACTCAGCCGGACGCTGTCGCGCGGCACGATACTGGTTTCGGTGAGAGACCAGCCAATCAGCAGCGTGGAAGAGTTTCTCGATTGCCTGCGGCAAGCCGATCTGCGCAATCCGGTGGGGGTGCAGACGATGGCGATTCGGCCGGATGGCGAGCGAGTCAAGGTGATGCTGCGGGTCGAGTGAGAGAGCGATCGGCTGTCGGCTGTCGGCTGTCGGTTTTCAGCAGTCAGGTCCGGGCGTGGTAGGATCGCTGGCTGAATGGAAGGTTCACAAGCGAGTCATCGCGGTGGAAACGGGGCGCTGTTGCAAGTTGAGAAGCTGTGCGTGCGTTTTCCGCAGCGAGGCGGGTTGCTGCGGCGGGTGGTGGGGCATGTGAATGCAGTGGACGGCGCGAGCTTTGTTGTCAGGCGGGGCGAGACGTTGGGGTTGGTAGGGGAATCGGGATGCGGGAAGACAACGTTGGGGCGCGCGGTGCTGCGGCTGTGCAGCGCCAGCGGTGGGAGCGTTTTCTTTGAGGGGAAGGATGTATTCGGTCTGCGCGGCGGCGCGCTGCGGCGATTGCGCCGGCAGATGCAGATCGTCTTTCAGGACCCGGGGGGGTCGCTGAACCCGCGAATGAAGGTCGGGCAGATCGTCGGCGAGCCGCTGGTGGTGCATAAGCTGGCGCGCGGCGCGGCCCTGCGTGGCCAGGTTGGCGAATTGCTGACTCAGTGCGGATTGTGGGCGGGGGCAGCGGAGCGATATCCGCACGAGTTCTCGGGAGGGCAGCGGCAGCGAATCGCGATTGCGCGAGCGCTGGCGCTGCGACCGAAACTGATCGTGTGCGATGAGCCGACATCGGCGCTGGATGTTTCGATTCAGGCGCAGATTCTGAATCTGCTGAAGGATTTGCAGGATGAGCTGGGGCTGGCGTACTTGTTCATCAGCCACGACATGGCGGTGATCCGGCACATTTGCGACCGAGTGGCGGTGATGCTGAAGGGGAGGATTGTGGAGATGGGGGAGTGCGAGGCGATTGTGGAGCGGCCGGAACATGAGTACACCAGGGCGCTCTTGGCGGCGGTGCCCGAGGGCCTGCCGAAGAGATGAAACAACAGAATGAACACAGATGGACACGGATGATGGAACGGCAGAGGGCGGAACAGCAGAGCAGCAGAACGGCAGAACAGGAGGTCACGATGGTGAGAACCTGCATGAAGTGTGGTTGCTCTTGAAAGCAGTGACTTGATCGATCACACTGTTGGGCATGGATGAAGCGAAGTACATGGTCAGGCTGTCGAACGGGCAGGAGTTTGGTCCGGCGTCGATGGAGTTGATCGAGCAATGGGCGCGCGAGGGTCGCGTGCCAGTGGATGGGTTGTTGGCGCCGTTGGATGGCGTGGGCATGGGCGCGGGGGTGCGATCGGTGATGGCGGAGCCGAAGTTGCGGGCGATTCTGCAAGCGCCGCCGACGGTTTCGACCGGGCTGCGTCAGCCAGCGGGCGTGCCGGAGGGAGGGGCGATGTCGGGGATGATTCCGTACAAGAATCCGCCGGCGCTGGTTGGGTACTACCTGGCAATCTTTTCACTGCTGCCGATGGTGGGGATCGTGCTGGGGATTCCAGCGGTGATTCTGGGGATTATTGGATTGCGGAAGAGGATGAAGGAGCCGGCGGCGCGCGGGATGGCGCACGCGTGGATAGCGATCATTCTGGGCGCGATGACAACGCTGGCTTGGGGGGCGTGGATTGTTGGGATGTTGGTGGCGGCGTCGAGGTGGTAGAACCACAAGCGGCTTATTCACCAAGAACGGATTTCGGCCGCGAAGGTCCCAAAGCCGCCGGGAAACCATCTCTCGACTGCTTCAACGCCAGCCGCCAATCGTTGCGCTTCGCGTTGGATGACATCTTGCATGAGCGACCTGGAGGGTATCGCGGAATCGTATACGCGGTGCTTCAAGTCGTCTTTGCTGTAGGGCAGTGGTGGAGTTTTCAATCCGTTTGCCCAGAGAGCTTCAGTTGTTCGGGGATTTGATCCAAGTGCACACAGATACCATGCTTCGATGCAGGGCACTGCAAGTCCGACGGCAGTGCGAAGCATCTTGCGATTCTCACGCTTTGCGGCGCGCTGAACAGTCTCGGTCAACACACGTTGTAGTTGGCAGAGGCGACAGCGATCTTCCTGACCGCCGGGCTGGTCGTGGGATGCGTCGTGCGTCATCGTGCTGTTTGAATCAGCCGCTACGATCAGCGCATCCACTTCTGACTGGTAGTAGATTGCACGCCAAACGAGTGGTAGTTGATCGCGAACGGAGGGCCAGCCGCGCGATCGGGGAGCCGGGTGAACAGGTTCGATCGCCCTACCGAGGATTGCTTCAACGAGGACGAAAAGCGCCCGTTCATCGGCCTCGCCTTCGCTGAAGACTGCAATTCTCATGTGCCTGCCGGCACACCGCCCAATACCCCGGTGTACCAGGCATCGCCGAGGTGAGAATCCTCAAGGATGCTGTGCAGGTCCTTGCGTTCGGACAACCGTTCGAACTTGACGTTATCCCCAAGCTTATTGGCAATCACAATCTCTTCGGGCTTATCGCGAAATAGGTCAAGGAGGTATGGCGAATGCGTGGTTGCGATCACTTGGATCGGTTTCCGCGTTTCGCCAAACTCCTCCGGGTAACTGAGTCTGTAGAGCGCATCGCGTACATCGCGAAGCAACCGCGGGTGAATTCCTCGATCAGGTTCCTCAAAGCACACGAGGGGCGGAGGTTCAGGAAGGTAGGCCAACGCCAGCATCGTCAATGCAAGAAGGGTTCCTTGCGAAATCTCTGGCGCCGGAATCCGATGCAACCCCTTCCTCATGCGAAGGAGAAAGGCTCTCTTATTCTCGAGCGGTGTGTCAAAGAGAATTCTGTCGAATTCCGGAATCCAACGACCAAGTTCTTGGTTGACCGACTCAAAGCGCTCGGGTTCCCTATCGCGCAACCGGTCCAGGACAGCTGCGAGTTGAGCGCCATTCGTTGCAAGCTCTATGTCAGGTTTGAGCCCAACGGTATGAGCAATAGCTGTGGCATCCAGGTTGTACACACGTATACCAATCATGAATCGATTGATAGCTTCGATCGTGGCTCGATCTTGGACTCCCTCATGGCTAGGCGCGAGATGCTCGTTCGGTTTCCATCGCGCAATCGTCGTTGCGCCTTGAAACACATTTGTCCAACGAACGATAACTTGAACATCAGTACCAAGCTTGATGCCAGCACTGGCAAACCGGCTGTAGTCGTTCAGATTTTGACTGGGCAGTTTCTGCAACGCCTGCATGACCGTACTTTTGCCGCTTCCATTTGGACCCACAAGTAGATTGAATCGAGACAAGCGCAATTTCGTGTCTCGCAGCGCCTTGAAGTTCTTGAAATGGATTGTTTCAATCATGGCGCACGAGAGACTCAAATGAGCTAGCAGATGATACGCGCTTGCTCGAAATCGGCATTTCTCTAACGCAAGCTTTAGTCATATGATTCGGCCATGCGGCAGTATCTGGATCTGATGCGGCGGGCGCTGCACGACGGCGTGGAAAAAGGCGATCGGACCGGCACCGGAACACTGAGCATTTTTGGTCATCAGATGCGGTTTGATCTGGGGGAGGGATTTCCGCTGGTGACGACCAAAAAGCTGCATTTGAAGTCGATTATTCACGAGCTTTTGTGGTTTTTGTGGGGCGAAACGAATGTCCGGTGGCTCAAGGAGCGCGGGGTGAGCATCTGGGATGAGTGGGCCGATCCAAAGACCGGCGAACTGGGGCCGATTTACGGGTA
>JAKEEP010000206.1 GCA_022616475.1 Phycisphaerales bacterium | reverse complement strand
TAGTTCCCCCCGGAGGGGGGCGAAACCCGGCATTATTCCAACTGACCCTTGGGCGCGCGGCTGCGATCATTGGGCATGAGCATCACAGCCATTGACGTTCGATCCGTCGTCGACACGGACTCCGCAGAGGATCACCTGATTCGATTCCTCTCAATCGATGGCGTAAGCGGGCAAGAGGCGGCGATCGCTGCCGCGATCACCGATGAACTGAAGAAGGTTGGCGTACCCGCGTCCGCCTTCCGTTTCGACACGGCCAACAAGCGCATTCCGATGCCGACGCAGACCGGCAACCTCTTTGTCGATCTGCCCGGCACGCGCCCCGGGGGCCCGCGCCTCGTGTTCTCAACTCACATGGACACCGTGCCCCTATGCGCCGGCGCCAAACCCAAGCGCGAGAACGGCCGCATTGTGAACGCCAACCCCAGCTCTGCCCTGGGTGGCGACAACCGCACCGGCTGTGCTGCGCTCGTCGCGCTGGCCGAAACGCTTATCAAGCACAACCTGCCGCATCCGCCGATCACCCTGCTCTTCACTGTTCGCGAAGAGAGCAGGCTCATGGGCGCGCGAAACATGGATCCGAAAGACCTCAGCGGCGCAACGATGGGCTTCAACGTCGACAGCAAGCTCGCCGCCGAGCTCGTCACCGGAGCCGTGGGCGGCGAAACCTGGGAGGCCGACATCAAGGGCAAGGCCTCGCACGCGGGCGTCGCGCCCGAGAAGGGAATCTCCGCGACGCTCGCCGCCGCCATCGCCATCACCGAAGCCTATCGCGGCGGCTGGTTCGGCAAAGTCGTCAAACCAAACGGCCGGGGCACCAGCAACGTCGGCGTCTTCGGCGGCAAAGATAATCGCTCGGCAGGCGATGCCACCAACGTCGTCACCGACTACGTCCGCATCAACGGCGAATCGCGCAGCGATAACGAGAAATTCACGTCCGCCATCACCGCCGCTTTTAAAGATGCGTTCACCAAGGCCGCAGGGCAAGTGAAAGACGACAAGGGCGAAGCCGCGCAAGCGAAGTTCGACAGCCGCGCCGACTACTATCCCTTCCGCCTGCCCGACGATGCGCCCGCGGTTGTGCACGCCAAGCATGCCGCCGAATCCATTGGCCTCAAGCCCACCACGCAGTTCTCGCATGGTGGGCTGGATTCCAACTGGCTTGCCCGCCACGGCTTGCCGAGCGTCACCTTCGGCGCCGGCCAGCACGAGATTCACACCGTCAAGGAATATGTGGACCTGCCCGAATTCGCCGACGGCTGCCGCATGGCCGTCGCCCTGGCGACGATTGACGACTGAGCACTGCGCACTCCCCTCTCCCTCTGGGAGAGGGGTTGGGGGTGAGGGCAATTCCGTATCGCGCGCACAACATAGCCCCGACAAAAAATAGTCGATTACCACGGTGGTGCAGCAGGACTGCGGGCTGCCTGGCCGTTGTTCACGCCGGACAGGGACGGTGGTTCGATACAGTAGGGGCCATGCTGGCAAAACGGCACAGACTCATCGTGGTTGCAGGGTTGTTGATCATTCTGTGCGCGGCGATCAGGCGATCGAAGAGTTGTTCGTGCTGGCTGCGGATGTCGGCCTGGAGAACGTCGAGCTGATCATCGCGCCGCGCGACTTGCGGTTCAAAGATCGACAAGGGCTCCCAACAGCCCCAGCATGGATCGGAAATCTGTACGACGAGATTCAGACCGCCCTCGACAAGTTCCCGCCCCTGCTCTCGAACTCGAGGGCAACGGGTCTTGCGGACTGACCTTGGTCCGCGCACAAACCGGGAACCAAAAAAAGTCTCGGCGAATCATCTCACATACCCATATTGCCGCTGACACGTCGCGCAGAACACCGTCGTTCGTTGCGCAATCCGACCATGCTCGAGCGTCCGTCCACACACCACACATGGCTGCCCGGCCCGGCCGTACACCTTGTGGGCTGCGGCGTATTCGCCCCCCTGCCCGTTGCCGTCAACGTAGCTGCGTATCGTCGATCCGCCCGCCTCCACCGCCTGCCGCATCACCTTTCGAATGGCCCCTGCAAGCCGGCCGATCGCCTGTCCCGGAATCTCTCGCGCCCACGAGATCGGGTGAATCCCGGCGGCAAACAGCGCCTCGTCAGCATAAATGTTCCCGACCCCCGCCAGAAACGACTGCTCCAGCAGCGCCGCCTTGATCGGCCGCTTGACCTTGCTCAACTTCGAGCCAAGCGCCGCGGCCGAAATGCTCATGGCATCTGGGCCAAGGGCTTGCCATCGATTCTGTTGGAGTTCCTCAAGCGATGAAAACGTCCAAATACCCCCAAAGCGTCTTGGATCTCGAAAAACGAGCCGGCCGGTGTCTCGCGGCCCAGCGATCCGCCACACGCAATGAACGTGATCGCTCGGCGCCAGCTTCTGACCGGCTGGCACAAATCGCAGCTGGCCCGACATGCCCAGGTGAACGCAAATGCCCGATTGCTCGTCGCTCACGATCGCCAGATTCTTGCCGTGCCGCAGGAGCGATGAAATCGTCGAGCCGGCAAGCAGCTCGCGCGCCAAAATCCGCCGCCGCGCGGGGCCTCCCAGCCGGTGCGCGATGTCGGCTCGATGCAACCGCACTCCAATGACCGCCGCCCCAACCAGAAACGGCTCCAGCGATCGCCTCAGATGTTCGATTTCCGGCAATTCAGGCACGATAGGCCATCCGATGAAAGAGCTCACGGTCGCATCAAACGTTGGCGCGCGACTGCTGACTATACTCCTACGAAATTCGCGGCCCAGGGCCAAGGCCGCCCAGACACGGAACCAACACGGAACCAACCATGACTGACCCGCTGGCATCCAAACCCAAGACCGTCGCGATGACTCCCGAAAGCGCCGCCCGCGAAGTCACCGCCGCTTACAAGAAAATCAAAGCCGAGGTGCAGAAGGTCATCGTTGGCCAGGACCAGGTGCTTGACGAGCTGCTCATGGCCATCCTCTGCGGCGGCCACGCATTGGTCGTCGGCGTGCCCGGACTCGCCAAGACGCTGCTCATCTCGACCATTGCCCGCACGCTCAGCCTGGGCTTCTCACGCATTCAGTTCACGCCCGACCTAATGCCCTCGGATATGACCGGCACCGAGGTCATCGAGGAAGACAAGTCCACCGGCTCGCGCGAGCTGCGCTTCGTCAAGGGACCAATCTTCTCCAACGTGATTCTGGCCGACGAGATCAACCGCACGCCGCCCAAGACGCAGGCGGCCCTGCTGGAGGCGATGCAGGAGCGGCAAGTGACCGCCGGGGGCATTCGCCACCATCTTCCGGCGCCGTTCTTCGTGCTCGCCACGCAAAACCCGATCGAGCAGGAGGGAACCTATCCCCTTCCGGAAGCACAGCTCGACCGGTTCATGTTCAACATCAAGATCGATTATCCGACCGAGGAGCAGGAGTTGTTGATCGTGCAGCGCACCACAGCGGTGCACGATGCCCAGGTGGAAACCGTTCTCTCGGGCGAAGAGGTGCTGCGCATGCAGAGCCTGGTGCGCCAGGTGCCGGTGGCCGATCACGTGGTGCGCTACGCGCTGCGGATCACGCGCGCCACGCGCGTGCGCGATGAGATCAAGAAGCCCGAGGTCGTGGAGAACTACGTTGCCTGGGGCGCCGGCCCGCGCGCCAGCCAGTACCTGATCCTGGCGGCCAAAGCCAAGGCGATCCTCAGCGGCGCTTCGCACGTGATGCCCGAGCACATCCAGGCGATCGCTCTTCCGGTGATGCGCCACCGCATCATCACCAACTTCAACGCCGAAGCTGACGGCGTGACCACCGACGACATCGTGAACACGCTGCTCAAGGACACGCGCGTGGATACATCCGACGCCGCGACGCTCAAGCGCATGGATGCGGTAATGCGGTGAGCAACGGACACAATGCCGCGTCGCCGCTTGACGATTGATTTCAACATCGACGACACTCTTCCAAGCGTCACAGCACTGATCCGAGTCCTTGACCCGATGCTGGAATGCGATGATCCCAATACGGTATGGGACGTCGATCTCAGTCGGTGCCGGTACGTTGGTCCCGATGGGGCGGCTGTCTTGTTGGCCGCGGTTTTGGACACGCGCCTTTGGGGGCTTCAGGTCGAAGTTACGCTGCCGAGGGACCCGCCGCAACTGGATGCGTTTTGCGCGTTCTCAGGTCTGAAGCACCGGCTTCACGGTGAACCAATGCCCGACACATCGGTGCCCGAGAACGAGACCGTGCCGCTGCACACATTCAGCAGAGCGAATTTTCGAGACGCAGACCCGATGATCGATCTGATCCGGCGGCACACGGGCATATCGAAGGACTCTGAAGACTATCTTCGCATCAGCGTTAACGAAGTTACTCAGAACGTGGAAGACCATTCACGCTCGAAGATCGGTGGGGTTTCATGCGCTCGGTACCTGAGCGGCAGGAGGGAGGTTCGAGTTGCGATCGTCGATTGTGGCGCTGGCATCGCTGAAACACTTCGTCCTAGATATCCGGAGATTACGACGGGCTCGGTTGCCCTGCAACGCGTGACCATCGGGAAAATCACCGCACTCTCAAGGTCAAATAATGCAGGATTGGGGATCAGTCAGCTTTGGAATGCCATCGGTACCCTGGGCGGCCGAATATTTATTCTCAGCGAAGACGGGGCAGCCGAGAACATCAAAGGAACGAATCGTACAATTCAACGCATGGATCCGCCGTTCCCCGGAACGGGGGTCTTCTTTACTCTCCCGGTTGAGACGAGTCCTTGACAAGATGACTGACCAGCCCGATGTCATTGATGCAACAAGGCACATGGATCCTGATGGGTCCATAGTGCTCAGCGCCCGTTTGTTGGGTCGAGTTGTCGTTCGGAAGCTCGAGTCGTCAGAACACGTGCATATCTCGTTTGCCGGGATGCGCGGCTTGCCTTCAAGTTATTTTAACGAGTTGCTCCAGATGATTGTAAGCACACTAAAGACGAAGGATTTGTGCGAGCGCGTGAAGTTCGAGTTTGACTCACCGGTTCAAGTCCAGGTCTTCGAACGTTCCCTTGCAGCGCTTCGACAAGACGCTGCCTAAATCGAAATGCCCGAACTTGCGAAAACCCCCGCCCCCGGAAGCAGCGGAAACCCCGGAAACCGCGCTGAGAATTACCTCGCCCCCGAGACGCTGGCCCAGCTTGCGCCCTTTGAGCTGCGGGCCAAGATGATCGTCGAGGGAGTGATGTCGGGCATGCACCGCTCGCCCTACCAGGGTATGGCGGTCGAGTTCGCCCAGCACCGCCAGTACGTCGCCGGCGATGACCTCAAACACCTGGACTGGAAGGTCTACGGCCGGTCCGACAAGCTGTACATCAAGCAGTACCAGCAGGAGACCAACCTCGATGTGATCATGCTCATCGACGCCTCGGCTTCGATGTCGTACGGCACGCTGGGGGTTAAGAAGGGCTGGGGCGGAACGAGCGCGAGCAAGCGGAAGAACGCTTGGACCAAATTCGACCACGCCACCGCGGTCGCGGTCGCCGTCGCGTATCTGTGCCTCCAGCAGCAGGATCGTGTGGGCGTGGCGGTGTTCGCCGATGAAATCCGGGCCATGGTGAAGCGCTCCAGCTCGCGCGGCCAGTGGAAATCGATCGTCAACACACTCAATGTCCAGCCAGTCGATGCCAAGACCAACCTCGCCAAGGTCACCGATCAGGCATTGGGAAAAGTGCACAACCGCGCACTGTTCGTGATCATTTCTGATTTCTTTGAGGATATTGAAGCGGTTCGCCAATCGTTGGCGCGCTTCCGGCACCGCCGACACGATGTGATCCTTCTCCAGGTGCTCGATCGCCAGGAGCTGCAATTTGAGTTCACGCAGCCGGCCCCGTTCGAAGGCATGGAGGACGAAGGAAGGTTGAAGATCGATCCGCGTGCGCTGCGCCGCGCCTATTTGGAGGCGATTTCATCGCACATGGATGCAATCGCCAAGGCCGCCTTGAGCTTCGGATTCGATTACCTGCGGCTGAACACGCATGAATCAGTCGGTCCGGCGTTGAGCTATTTGCTGGCCCGCCGCAACGCGCAGGTCAAGCGGAGCAAGATCGGCTAATGAAACGTCTAAACGTCCAAACGTCTAAACGTCTAAAGCAAAGCACGCTGGATGCGCCGCCGCGAGGTCTTCTTTTGGACGTTTGGACGTTTAGACGTTTGGACGTTTCGCGGGAGGGGACGCGATGACCTTCATCACCGCCGGTCTGGCGATCGCTGGCTTGGCTGCCGTCGCCATCCCCATTCTCATCCATCTTCTGGCGCGCCAGCGGCGTAAGCCGATCGAATGGGCCGCCATGCGCTTTCTCATGGAGGCTTTCCGCAGGCACAAACGGCGGATTCAGCTTGAGCAGGTGATCCTCTTGGCCGTGCGCTGCCTGATCCTGCTGTTGCTGGGATTCGCGCTGGCCCGCCCGATTCTCGAAGGCGTTGGTCTGATCAAGCCCGGCGGCTCGCGGTCGATTTTCCTGGTGATCGATGACGGCATGGCCAGCAGCCTCGAAGGCCCGGACGGCAAGACCGCGCTTCAACGGCATGTCGAGCAGGCCACCGAACTGGTCACCAACCTCGCGCCGGGCGACGCCGTCGGCATCATCACCGCCGCACGCCCGGCCAAGGCCCTGCTGGCGCCGCCATCGAGCGATCGCGCTGCGGTCGTCGATATCCTCCAATCGCTCGAATCCAAGCAATCGCCCACCGACTTACCCGGCGCCGTCGCGTACGTGCGCGGCGTAGTGGACGACTCGGCTGAAGCCGGCCGCTCGGCCCACATTTATCTCTTCAGTGATTTTCGCGCCGGATCAGCCGCGCTCGATGCCCCGCTTCCGTCAACCCAACCCAAGGAAACCGCTGAAGCCACGATGGTTGCTTCGCCGCCCGCGGTTGAGTCGGTCTCCAACGTCCAGATTGTCTCGATCGAGCCGGTTCGAACCATGGTGCTTCCCGGAGTCAGCGACGGCTCGGGCCAAGTCACAGTTCGGTTGAAGCGCACCGGCGGCCAGTTGCCAGCCGAAATCACCACCGTCAAGCTCGTTGGCGAAGGCCTTGGGGCGATCGCACCGCAGGTTGTCCAATGGCAGCCCGGGCAGGCCGAGGCTGATGTCGAGTTCATGCTGCACTTTGCTAATTTCTCCCAGAACCAGGTCGGTCTGACTGCCTCGATCGACAACGATGCACTGCCGGCCGACAACCAGCGATTCACGATGCTCGATCTGCGCAATCAGATCCGCGTGCTGCTGGTCGATCGGCGCAGCTTCGGATTCGAGCGCAGCCTCGACCGGCTGACCGCCGGTCAATGGATTCGCCGCGCGCTTGAACCCTTGGAATCAAGCCCGATCCAAATCGTGGAAGCCGAGCCGGCCGCGCTCGACCTGGCCGATGTGCGCACCGCCGATGTCGTGATCGCGCCGCGCGCCGATCTGCTCGACGACAGCGGCTGGACCATTCTGCGCCAGTTCGTTGACCAGGGCGGACTGCTCATCGTCATGCCTCCCGGCGAAGGCAACGTTCACCAATGGACCGAACGCATGGCCACTCACTTGAGCCTGCCCTGGCGGCCGGTGCTGGAGGTCGTCGACCACGCGGGCGGGTTGACCCTCGCCCAGGAGCAGCCCGGCGCAGAGATCATGCGACTGATCTCCAGCGACCTGAATGACCTGGCCCGGCCCATCGTTGTTCAACGGACCTTGCCGCTGGCCTCCGATTCCGATACCGGCGATTCGGTCATCTTGCTGGCTGACGGATCGCCCATGCTCGTGGTTGGCTCACCCCAACGGCCCACTGGCCCTTCCGGCGAACAGAACGCCGAGCCCCAAGCATCAGCGCCGGCCGCGCGCGGTTTGGTCGCCTACTTGACCGTCGCCCCCGAGTTGGAGTGGACCAATCTGCCAACGCAACCCTTGATGGTTCCGCTGTTCCACGAGTTGATCCGCCAGGGCCTGAGCGTCATCAGCGCCTCCCAGCGGCTCACCGTCGGCGATCAACCCAACTTGGGAGCTGGACCGGCAGCGCGTGATTTGTCCGGACCAGACAGCGCCAAGATCGCTTTGGATCAAGCCGGCCGCCTGCAGCAGCCTCTCGGCCGTGCTGGTGTCTACGAGCTGCTCGACCAATCGGGTCAACCGCTGCGCAAGCTGGCGGTGAACGTTGATCCGGCTGCCGGATCCAGCGATCTGCAGAGTCCGGCCGCCGTCGTCTCGTGGCTGGAGCGCTCCGGCCCGTGGAGCACGTTTGATCCCCGGCGCATCGCCGAGTCGCTGGGCGGGCAGCAAATGGGTTCGCCGATCGCGGGCATCCTCCTGATCATCGTTCTGGCGCTGGTGATTCTTGAAACGCTTCTGGCACGGTGGTTCAGCCATGCCGATAGAAGGCTTGACGCCGCCGACCTGCACTTGGAGTTTGGCTCATCCCGCAAGGCGCGCCTGGCCGTGCTGCAAGCCCACGCAATCAGCCCCAGGACAAACCCCGACGCCGGCGCGAGGGTATCAACGTGAACAGCGATCTGATGCGATGGCTGTTGGATGTGGAGGCAATCCCCAAGGGCAGCGAAAATCTGCGCCTGGTCTGGGAGCATCCCTGGCCCAGCTGGGTGTGGGCGATCCTCTTTGTTGGCGCGGGCATGCTCGCGGTTTGGAGCTACCACCGGTTGGTGGGCCGTCGCATTGGCCGCGGCATCCTGGCGGCGGCCCGGTTCGCCATCATTTTCCTGGCGCTGGCGCTCATCAGCGGCCCGATGCTCGAACTGCCCCGCGAGACGGTCGAGCAGGATTGGGTGCTCATGCTCGCCGATCGCAGCGCTTCGATGACCATCAAGGATGCGGCCGCCGATTCCGCCTCGGGGCGTCTGAGTCGCGACGAACAACTGCGCAGCGCGCTTGAGAGCCAGTCGAACGTGCTCGATTCGATGGCCCGCCAGCGTCATGTCATGTGGATCGGGTTTCATCTCGGGGCGTTCAACCTCCAGAGCAGGCAATCAACGGTCCCTGGCTGGGCGAACTCTTCGGCATCGCCTCCACAGGCTGCCGGCGCCGGTCTTCCCGATCTGACTGAAGCGACCGGCCGCCGCACCAACATTGATGGCGCGCTCGAGCAGGCCATTCAGCGCGCCGCGGCGCGCCCGGTCAGCGGAATAGTTCTCTTCAGCGACGGCCGAACCGACAATCCTCCCAGCCGCGCTCTTATCCGCCGCTTGCAAGCCGATGCCATCCCGGTCTTCGTTGTGCCGTTGGGCTCGGATGAGCCGCTGGGCGATCTGGCATTGGGCCGCGTTGAGGCGCCTCGGCGGGCGTTCGTTCGCGACAAGGTGCCTGTCGTCGTCGAGCTCGACAAGTTCGGGTCCGCCTTGCGGGATCAGGGCGGGTCGGTGAAGCTCATCGATACGGCGACAGGCGAAGAGCTTGATCGACTCGCGCTCGAGCCCCGGAGCGCCGATGGATCACCTGGCGACGAAGGTGCATCAGACCTGACCACGCTCACGCTCACCGCCGAACCCGCACTTGCCGGCGAGGCGACCTGGCAAGTCGTGATCGATACGCCCCAAGTCGATTTGATTCCCGAGAACAACGTCAAGTCGTTCCAGATCGAACTGGTTGATCGCCCGCTTCGTGTGCTCTTTGTCGAAGGCTACCCGCGCTGGGAATATCGCTACGTCAAGAACTTGCTCGTGCGCGAGAAGTACGTCGAAAGCTCGGTCATGCTCATTTCCGCCGATCGCGATTTCGCGCAAGAGGGCAACCAGCCGATCACTCGCCTGCCGCGCTCGCCCGAAGAGTTCGCGGCGTTTGACGTCATCATCATGGGCGATGTTCCGGCCACGTTCTTCGCCCCCGAGCAGCTGGACATGATTCGCGATCACGTCGCCAACCGCGGCGCCGGTTTGCTCTGGATCGCGGGCGAACACTCGACCCCAAGCAGCTTTCTGGGCACCGCGCTGGCCGACCTGCTGCCGATGCGCGGCTCGCTCAACCTTCCGCCCATCGGCGAGCCGGTGACCATGACCCCCACGCCGCTCGCCCAGCGCCTGGGTGTTCTGCAGTTGGAAACCGCCGCCGACTCACTCAGCACCCAGCACTCAGCACTCAGCACTTCTGTTCCGGGGGGATGGCCCGCCGAGCTGTCCGATCCCGCCACCGGTTGGTCGCTCCTTTATTACGCGCAGCGCATCGAGCCTGGCCAACTCAAACCGGCCGCCGAGGTCCTGGCGCAAACCGCTCAAACCGTCAACGGCACGGCGTTGCCGCTGGTGTTGGCCATGCGCTACGGCGCGGGGCAGAGCATCTATGTCGCCACCGATGAAGTCTGGCGCTGGCGCTACGGGCGCGGCGAGCTGTATCCCGACCAGTTCTGGGTGCAGATGATCCGTATGCTCGGGCGCGAAAGCCTCAGCAACACCGGCGACCCGGCCGTATTGGATGTCTCTCCACGCCGTGTCGCCACCAATCAGCCGATTCGCATCGAGCTGCGATTGCTCGATGCGCAGCTTCTGCAAGAGTCGCGCGCCTCCATCAACGTGATCATGGAATCCGATGATGGCCAGAAACTCGCCGAGATCGAGTTGCATCGTGTCGAGGGCACCGAGGACCGCTACGCCGCGACGTATCTTCCCGACTCGCCCGGGCAGTTTCGTCTTCGCGTCGATGAACCGACTCTCGCTTCGCTCGCTCAGATGCAGACTCCGGTCGAGGTCTTCGCGCCCGATGATGAGCTTCGCCGGCCGCAGACCGATCACGATCTGCTCAAATCGCTGGCGTCGGCGACCAACGGCAAAGTGCTCGCGCCCGATCAACTCAAGGACTTGCCCAAGCTCTTGCCCAACCGCGCTGTGCGCACGCTGAACCCGCTGACCGAGTCAATCTGGGACTCGCCGCTGGCGTTCATCCTGGCGCTGCTTGCCCTCACGTTTGAATGGGCCGGGCGAAAAGTGCTGCGGCTGGTGTGAGGCAACGCGCGGCCGCCGTCACTCGCTCCAGTTGCCGATGACCAGGAACAGGTCGGGGATGAAGACGATGCCATCGCCATCGACATCGGCCGGACTGTCTTGCAAGCCCCAGTCCGTGATCACGTTGAGCAGGTCGAAGATGTCCACCAGCCGATCGCAGTTGGTATCGCCGGTGACTGGTGGAACCGGGTTTAAGCGCACAGCGACCACTTCCCCTCTTGCATCAACAGCAACGCCGGCGATCTGACCTTGGTTGTTGATGCCCATAGCCCAGGCGACGTAAAGTCCCAGGTCGGGTGAAATCAGGTCATTTAGATCGGTCATCACGCTATCGCGCCAGATGAAGGCGCGGTCGGGCAGCTTGGGTTCTACGCAGTAGCCGACGACTTCACGATGATCATTGATGTCAAAAGCTCCGCTGTTTGTGTAGTTCGGCAGAACGCCAAGAGGGATAACCTGGCCCATTGACCAGACGAACGCGCGCCCTTCGCCTGGTAACGGAAAGTTCCACTTCAATCCGATTCCCGCCACATCGCCCTGGCTGTTGATCGACGTTGGATCGCTCTGAAATTCATCAGGGAGTTCTGGAAGAATCGTCGTCATGCCATTTTGCCAGATGAAGCCTTGAGCCTCTGTGTTAGGCGTTTGCCCCATCCAGCCGCACACTGCCGTTGCCTCATTGATGTCATTTGCGACGCTGTTGGGACCTGCAGGCAGATCAAACTCGACCAGTTGATTGTCTATCCAAGCAACCGCCTGAAGTGGTCCGGTCGCGCTGTTAAGCGCGTATCCCGCAATATCGCCGCGCTCGTTCACTGCTAAAGCTTCGCTCCAGTTGGCCCACGATGGCTCCGTGAGGCCGCTAGTCACACCCTCTTGATGACGAAAGGCGTGCTGCGCCCCACCCGAGGGCTGATTCATCCGGCCAACGATCAATCCTGCTGAATTGACATCGAGCGCGCGGCCGAACGGGAACTGTTGTGTCAGTTGCAGGGTGACCACGGGTGGCTGCCCGAACCACGCAAATGCGCGATCGTTGCTTGTCTCACAGTCGCCAAAGAAGCCGCAAAGGTCCCCGGATTCGCTGATATTCCACGCAAAGATTGGCTGAAAGCCAGTGAACGGGCACAAGGGACCGTAAAAGGCCTCAACCGCGTATTGATCGCACAAGCCAAGGGCCTCTTGTGCCGGCGCCATCGAACTTGTGAGAGTGAATGCAAGCGTCAATCTCATTGAACGGTGCATTTTGGAATCTCCGACTCTTCGTTGTTGCCGAGGCTTAGATCGGTTCTAGGCCTCACAAGCCATGAAGCGTCAGGTGACAGGTTATCCACAGCGGGCAACATCGTTTGCGTTCGCTCCCCATTTCGCGTATCAGGGTCACGTCTAAGCTGCGGTTCAATCAAACTGGAGATCAAGAATGTCCAACCGCTTCAACAGAATCGCACAGTATGCTATCGCGTTCCCGATTCTTGTGACTGTGTTCACAGCGCCTTTGTCTGCGACAACGGTCTTCGTTGATGCCGGCGCGAGCGGTCTGAACAACGGCACATCGTGGGAGCATGCCTTCTTGACGCTCCAGCAAGGAATTGCTGCCGCCCAAGATCCCTTATCACCTGTGGACCTGGTCCTGGTGGCGGACGGCATCTATAGCCCAGGCACTTTGCAAAGCAATTCGTTCACCTTAGCAGGCTCCAACGAATACAGTGGGGGCTGGGTGGGCGCGGCTGACCCATCAGCCCACGACCCTGACCTGTATCCAACCATTTTGTCGGGTGAACTTGGCGTTGCTGGTCTTTCCGACAATGTGGACAGGGTGGTCCGATTTGGTCCCTCGGGGGGGTTTGTCACGCGCTTCAACGGATTTCAAGTGACAGGTGCGAGAACCAACGGTGTGACTGTGGACCAAGGCGCTGTTCCCGAGATTGAGTTTTGCACCATCACTGGCAACAACAGAGGCGTCTCGTGCGCTCTCAATACTGCACCAATCTTCCGTGACTGCATTATTTCGCAGAACTCAGCGCCCGCCAGCGTTGGCGCGGGAATCAGTGCGAGCGGCGGAGACATCGACGCGAAATTCATCCGGTGCACCATCGCGCAGAATTCAGCGATTCGAGGTGGCGGAGTCAACATCGATCAAGCCGGCCTGGTCGAACTTATCAATTGCACGATCTCCGGCAATTCGGTGAGCGGCGCAGCCGATTCCAACGGAGGCGGTCTCCGAGTTGTCAATGGCGCGGTTCGATTGGCCAACTGCGTCATTTTGGGCAATACCGCTGAGGACAATGGCGGCGGAATCTACAGCGGAGGCTCAACCACGATGGTTCGCAATTGCACCATCGTCGCCAACAGCGCGACTCTCGGTGGCGGCTTTGCTGAATTCAACCAAACGATCTTCGACGCCACCATTCACAACAGCATCTTGTGGGACAACACTGGGTCAGGGGCACAGGTGTATGTCGATGTCAGCGTGCAAGGCGAGCCTGTGACGATTACCTACAGCGACATCCAAGGTGGACTAGTGGGAATCGGCGGACCCGATGAACCAAATTGGGGGGCCGGCAATTTCGATCCCGCGCTCGATCCGCTCTTTGTCAATGCGGGCGATGGCATCTACCTCCTTCAGTACGCATCGCCTTGTCTCGACAAAGGCGACAATAACGCTATCGCGCCGGATTCAGGCGATTTGGACGATGACAACGACACCTCGGAAGCCATTCCATACGACCGCAACGGCCAACCACGCAGGCACGGGCCGCCGCTAAATCAGTGCACCGTTGACATGGGCGCCTACGAGCATCAGCAGGCTCCTACCACTTGCATCGCTGACATCGCCGGCGGCGATCCCGACGGCCCCGATGGCTTCGTCAATGTCCTCGATCTGCTCTTTGTGATCGCTCACTGGGGCGAGGCGGGCGGCCCGGCCGACATCGCCAACGGATACTGCGGTGATGGCGCCGTCAATATCACCGATCTTCTGGCGGTCATTTCCGGCTGGGGTCAATGTGGCATCCCCGCATCCGGCGCGCCTGAATCAGTCGATGATTGCCACCATCGGTGCGAGGAGAGCTTCCCTATCACCACCAGCCAGCAGTTTGCCGATTGCATGGATCGTTGCATTCAGTCTCTTTGCGAACGCGGCATATTGACGGATTGTGACTGAGATTTCTGTGGTTTCGCCCCCAACCCTAGACTGAGTTGATTTTGAACGCCGCTGGTGCCTGGCGCTGCTGGCGCTCACTTTCGAATGGGTCGGGCGAAAAGTGCTGCGGTTAGTGTAAAACCCGCATGAGGAAACGCGTTGCACCCATGTGAAACTGGGCTGGGATTATCGCGCGCACCCCGCCGGCCGCCTAAGGTTATCCGGCGGCCCCAACCGCCTTTTTCCCGGCAACCGGAAGCGGTCGATAATAGTACTGGTAGTACCGCGTTTGTATTAAAGGACTGGCCCCCATGCAAGAGGTGATCTCCGAACTCCAAAGGCTCCGGCAAAGAAGCCGGGTGATGCTGGTTTTGCAGCGGGCATCCCTGATTCTGGCCTGCGTGCTGGGGGCCATCATCGCCTTGATCGCCTTTGACTTTGTCCTGCGGCTGCCCAGCGCTTTCCGGCTGGTCCTGTTGCTCGGCGGGGCTGTGGCTCTGGCCTACTCAATCTTCCGCTATCTGCGTGTTGCCATTGCCTTTTCTCCATCGCTCACCCAACTGGCGCTGCGCGTCGAGCGGGTCTTTCCGGCCGTCTCGGGCCGGTTGGCCTCCAGCGTTGAATTTGCCACTGCCGGAATCGACCAGACTAATCAGATGGCCGCGCGGACCGTTCGCGAAACTCAGACTCGCCTGGCGGGCGAATCGGTCGCGGGCGTGATCGATGGTCGGCGCACCTGGCGCGATCTGGGACTCATGATCCTCTTCGTCGCTGCTGCATCGGGATTGGCTTACGCCTACCCCACCACCGCCTCCACTGGGCTGACTCGCTTGTTCGCACCGTACAGCGACACCAAGTGGCCGGCCCGCACGGGCGTGCAATCGCTCATGGATCGCATCATCGTTGCCGGCAACGTCTACCCGCGCGGTCAGGCTTTGCCCCTGCGCGCCAAGGTGACGCGGGGCTACGACGACCAGCGGGTTGATGCCTACTACCGGCTCACCATCGACGGCGAGGATCAGCCCTGGCAGCACATCGTGCTCACGCACCAGGCCAGCGGCGTGCACGAGCGGCTCGTCGACACCAATGCCGAGCGCATCGAGTTGTACTTCCAGACCGATGATGATGAAACCTCGCGAGAGGTGATCGATCTGGTTCCGCCCCCGGCCGTGTATCGCGCATCGCTGCGCGTGACGCCGCCGTCGTACGCCGCCGGCCGCATCGCCCAACTGGAAGCTGAGCTCGGCCAGGGCATCGATGAGCGCGCTGTGACCGAAATCCCTTCGCTGGTCGGCTCGACGGTCGCCCTTCGACTGGAGTTGAACAAGGCAATCCCGGCTTCGCCCAACGACCCGGCCTGGCTGCAAACCACCCTCGGCTGGGGCGATTCGACGCTTCCTTCCTTCACCGTCGATCAAGACGATCCGCGAACCTGGACGCTGCAGTGGACGTTGAGCGAAACCCGCCCCCTCTCGCTCCAACTTGTCGATGAGCACGGCTTGCGCAATGCTGAGCCGATCGCCTATCGAATTCAGGCTGTGGACGATCTGCCGCCATCGGTCACGATCACCGAGCCCCAGGCAGACGAGGCGGTGCTCGCCAGCGCGGTCGTGCAGCTTCAGAGCGAAGCGCGCGATGACGTGGCCCTTTCCGACATGGGTCTGGAAGCGCACGTTCAAACGGGCGGCCGCTCATCGGACGAAGCGCTGAGTAGGAACCCGGCATGGCACACGAGCCAAACGCTGAGCGATGCCGCCGGAACCCTCCCAGCTGATCTCGATCTTGGCCCCCTGCATGTTTCCGAAGGCGATGTGGTGCTGGTGAGCGGGACAGCAAAGGACTTGTATGAAGCCGCGGCGCCGGTTGCCGACGCGCCCGCCGCAGATCAATCCAAGGCCCCGATGCATTCGGTTCGTTCGCCGGTTCGCCGGCTGCGTGTGATCAGCTCAACGGATTTCGCGACGCAGCTTCGCCGGCAGTTGGGCGCGGTGCGGCAGAACGCGATTCGAATCGAGGCGATGCAGGCCGAGTTGCAGGACGATGTGATCGACGCGGGTGTTCAACCAGGCGTCGATCGCGCGCAGGCGCAGATTGCCGAGCGCATCGCCACCCAGCGCGGCTCGGTCGAAGATATCGCCAGGTTGCTTCGCCAGAATCGGCTCGATGATCCACAGCTGGGCGGCATCCTTCAGCAGTCTCAAGACTTGCTCGATTACGCCGGCCGTGCGGCCAACAAAGCTGTCGAAACGCTCGAGGGCGCTCAGAAGGCCAATGCCGACAAACGCAATCAGCAATCGCCAAGCCCAGGGCAGCGGCCGCAAGCCAAGAGCGATCAGAGTTCATCGCAACAACCACAGACCGGCAAGCCCGCCGGCTCGACCCCGGATCGGCCGCAAAATCAACAGTCACCTTCGAAGTCAGGCAGCCAGAACGCTCCGGCCGGCTCGCCCCAATCTGGATCACCCTCGCCGCGGCCTGAGCAACCCTCGCCCCAGACTCCCCCTGAGGCTCAAGCGCCGGATCCGAAAACCGATGACCTTCATGAGCCCGCGCCCGAAGATCGCCCCATCGTCGAAGCCCAGCAGGAAGTCCGCGATGAGCTGGCCGACCTGATCAAGCTTCTTGATCGCGATGAAGACACCTGGGTCGTCAAGCGTCAACTTGAAAACCTGCTCAAGGAGCAGGCCGAGCTTGAGGCGGCCACCAACCGGCTGGGCCAGGATACCATCGGCCAGCGCCCCGAGGACCTGCCCGAACAGCAGCGCAGCGAGCTTGATCGAATCGCCCAGAAGCAGCGCGACAAGCTGCGCGATGAAGCGCGCAAACTCATAGAGAGCATGCGCGAGCGAGCCGAAGCGCTGGAGAAAGTGGACTCGCAATCGGCTCAGTCGATGCGCGATGCCGCCGACACCGCCGAGCAGCGCCAGCTTGACCGCGACATGGAAGAGGCCGCCAAGCACGTCGAGCAGAACCAAATGACCTCGGCGACGGCCAAACAGCAATCTGCTCAGTCCACCATGCAGCAGATGCTCAACAACATTCAGGAATCGCGCCGCGCCCAGGCCCAGCAGCTCATGCGCCAACTGGCCAGCCTGGTCGAATCCATCCAGCGGTTGATCGTCGTGCAGGAAAATGAACTGACATCGCTCGCGCTGGCCGTGGACACCAACGATTTCTCCGGCTTGGATCGTTCGATGATCCGCCTCAACCAGAACACACAGGCCGTTGCGGGAGAAGCGCGAGCCGCTGGTCAGGAAGCGCGGCGGATCGCTCGGGCCCTTGATCGCGCCGCCGACTCGCAAGGCGCGGCGGTGGCCGCTCTTCGCAGCCCGCCGGTGATTGCCGGCGATGTGCAGGCTGCCGAAGACCGCTCCCTAGCCCTGCTCAAAGAAGCCAAGGCGCTCGCCGAAGAGCTTCAGAAGCAGACCCAGGAGCAGGAGCTCCAGCGCCGCCGCGAAGAGTTGATGGAGGCCTATCGCAAGTTCGCCGAGCAACAGGTCGCACTCCGCGGACAGACTCTCGAGCTGGCCCAGCAAGCCGCGCCCGAAGGGCTCGACCGTCGGCAACTAGTCGAAGCGCGCCGTTTCAGCGCGCAGCAGGACGACATCCGCGTCGGGCTCAATCAGCTTCGCGATGTCACCAGCGAAATCCTCGATTCACCGATCTTCGTCCACGTCCATCGCCTGATCGACACCTGGTCGGCCGCGGTCTCGCAATCGCTGGTTGACGGCTCAGTCAACGTTGAAGTCACCGATCGCCAGCAGCAAATCGCCGACTCCATCGGCCGGTTGATGAAAGCCCTCGAAGAGAGCATGGTTCCTCCCGATGAATTTGCGCGCGATCAACAGCAAGGCGGCGAGGGCGGCGGGCAGCCCGGCCAGCAAGCCCTTATTCCGCCGGTGGCGCAGCTCAAGCTGCTCCAGGGCATTCAGGAGCAGGTCTACAACCTCACCAGGGAAATGGACAGCCGCACGGATCTTGACGAGGCGCAGCTCCGCTCGCGTCTGCGCGACCTCGGGCAACAGCAGCGCGAGTTGATGGACTTGGGCACGCAGATGCTCGAAGCCTTACAGGGCAATCAACCGATGCCCGGCGAAGACCGGCCGGCCGAGCCCCCCGCACCGCCCGCGCCACCTTCACCGCCTGCACCCGAGCCGAATCCGCCAGATTCAGGAGAATCGACATGACCATTCTTTTGCCGATCCGTCTTGGGGCGCTGAGCGTCGCGTTCGCCGCAACCGTGTCGATGCCGGTAACCAGTCTCGCGCAGAGCCAATCGCAAGACCCGGCCCCTGCCGCGTCGCAGCCCCAGGCCGAGCAAGCGCCTCCCGCCAAGTCGCTCGATGAACTTCTGGGAATCCAGGAGCAGCCGGGCCAGGACGACAAAGCCGC
>JAKEEP010000205.1 GCA_022616475.1 Phycisphaerales bacterium | reverse complement strand
GTGGCCCCATTGGCTGATGCAATGGGCCTCGTCGATTGCGAATGCTTTGACATCGAGCCGCTGGATCGTCTGAAGAAAATATGGCGTCAGCAGCCGCTCGGGGGCGACGAAAATCAAGCGGTACTTCTTCTGGTTGATTCCCTGTTCGACAGCGCGGCGCTCTTGATCGGTCAGGCCGCTATGCAGGGCTGCGGCGGGATAGCCGTTGGCCATCAGGCCATCGACCTGGTCCTTCATCAACGAGATCAGAGGGGAGACGACGATATCGGTGCGCTGGGCGATGGCCGGGGGGACCTGGTAGCAGAGCGACTTGCCGCCGCCGGTGGGAAGAACCACGAGGGAGTCGCGATGCTCGATGCCGGCAGCGATGGCTTGGGCCTGAAGGGGGCGGAGCGTGTCGTAGCCCCAGAAGCGTTTCACCGTTTCGCTGATGCGCGGGTCGACTGACGCGGCCAGGCATGACTCGGTGGTGGACATCGCGAGAGTTTACATGCTATAGAACCGGTGAGGTGCACATCGCGCCGACTCACAGCTTTATTTGCAGCCCTGTTCCACCTGCACCCTTGGAACGGCTGATGTTGAATCGAACATCAGGCGCAGTGCCATCGGATCGAGCGAGCTTGGCGTGCAAGACTCCTCTCCCACGCCGGAGCCAGCCAAACGACGTCATGCCGCAGATGATATCGATGATCGAATCGCTGTTTATCGAATCAAAGGATGGTCCTTCGGCTGCAACCCACCGGCGCTGCTCAGTGGTCCGCGTCAGCGATTCCAGCTTCGGCAGCGCCCCACCGCATCGAAGCACCACCTCGCCAGTCTTGTTTTCAGCAAGCAGTGTCAAACAAACAGTTTACGTAGGCCAACTCGTTTCGACGCCTGGCTTGGGGATCGTCGGGATCGGCCATCCGCAGAGCGCTGATCAACTCGTGCATCGCGAGATACAGATCATGCAGCCGATGCGAAGGCCCTTGAACGTCAGATTGCGCCTCTCGAATGACGAGTATTCCCTCGGGCGTCAAAACGCTGAACACAATATCTCCGACATCGGGTGACGGTGGAGCGACCGTTTGGGGGGGCAGCCCCTTCACCAGTTTCTCAGCACAGGCGCAGAGCGCAGCAGCGGCTTCCCGAACGTTCTGATGGCCGACTCCACCGATGACGCCTCCGCCCGTGCTCAGATACAAGCTCGCGTCTCCGCTCCGAAAGCCGACAATGAGAACAATGGCACGTTCAATCGTGAACTCGCAAACGACACCAAGAACGTGCGACGCCTGCTGCGCGTTGGGATGACGGCCTCGGTCATGAAGTGCTCGCCACAACAACCATTTCAAATGGCTCGATTCTGCGCTATTCAGGTGACGCTCGATTTGGTCAACCGATTTCCCGTTGACTATCTCGTCATGTTGTTTCGGAAACCCTTCAAAGAGGCATCGACGAAGGTCCCGGAAAACGTCCCTTTGAGGTGGTTGTGGACCCTTGGTCATGGCGCCATCGTAATCGACCAGATCAGAGGGCTAAAGCCACACGGAGCTTAACCGTCGAAGGTTGACGCACGTTTAGACGTTCGGAGGTTCCGAATCTACACTTGAACCCATGCCGAAGCAGGCCAGCGAGCTCCAAACCGCGCTGCGAGTCGTGATGATGCCGCGCGATGCGAATAACTACGGATCAATCTTCGGCGGCGTGATCCTCTCGTACATCGATCAGGCGGGGTACATTGAAGCGAGAAAACACGGCATGCATCGGTGGGTGACTGCTTCAATGGAGCGGGTGGACTTCAAGGCGCCGGTTCATCTTGGAGACATCGTGAGCTTTCTGACACAGACCGAGGCCACGGGCACCAGCTCGGTCAAAGTGCGCATTCGCGTCGAGGCGGAGCGATTCGCCACCGGCGAGATCGTGCATGTGACTGAAGCGCATTCGACCATGGTGGCCGTGGACGCCGCCGGCCGGCCCATCCCCTACCGCTCACCACCAACGATCGGCACGACAACCACTGCTGGGGAATCGAGCGGTCGCCGCCACCCCTCAGGACCACGGGCGTGAAGACTCCGCTTCGGCTGGCATGCCTGGTCAGCGGCGGGGGGCGCACGATGATGAACATTGCCGATCAGATCGATCAAGGCACGCTCAGCGCTTCGATCGAGTTGGTGATCGCCTCGCGATCGAGCGTGCCGGGGGTCGAAAGGGCTCAATCGCGAGGTTTCAAGACCCTGGTCGTTCGCCAGCGGGATTTTCAATCATCGGATGCGATGCACGATGAAATCACGAAGCAACTGCTCGAGCATCGAATCGACCTGGTTTGCCTTTGCGGCTATCTGCGGCCGGTGCGGATTGACGAGCCGTTGCGATGGCGGGTGATGAACATTCATCCGGCTTTGCTGCCGGAATTTGGGGGCAAGGGGATGTATGGCGAACGTGTGCACCGAGCGGTGCTGGCGGCGCGTCGAACGAAATCGGGGTGCACGGTGCATTTTGTGGATGAGCATTACGACATGGGGCCAATCATTCTTCAACGCACCGTGCCGGTGTTTCCCGGGGATGATAAGCACACGCTGGCGGCGCGAGTGTTCGAGCAGGAGTGCATCGCCTACCCGCAGGCCATTTCGCTGTTCGGGGAGGGGCGACTGAAGCTTGAAAATGGCCAAGTTCGCATTCTCGAGCGATCGCCTACTTGAGAATTGGCTGGCACGTCGCGAAACCGCGTGCATAGTAGATGACGGATCGCTTCTGGGAGGCTTCAAGATGGGAAACCTTGCGCTTCGCGGCGCCGTCGTCGCCGTTCTTGCCGTGCTGGGGGCGGCGGCCAGCGCGCCGGTTCCCGGCGGCACACCATCGACAACCGACGACATCTATCAGAGCTTCGATCGTGGAGACTATCAGCGCGCTGCCGGGCTCATTGAGAACCATCTGAAGTTCAAGCCAAACGATGGCCCGATGCTGTACAACGCGGCGTGCGCGCACTGCCGTTTGGGCAAGCCCGAGAGCGCGGCGGCGTATTTGATGCAGGCGGTGAAGGCGGGATTTCACAATTTCAGCCAGATGCGCCGCGATGCGGATCTTCGCTCACTGCGCGATCATCCAAAGTTCCGCGCATTGCTCGATGCGCGTGATGCCGCCGACAGTTTGCTGGCAGCGCGCCGGCTTGAGCAATGGAAGGCCAACTACCGACAAGTTCAGGCATATCGGTACGCAACCGACCCGACGTTCCCGTTTACCTATGTCACCGCTCTGGATGAGGCGGCGCATGACGCGATGGTGAACATGTTGAGCGATCAGGCTCGGCACATGATTGAGTTGCTGTTTGAATCGCCGCCACGGCATCACGTGCTGATCGCACTACCGACGTCATCCGATGCGGCGACGATCTTCGATGATCAGCGCGTTCACGGCAATTACAAGCATGAAAGCCGACTGCTCATCAGCGCTGATGCAGGCAGCTCGCTGCGGCACGAGTTTGTGCACGTTTTTCACCACGCGCACATGGACGCCATCGGCCAGGAGCACCCGATTTGGGTGCAGGAGGGATTGGCCTCATTGTTCGAGGATTATGCCCTGGGCGATGATGGATCAATCGAGTTTGCGCCAAACCAGCGGCGAAACATGGTCAAGGCGATGGCCAGGAACAATCGATTGATCGCATGGAGCGATTTCTTTCGGCTGAAGGCGGTGCACTTCAACGCACAGCCGGCGGAGCACTACGCTCAGGCGCGATCGATCTTTGAGTTTCTCGCGGACGAAGGCAAACTCAAGAGCTGGTATAGGGCGTTCAGGGGAGGCTTTGATAATGATCCGTTGGGTTTTCGTGCCTTTGAAGCCGTGTTTGGCAAATCAAGTGACGAAGTTGAACGGCAATGGCGCGAATGGCTGAACGCTCAACCGACGATTGTCTGTCAGGACGATCTGCCGGAGAGCACCGCGAAGCCATCTCCTTAGTTTCTGGACCGGAGAAAAGGTGCCAGGCACCATTTTCTGAAGATCCCCGTTGTCACGGAATAGAACAGCTGAGGCTGACTAGAATCTGCGGCAATCGTCCGCACGGCGTGACGGTTCAACCCGTGGAGCGGCATCTGGTTGAATCTCGATCATGTTGAGTCGAACAGGATCATTGGCGGCAACTTCTCGAGCACTCTTTGGTGCGATCTTCCTGTCGCTGATCGCGACGACCGCACTGGGCCAGCCTCAGCGCTCGGCGCCTTCGCTTGAGCGTCAAATCTACGTTTGCTTCGACAGGGGTGAGTACGCCAAGGCGGCCGAGCTCATCACGGCGTATCTCGAGCATGCGCCCAATGACTTGGACATGCTTTACAACCTGGCATGCGCCCAGTGCCGGATGGAGGATTTCGACGCCTCGGCCGCGACTCTGCTGAAGGCCTTCAAGGCTGGTTTCCGGGATTTTCAGCACATGCGGCGCGATCCGGATCTGCAGGGGCTGCGGCAGCATCCGACCTATAAGACCATCCTCGAGGAGGCTGACCGCGCGGCGACTGAAGCCGCGCAGACAGCGGCGCAGCGGTGGCGGCAGGAATACGGCGCCGAGGGCTATCGATACGAGACCGATCGCGAGCGTCATCTCACGTATGCCACGGCGCTCGATGAAACGTCACATCGCGAAATGCGGCAGATGCTCGAGCGGCAGGCTGATCAGATGATCGAGTCCCTGTTTGAACAGCCCCCTGATTACGAGGTCTTGATTGCCGTTCCAACTCCCGAGGATTCCGACAAGTTCTTTGGGGGAAACGACTCGATCGGAGGGATGTACCAGCACAACCTGCGCCGGTTGGTGGCGCGCGACATCGGCGGATCGCTTCGGCACGAATTCTTTCACCTGATGCACTATGGACACATGGAGCGGTTGGGGCAGCCGCACCTGCTTTGGATTCAGGAGGGCATGGCCGCGCTGTACGAGGACTACCGCATCAACGACGACGGCTCGATCACGTTCTTGCCGAACGATCGGCAAATCGTGGTCAAGGCCCGCGCCAAGGCGGGGAAGCTGATCAAATGGGGCGATCTATTCAAGATGTCGGCGCAGGAGTTCATGGACAAGCCTCATCAGATGTACCCCCAGGTGCGCTCGGTGTTCGAGTTCATCGCCGAACAGGGCAAGCTCGGACGGTGGTACCGCGCGTACGTGAGACATTTCGATGCCGATCGTAGCGGCCGGGAGGCGCTGGAAATCGCGTTCGGGCAGCCGTTGGAGGAAACCGAGCGAGCATGGCGGCGCTGGGTGAGCCAGCAGCCCGAGATCGACCTGCAGATACGAGGCGACGACGCTGCACTGGGGATCCGCAGCCGCGAGAACGGCAGCAACGATGGCGTGTTGATCACCGACATTGTCCCGGGTTCGGCCGCCGCGGCCGGCCGCTTGCGCCGCGGAGATGTGATCGTTTCGGTCGATGGGCAACCGACTCGCTCGCTGATGGAGCTGCGCAAGATTATCGCATCCAAGTCGGTGGGCGACGAGGTGGAGATTCGGGCCCGCCGCAACGGCGAGTACCTTGCAATTCAGGTCACGCTGAAGCCAGCTTACGGTCGGATGTAATCTGTCAAAAGACCGATTGAAGGTCCCACTGGTTACCCCTACACTACGGGCGTGCAAAGGAGGCACACAGGTCGCTGCGACCTGACAGGGTGCCCGGATGCTGCCCCCGGAAACGCTGCCCCGGAACATGAGTGATCCATCGGCACGCACCTTCAGTTCCGACTTCAAGCGCTTCTTCTTGCGCGGCTTGGTGGTGTTGCTCCCCTCGATTCTGACTCTTTGGATCGTGGTGGAGGCGTATCAATTCGTCGATCGCACCGTGGCCGAGCCGATCAACCGTAATACACGAACGGCGATGAAGAACTGGTCGCCCGGCTGGCTGCAAGAGCAATTCAATCCGACCGAGGCCGAGTTCAACCAGGAACTCACAGCGGCGATGAAGGATATCGCCGCGAAAGAGCCCAGAGTGCCGATGACCGATGCGCTGCAGGCGCAGTTGCGCGATGAGGTGACGACTCGCTTGCGCAACCAGAACATCGACGCCTGGTGGGCGCGACACTGGTACATGAACTTGATCGGGTTGGTGCTGGCCGTCGTGGGCGTGTACGTTGCGGGCCGCCTTCTGGGCGGCTTCATCGGCTGGCGGATCTATCGCAGCATCGAGCGCGTCATCGTGACGCTTCCGGTCTTCAAGCAGGTGTATCCGTACGTGAAGCAAGTCGTCGATTTTCTGTTCAGCGATGACCGGCAGGTAAAGTTCAATCGTGTCGTGGCGGTGGAGTACCCGCGCAAAGGTTCGTGGTCGGTCGGTTTCTTGACGTCGGGCGCGATGCAAACCGTCGCCGAGCGCGCGAACGCGGTTGAGAAGTCCGGCGAACTCGTGACCGTGTTTGTGCCCTGTTCACCGACGCCCTTCACCGGCTACGCGATCAGCGTGCCCCGCGGCGAGGTGCTCGAACTGCCCATGACGGTGGATGAGGCGGTTCGATTCATCGTGAGCTGCGGCGTTCTGGTTCCCCAACACCTACTGGCCGGCCAGACCGGTATGCCGACCAAGCACTTGACCACCAATCAGCCCGGTCCAGAGGCGGCTGCGGATCGCAAGCGTGAGCCGGAACTGGCGGCGTCTGTCCCCAAACCCCATCGCTGAAGGAACAGCGTTGCTCAATGGAGCCATACATGCAGATCAAGATTAGCAGCAAGCACATGGACATCACCCCGGCGATCGAGAGCTACGCCACCAGGAAAGTGGAGAAACTCCGCCGTTTTTTCAATCGCATTCAACAGATCGACGTGGTCATCGACAAGGCCAAAAACGGATACACTACCGAGATCATCACCGATGTCGAACATCATGAGCCGTTTATTGCCACCAGCGACCACGCTGACCTTTACGCATGCATCGATCTGGGAGTCGATCGGTCGATTCGCCAGTTGAAGGACCACAAGAGCAAGCTTCGCGATAACAAGCACCACATGCCCAACAGCGTTTCCAACCGGCCAGGCGCCCCCAAGCCAGCAAGTCCCCGACCCACCGCATCGCGGCCCGCGGCAGGGAACCAAGCATGAAACTGCTCGACATCGTCGTTTCCAACGCCATCATTCCCGACTTGGCCGGCAGCGAGCGCGATCAGGCGATCAGCGAGCTGGTCAAGGCGCTGGTGCAGTCGGGCGCGCTGAGTCCCGAATTGCAGGATGAATTCGTCAAGGCGATCATCAAGCGAGAAAAGCGCGGCTCGACCGGGTTTGGACACGGCGTCGCGGTACCACATGTAAAGCACTCGGCGATCAGCAAGATGGCGGTCGCAGTCGGCATCAGTCGAACCGGAATCGAATTCAACGCGCTGGACAAGCAGCCGGTGTACTCGATCTTCTTGTTGTTGAGCCCGGAAGACAAGCCTGAAGACCACCTGGATGCGATGGAAGCGATCTTTGGCAACCTCAGCCAGGAGACGTTCCGGCGCTTCCTTCGCCAAGCCGGCTCGGTTCAGGATGTGTTAACGCTGTTGGAAGAGGCCGACGCCAGTGCGGCCAAGCGATGATAACTTGAGCAAGAACCCCAACAAGCCACGAAGCGCAAACTCAACAGACTCTCTGGATTTCGGGTTGTTTGTCTAGTTGGCTCTGATGTTTACTCGGAGTTTGCCTGTTGTCTAACGCCGAAACGGCCAAAGTGACCATCGTGAACCGGCTGGGATTGCACGCCCGGCCGGCGATGGTGTTCGTTGAGGTCGCCACCAAGTACAAAGCCGATGTTTCGGTCCGCCGCTGCGATCAGAACGAGAGCGTTGACGGCAAATCGATCATGCAACTGATGATGCTGGCCGCGACTCAGGGCACGCAGATCGAGATCAGCGCCAAGAATGATCCCGACGCCAAGGAGGCGATTCGCGACCTGGTTGCTCTGGTGCGGTCGAAGTTTCAGGAAGAGTGAGTTGGAAGCGCACTATCAGCGCGGCATTCATCGAATCGACTCCGCCTTCAGCTCGCGGCCCATCAGTTCGCGGATGGCGTCACGGGGCGACAAACCCTCAAAGAGAATCGCGTGCACGGCCGCGGTGATCGGCATGTCGACCCGATGCGTGCGTGCCAGTTCGACAACCGACTTGGTGGTCGGAACACCTTCGACGACCGACGACATCGACGCGAGAATCGAATCGAGCCGCTCGCCGCGCCCGAGCCGCTCGCCGCAAGACCGATTGCGTCCTTCGGGGCTGAAGCACGATGTGGCCAGGTCACCGACGCCGGCCACGCCAAAGAATGTGTCCAGCCTGGCGCCCATCGCAAGTCCAAGACGGGCGATTTCGGCAAGGCCCCTGGCCAGGAGCGCCGATTTGGCGTTGGCGCCGGCGTCCAAGCCATCGATCATTCCTGCCGCCAGCGCAATGATGTTCTTGGTTGCGCCGGCGACCTCGACCCCGACGACATCATCGTGGCGATACACGCGAAGCCAAGGCACGCGAAGCAAACCTTGGACGTCCTCGGCGCATTTGGCTCTGTCGGACGCCGCCACAAGTGAAGCGGGCAGCCGCCGGGCCAATTCGGTGGCGATGCACGGTCCTGACAATGCAACCAGCGCCGGACCGCCCCCCAGTACATCCGCAATGATCTGCGTCGGCCTCATTTCTGTGCCGATCTCGATCCCCTTGGACACGCTCACGACGCAGGCCCTGGCGGGTGCGTGATGCCGAACCCGTTGCCATGCCGATCGCAGGTACTGGGTCGGAATCGCGCTGATGACGAATTGGGCTCCCTGGAGCGCTTCTCCTTCATCTGTGGTTACCTTGACGGGCGATGGCAGGACAAAACCAGGCAGGCGATGAGACCGCCTAGTCCTGCCAAGCTCTTGTGCGTCGGGCGCGATCGGCCCCCACATCCGTACGTCAATGCCGCGCTGTGCCAAGGCGTCGGCCATGACCAGCGCCATCTGGCCGTCGCCGAGGATGGCAGCTCTGATCGACATAGGAATTCGGCTCTTTTCTAAGCGAACATCGACTCCGGCCCAAGCTCAGCCGCAGGTTATCAGGACAGGCCGGGTTCTGCCCGGCCGCCGCGCACCCTATCAGACCTCAAACGCAGGTATATTGCACCTGGAATGCCAACCGCGAACCGCAGCCGTCTCCCGGGCGTAGTGATCGTTGCCCGTCACGGGAATCGGCCGGGCAAGCATTTCTGAAGGTGAGAGAAGCGATTGACCATAGCGGACGGGATTGGATGACACATTGGCCTTCCTTGCTGGGTGTACTTTGGAGATTGAACGATGTCTGAACTGACGATGGCTGGTGCACCCGACCAGGATCTGAAGCTCCGTGAAGCGGGCTCTGAAGGGGCTGAGCGGCTGGAACGCCGGCTCTTTATCGCTCTGGTTGGCGGAGTGCTGTTGGCGGCGTCGTGGATCAGCAAGTGGCTTGGCGCGCACGATCAAGTCTCAGACATTCCTGCGGCGATCGGGGCAGCGATGCTGGTCGTGCCACTGCTGATCGGCGCGTGGCGCGAGGTGAAAAGGGGCCGGCCATCCAGTGATTCGCTGGCCTGCCTGGCGGTCACCGCCGCGTTTGCCAGCCAGAATTATCTGGCTGCCGGATTCCTGGCATTCTTCCTTTGGACGGCCAACCTGGTGCTCAGCCGCACCGCATGGGGGGCGCAGCGGGCGATCCGCGACTTGATCGACTTGACGCCGGATACAGCGCGCCTGATTGACAATGGAATCGAGCGCGAAGTCGGCCTGGCGCACATCAGGATCGGCCAGACTGTGCGCGTGCGACCCGGCGAAAACCTTCCGGTCGATGGACGCGTCATCAAGGGAAACAGCGACATCAACCAGGCTTCGCTGACGGGCGAAGCGGTTCCCATTGAGGCTGGCCCCGGCACCGATGTATACGCCGGTACGACCAACCTGACCGGACAGATCGACATTGAAGTCACCGCCGTTGCAGGCGACACGACCATCGGCAAGGTCGAGAGCCTGATCCGCGAGGCTGAGTCGGCCAAGACCGAGCGTCAGGAATTGATCGAGGAGCTTGCGACGTATTACGTGCCGGTGGTGCTCATGGTCGCGGGCCTGGTCTGGTTCTTCACAGCCAAGAGCGGCGATCCGATCATTCGTGGGCAAGCTGCAGAGCGTGCTATTACAGTCCTCGTGGTGACGTGCCCCGGCGCCTTGCTGATTTCGCATCCGACGGCCATGGTCGCAGCCTTCGCGGCGGCAGCACGGCTGGGCATGATGATCAAGCAGACCAAGACTCTGGAAGCGGCGGCGACGATTGACACCGTTGTGCTCGACAAGACCGGCACGCTCACGACCGGCCGGTTCGCAGTGAGCCGTTTGGCGCCGGCCGAAGGCGTGGAAGGGGCCGCTTTGCTTCAGGCTGCCGCCGATGGCGAGCAGCATTCGAATCACCCCCTTGCCAAGTCGATCCTTGAGACCGCGCGGCAAGCTCGAATCAGCCCGAAACAAATTGAGAAATACGAGGAAGTGCATGGCCGCGGCGTCGTCGCGCATGCGCCTGGAGGCGAGATTTACGCCGGCCGTTCCGATTGGCTGGTCAGCCTCGATCCTTCTATTGGCACTGCGGTGGCGTCTGTCGAATCCAAGATCGAAGGCATGTCGGGCGTGCACGTGATGGTTGGCGGCCGGTATCTGGGCGCCGTCGGCCTGGAAGACAAGCTGCGGCGCAACGCCGCCGAAATCGTCGAGAAGATCCGACATCTGGGCGTGCGCAAGGTGTGCATTTTCACGGGCGATCGTCTGGCGGTTGCCAAGCGCGTCGGGCAGGCGGTGGGCGTTGATGCGATCGAAGCCGAGTGCCTGCCGGAAGAGAAACACGAAGAGCTGAAGTACCTGATCAAGAAAGGACACCGCACGCTGGTGGTGGGCGATGGCATCAACGATGGGCCGATTCTGGCATCGGCCGACGTTGGCGTCGCCATGGGCCTGTCGGGTTCGGATATCGCCACCAACTCTGCAGGCGTGGCGCTCATGAACGATGATCTGCGGCACATCCCGTTCCTGCTTGAACTGGCCCACAAGGCTCGAAACATCATCGCCCAGAACATTGCGTTCTCGCTCATCCTGGCGATCGTGGGACTGGCCCTGGCGGCAACCGGCTATATCAACATTTGGTTCGCGCCCCTGCTCTACGTCATCGGCTATGTCGCGGTGATCTTCAACAGCATGCGGCTGGTTCGGTTCGGTGAGGTATTCACGGAAACCGAGGAAGCCAAGCGACGGTTCGAAGCAAGCCGTGCCGTCAAGCCGACGCGGGCGCTGGTTCGGCCGGCCGCCGCAACATCCTAACCCCTGTTCCCTCAAGTTCTACTTGAGTCTCACCGAGCACCCTGCCATTTGGAGGGTGCTTGCGTTTATCCAAAGGCCTAGGAGCTATCCCTAACTCCCTCTCCTCTGGGAGAGGGTTGGGGGGGTGGGAATCCATTCCCCACGGCCCTCACCCTGCCCTCTCCCAAAGGGAGAGGGTTCCAAATAGGCCAAATCCGCACAGATGCAAAACTCCCGCTCCCAAAACCGGAAGTATGCTTGTGTGACGGGTTCGAGCTTGGATGAAGGAGTCGTGTTATGGATCCCGATTTCAATCGTTTGCTTGATGAGGACATGCTCATTCCGCTGACGGCCATCATCTGCGGGTCGGTGATTGCGGTGGTGGCGATCATTTTCACCGCGGTTCGCGCGATGGTGGTCAGCCGCAACAAGGAGCAGACCAAGCGCGAGCTTGCCGCTTACGTTGCCGAGGGCTCGCTCGACCCGGATAAGGCGGTGTCGATGATCAACGCCGGCCGACCGCATTGGGAGGCGGGTCATGGCGGTGACAAGGGCAAGTGCGCTTGAGTGTGTGAGTCGGCTTGGATCGTTACGCAGCCCGATTGCGGAACAGGAGTGCGATGTATGTGGTACCTCGCCGATTTTCAGGGGATGTCTGACAAGACGGTGTTCTGGCTCATGGGCGGAGCGGTGGCGATCATTGCGATCGTGTCGACCGCGATGACGCACATT
>JAKEEP010000204.1 GCA_022616475.1 Phycisphaerales bacterium | reverse complement strand
CCGACGAGATCACCATCGACTTCGCGAATCAGACGCTCTGCGGCGCCGCAGTCGACCAATCACCCGATTCGTTCGCAGGGATCGGAATCAAGATCACTGGCAAACGCGTCACGCTCCAGAACGCAATCGTCAGTGGCTATAAAGTCGGAATCCATGCGATCAACGCCAACGGCCTGACCATTCACGATTGCGATGTATCAAATAACTTCCATCAGCGGCTGAAGTCGACCCCGAAGGCCGAAGACGCTTCCGACTGGCTCTGGCCCCACAACAACGACAACAACGAGTGGATCACCAACTACGGCGCGGGGTTGTGTATTGAAGATTCCGATGCCGTTGTGATTCACGACATCAAGACGCGCAAGGGTCAGAACGGCATCATTCTCGATCGCGTGAACGATTCCAAGGTCTACGACTGCGACTGCTCATTCCTCTCAGGCTGGGGCCTGGCGATGTGGCGCAGCAACCGCAACGTCATCTCGCGCAACGCCTTCGACTTCTGCGTCCGCGGCTACAGCCACGGCGTCTACAACCGCGGCCAGGATTCAGCCGGCATCCTGATGTTCGAGCAATGCTGCGAGAACGTGATCGCGGAGAACTCCGCCACGCACTGCGGCGATGGATTCTTCGGCTTCGCAGGCAAGGAGGCGCTGGGGGAAGTGAATCCACGCGAAGATCAGGATTGGTACAGAGAACGTGGTTGCAACAAGAACATCCTCGCGTCGAACAATTTTTCCCACGCCGCCGCACACGGTCTTGAGCTCACATTCAGTTTTGACAACGTGATCGATGGCAATACTTTCGACGGCAATGCGATTTGTGGAATTTGGGCTGGGTACTCAAACCGAACGGTTGTTCAGTCCAATTGGTTCAAACGCAATGGTGACATGCCCTACGGGCTCGAGAGTGGCGGCATCAACATTGAGCACGGTTCCAACAACAGAATCCTTGACAACGGGTTCATGCAGAATCGATGCGGAGTTTTCTTCTGGTGGGACAATGACTCGGAGCTGCTCAAATTGCCGTGGACGCAATCGAACGGCGCGCAATCTAGAGACAACATGATTGCGTTCAATCGCTTCGATGGTGACGAGGTTTCGATCCGTCTGCGCCATTCCATCGATGTTCGGGCATTCGGAAACTCAAATCGGAAGTCGCTGAGCAAGACTGATGTCGACGCGCATAGCACTGTCGACGCACGTGAAACACCTGTCGAGAACTTCGAACTCCCATATCTGGATTTGTCTGGCGATAACGATAACCGCCCGTTCGCTCGCTGGCCGGAGCGATCACTGAACGGCGGCCGAGAACGAATCATCATGACCGAATGGGGGCCTTGGGATCATGAGTCGGCCCTGCTGAAACTCGTTCAGCGCTTCGACCATTCAGACGAATACAAGCTGCTTTGTGGCGTTCTGCCGTTCGATAAGGACATCCATGTCGAGGGTCAAGTCTCCCTTGATACCATCGGACATGATCGCTTGTTCATACGACCGCTCAACGACAACGCGCTCACCCCTTACAGTGTTGCGTTCAAGAATTGGGACGGACAACCACTCCACGCTCACGGCCTGCTCACCGGCGGCTCCTGGATCGTGAAGACCGTCAAATCAGCTTGCGATCCGCGCGAAGACGCCGACCGCTGGCGCCGCGAGAGCGAGCAACTGCACGAGCTTTCATGCGACCCATTGCACCTACCCTTCGGCTCCGGCGGCATGACCGAAGCCCGGGGTCCGCCCGTGAAATTGCCGCAAGATCACTTCGGCACCATCTCAACCCGCACTCTCACGTTTCCCGCCGGCACATGGCGCATTCGCACCACCTCAGATGACGGCATCCGCGTCTGGATGGATGACCAACTCGTCATCGACGACTGGACCTGGCACGCGCCCAAGGAGCACACGCACGAGTTTGCGATCGAAAAGCCGCGCTCGATCAATCTTCGCGTCGAGCACTTCGAGCTCGATGGCTACGCAATTCTGACGCTCGATATCGAGGAAGTCGAACCCAATTAGCCGCGGGCCAATGGCCCGCGCCGAGCCTCCGGCAATTCCTCACGTTTCGGGCCGACGGACAACCGTGCGCGACGCATTGCGTCGCGGCTGATGCTTTCACCTCATCCGCATCGCATCGCGACCATTCTCGATCAATGCACCTTGCGCCGCCGCGCCGGCGGAATATCCAGCTGCTGCCGATACTTCACCACGGTTCGCCGAGCGATGTCGATGCCGCGCTTCTTCAGTTCCATCACCAGCGCCTCATCGCTCAGCGGTTTGGCGCGATCCTCTGCATCAACGATTTCCCTCAGGATCGCCTTCACCGCATCCCAGCTCATCGACTGGCCCGACTGCGTCTCGGTGCCGCCGGAGAAGAACTTTCGCAGCGCGACCAGACCGCGCGGCGTCTGCATCCACTTGTCTGACACCGCCCGGCTCACCGTGCCAACGTGTATTCCCAACTGGTCGGCCACCTCGATCATCGGCAGCGGTTTGAGATGTTGCGGACCATGATCGAAATAGTCGCGCTGACGCGCCAACACCACGTTCACCACCCGCAAGAGCGTGTTCTTCCGCTGATTGATCGACTCGATGAGCCATTGGGCGTTGCGGACGTTGTTGCTCACGAAATCGCGGGTCGCGGTGTCGACCGACCGATCCTTGGCCATCTGCTGATAGCGATCGGAGATACGGAGAGTGGGAAGGAAGCCGTCGCTCAGGGCTGCGACGTACGCATCGGCCTGCTCGTCGTATTCGACGACGACGTCGGGCACGATCGGCGGCACTTCGATGTCCACCAGGTCGCGCCCGGGGCTGAGTTTAAGCCGTTTCATCAGCTCCATGGCGGCATGGATGCGCTCCATCGACATCTGCGTCTTCTGCACGATTCGCGGAAGCCGATTCTGCAGCAAATCGTCGTAGTGATCGCGAATGAGCGTGCGCACATCGTTCCACTGTTCGCTTGAGTCGACGTGCACAGCATCGGCGGCCTGCAAGGCGTCGATCTGAAGGAGGAACGACTCGCGATTGTCGCGGGCGCCGATCCCAGGCGGATCCAGGTGCGTTTGCACCTCGTGCAGCGCGCGCCCCAGCCGTTCGAGGGAGAGCTCGACGCCCGGGATATTGCGATTCTGGTCAAGGATGGTCTGAAGATCGGCGCCGAGCAAGCCGTCGCTATTGATGTACGCGATGATGCGAGCGCCGACGGCGTGGATCTCCGGATCGACTTCGGCGAATTTCCATTGATCAAGGAGCTGATCGGTCAGGCTGGCGGCGCGAGCGGCGACGTTTGCCATCGCGTCCATCTTCTTGTCGCGCTCGCCGCTGGACCGGCGCGGCGAATACGGCGCCGATGGGTACTCGCCATCTCCGTCGAACGCCTGCGGGTAGGTCGACTCCAGCGCGCTCAGCCGCTCCCAGTCGTCGGTCTTGCTGCTTCCGGCCACATCGCCGACGACCAGTTCTTTGCGATCCAGCCGGTCATCCGCCTGCTCATCGGTTTCAACCCCCGGCCCATCCACCTCAACGGCGGCGCCGCCCTCGCCACCCGGCTCAGCCTGCTCCAGCGCGATATTCGATTCCAGTTCCTGATCAATCCGCTCCTGCAACGCCATCATCGGCATCTGCAGAATCTCCATCGATTGGATCATCCGCGGCGCCAGCTTCATCTGCTGGCTCAAACGCATTTGTTGACTGGTGTCGAATCTCATGAGATACAGACAGCGAACCTTCGAAAAAACAATCGTCCAACAAGCGGTGGGGAATCATATCGGCCGCTCGCCGCGCTCGCTCAAAAGATCGCCCGGTCCTCGATGCTGATTTTGCGACAATAATTCCTCGATCGGGGCGATCGGCGCGTCCTACGGAACCGATTGACGTCCCGCGATCGCGTCGGCCAGCACGGCCTTGCTTGCAAATTCAAGCTGCGAACCCGCTGGCAGGCCGCGCGCCAACCGCGTCACCTTCACGCCACGTCGTCCGAGCTGCTCCGAAAGGTACAGGGCTGTGCTGTCCCCTTCAAGGTTGGGGTTGGTGCCGAGTATCACCTCGCGAACCTGCACACCCCCGCTGTTGCTCTGCGGGTGATCGACTCGTTCCAGCAGGCGGTCGATGGTCAAGTGCTGCGGCTCGACGCCGTTGAGCGGATCGAGCCGGCCGATCAGCACATGGTAAACACCCTTGTACATTCCCGTCTGCTCGAGGCTCATCAAGTCCTTGGGCTGCTCAACCACCAGAACCAGCGATCCATCGCGTTGAGGACTCGAGCAAATCCGGCATGGATTGACGTCGGTCAGGTTGTAGCAGATCTCGCAGTATCGAACGTTGCGCTTCACGTCGTCGATCGCGCGGCTCAGGCGCCCGGCTTCTTCAGCGCTCGATTTCAGTATCTGAAACGCCATGCGCTCGGCCGATCGACGACCAATGCCCGGAAGCTTGGAGAACTCATCGATCAGCCGCTCCACCGGCTCGGGGTTGGCGGATTTGTCGAATGTGCGAGCCATGTGAATGTGAAAGCGAAACGTGCACAGCGATCAGCGCAACAACGCGCCCACGCTGTCGGGCGATATCGGAAGGTTCATCTCCTGGGCCGCTCCCGCAAGCTCCTGCTCAGCGCGCTGGCGAGCCTTCTCCAGCGCCGCGTTGACCGCTCCAACGATCAAGTCTTCCGCCATCGCCTGATCATCGGGATTCGATCCCTCAACCAGCGCCGCGATCATTGCTTGATCGACGTGCAGCGCTGTGATCCGCAGCTGACCATTCGCGGTCACCCGCACGGCGCCCCCGCCGGTCTCGGCTTGCACACTGATGCGGCCAAGATCCTCCTTCATCTTTTCCATGCGGGCCTTGAGCTTGGGCAAATCCTTCATCAGATTCGCCATACCCGCCATGCCTTTGATGGTCTCAAACATGTCGACTCATTCTAGCGCAGGCCCTTCAGTCCGGCGCGGCGCCGCGGGCTTGGAATCGTCCTCAACCGACTCGACTGAGGCGTCAAACAGTTCGGCCGCCTTCTGAACCAGTGGCAGCCGCCGGGCTCGATCGATTGGGTGTTCTGCGTCCGATGGCGACTTGCTCGATTGACTCACCGCAGTTGCATCGAGTTCGATCCGCACCGTGCGGCCGGTGGCGCGCTTCACCAAATCGACAAGCCTTTCAGTCTCCTGACTCAGGTACCGGGCGATGTCCGCTCCACTCTGGTCGATCGACAATCGAAGCGTCCGTCCATCAAACGACTCAAAAACCAAGTGCTCGGTTCGCATCCGATCGCCCATGGATCCTGACGCCGCTTCAAGGACGCGCGGCCACAGCTGATCGTCGGAGCTGGGCTTGAACTCGGTCGTCGTTGAAGCCGCTGACCGACTGTCCTGCTGCAGCCGGACCTCAAGGAACGGCCCCTCGTCACCGACCCGCTGGATTATCGGCGTGAAGTCTTTTTTTTTTGGCTCAACCACCGGCTGGGACGCTGCCTTTGACGTAATCGAACCCGATGGCGATGGAGGCGCCGGCGCCTTGCCGCTCAGAAGCCCCGCGATGTCGGCAAACCGCTGGCTCTGCGACAGCCGCACCAGAGCCGCGTCGTACAGCGCTCTGGCCGCCGCCGAGTTTCTCGCGTTCCGCGCAACCGAATCGCACAATGCGATCATGTGCACCAACGCCGGCGCGTCGAAGCTCGCCGCCTGCGTGCTCGCAACCCTTCGGCCTTCATCCGACAAGTCCAGGAAATCAGCCTGGTCTCCGCAGGCGGAAATGATCATCAGATCCCGCAGATGATCAGTGAGCATTTCCAAAGCCTGTTCAACCGTCGCTCCGCGCGCCAAGAGCTGCGCCCCGCGATCCAGAGCCGCTCGCGGGTCCGACGAAATGATCGCATCGACAAGCTCAACCACCAGCGTGTGATCGGGCAGGCCCAACATCTGCTCCAACAGGTCCATCTTGAGCGTATGCTCGCCGCCTGCCAGCAACCGATCGAGAATGCTCAGCGCATCGCGCATAGATCCGTTGCCCAACCGAGCAACCTGTGCGATGACGTCATCGCCCGCCTTGATACCCTCCTCTTCGAGGATTCTCTTGAGCTGCTGGGCGATCTTGGGCGTCGGAATCGTCCGAAAATCGAATCGCTGGCACCGGCTCTGAATGGTCGCCGGAACCTTCTGCGGCTCGGTCGTGCAGAGGATGAACTTGACGTGAGCCGGCGGCTCTTCCATCGTCTTCAAGAGCGCGTTGAACGCATCCTTGGTGAGCTGATGCACCTCATCGATGATGTAGATCTTGTACGGCGAACGCGCGGGAGAAAGCCCGGCCCCCGCGATCAGCTCACGAGCCTCGTTGATGCCGCGGTACGAAGCGCCGTCGATCTCGATCACATCCAGGTCATCGCCTCGCAAAATGGCCTCGGCGATCGCGTCCTTCTCCTTCAAATCGTCGGTGGCGTTCAAGGCCTTGGCGAAAATGCGCGCCATCGAGGTCTTCCCGACGCCACGGGTGCCGGTGAACAGGTAAGCGTGAGCGGTGCGATTGGTCTTGATCGCGTTCTGGAGCGTGAGTGCGATCGGCTCCTGCCCGATCAACTCATCGAAATCGCGCGACCGGTATCGACGAGCCAGAACCGTATAGCCGGATTGCTGCTTGGACTTCGACGCCTGGGCTTCTTTGGTGCGGTCGGCCATGTGTTGGAGGGTTCCAAGTCGTGTTGATCTGCCGTCAATCCCATGTCAATCGAGGACTCCTCCAGGTGGCATGGAAGGACGGCCAGGACACCGCCGGCTCGGACGACGCCGCTTATGGCTGCTGCGGTCAAGCCCTGACCAGGTTCACAGGCCATCCGCCCAACGGGCCCGGCCGTCTTTCCTTGCCACCACGGAGGCGCCAAGCACGTATGGTAGCGTGTGGCGCGCACGTGGTACACTTGAATGATGTCCGACGAACACGAACTTGGCTCTGAAGAAGCGGCGATCACTCCGGCTCTGCGCCAGCGGCGGATGGTGCCTCCCTCGGAACTCGCTGAGCACGAGCGCCGTCGCCAAAGACTCATCCTGATGGCGGTTCGCGCCATCTTTCTGGCGCTGATGGTCACCGTCCCGATGCTTCCCTTCGTCGGCTCCTTGACGCGCTGGGAGCAGGAAGATTTCACGTTCTGGGATTACATCGTCCCGGTGATGGGCACGTTTCTGTTCGGGGCCGTCGTGCTCTTGATCGATGCCGCCACACCCAACAAAAAGCTCGCATCGGTCTTTGGCATCTACCTGGGAATCATTGCCGGCCTCATCGGCGCTTTGGCCATCGGGGCGCTGCTGGACCTGGTCGCCAGATCATGGGACCTGGCCACAAGCAAGACCCAGCTGGCCTATCTCAGCCTGATCAAGCTGGCAATCAGCATCGCCGTATGCTACCTGGCCGTTTCGATTGTGTTGATGACCAAGGATGATTTCCGGCTAGTCATCCCGTACGTCGAGTTTGCCAAGCAGATGCGCGGCGTCAGACCGTTGCTGCTTGATACCTCCGTTTTGATCGATGGCCGAATCGACAATCTTGGTCAGACCGGTTTTTTGGATGCTCCACTGGTGGTGCCGCTCTTTGTCATCGAGGAACTGCAGGCCCTGGCCGACTCGAGCGACAAGCTCAAACGGGCGCGGGGCCGGCGAGGATTGGGCGTTGTCACCAAGCTTCAAACCAGCCCCAAGATCGATGTCTCGATCGACAACGCCACCGAAATCCCGCGCCGATCGGTCGACCACATGCTCCTTCAGCTCGCTGCGGAGCAGAATCTCCGCATCCTCACCACCGACTACAACTTGAACAAGGTGGCGGAAATCCATGGCGTGACGGTTCTGAACCTCAACGACCTCACCACCACCCTCAAGTCGCAGGCCATCCCCGGCGAAACGCTGGTCGTCGAAGTGGTCAAGCCCGGCGAGGGCGCCAATCAGGGCGTCGGCTACATGCCCGATGGCACGATGGTCGTGATCGAAGACGCCCGCAATCACGTCGGGCAGACGGTTTCACTGGTCGTGACCAACTCCCTGCAGACTGCCGCCGGGCGCATGATCTTCGGCACGCTCAAGGATGTCAGCGTGACCGATGGCCACCTCAGCCATGCCGGGCAAATGGCCAAGGCCGCGACCAACCAGCCGCGAACGCCCGTGCGCGTCGCGAAGATTGAAGAGCCCGCCGCGCCGGCGATTGAGCCGAGACGCAATCCCAGGCGGTGACAACAATGACTGCAGTTCTTTTGATGCTCGCCGGTGCGGTTCTTTTGATAATCGCCGTTTACCTGTGGGGGTGCCTTGAAGGGCCTTGCAACGATTGGTCAAGACAGTTTCCCTGTTCATGACGGCTTCTACTTTGATGGTAGATTGAGATGAATTGGCCCGAAATAGGCTCAAGCAGCTGGCAGTGTATTCATATGCTTTCGGTGCACTCGATGCACTTGCACAGGTGAATCAACTCGGACAAGCTGAGACATTGGCCGCCGCATACTTTCTCTTCACCGATCATTTTGAACTACGGGATGACGAGTGCACTAACGCCGTGCGTGAGGCCATGGAAGCGGCGACGAATCCGATTTCCAGGACCTGGGTTGAGGCTGGTGGTCAGGCCATCCTCCAGTGGCCTAAACAAGATCAGAATGCGCCCTTGCGTCTCTTCGAATTGCTACAATCGATGAGCGTTGTCACCCATTCCGTGCGATGAGAGAGTCGAGGTCATTCCTCTCGAGTGCCAGATACGACTTGGATGGCGGACAGGTTGTGCAGGGCGATTTGGAGACCACATGACTCAGACCAATGGATCACCAGACCTCTTTCTCTCCGAGGCACAGATCAACGAGCGATTTGTTGACGAGTGGGTTCTCGTTGATCAGCTCCAAACCAATGAGAAGCTCGAGGTCCTTCGCGGCCGAGTGCTCTTCCATAGCAAGAACCGTGACGAGGTTGACCAAAAGGCCATTGAACTAAGGCCCAAGCGATTTGCCACGCTTTTCACTGGCAATGTCCCCAGCGACACCATCATCATTCTGTGAAGTTCAGATTCGCGACCGTTGGCGGCCTGATCATTGTGCGCGCCGAGGTTCTCGGGCCGTTGGAAGCGCAATCGCTCGACTTGCGCTGGATACCGCAGCAGCGCGGTCGCTGTTGAGTCCAGCCATGCTTAAAGCAATTGGCGCCACATCGAAGCACCGGTCGATCAAATACGTATGACAAGCGCGAGCAGTGTTCAAGTTGTTCCGTTGCTCCAAATATCCGGCTTGACCGCACTAGGGCGCCATCAACCTGGTCCTATTGTGGTCGGTCACACACTCCCATCGAGCGCCACTGTTGATGGCCTTCTGGGTCTCGACTTCTTTCGCGACACGCTTCTGACGATCAACTTTCGAGAAGGGTGGCTTGAGGTGAAAAGCTGACCTGATCCGATCACGAAGATCGACCGCCGGCGCGCGATTGCGCTGCCGCTTGCGACCTTGAAGACTCGTCAGGCGCTTCCTCCTCGTCAACAATCTTCCTCTCCAGCGGCTCGCTCGCCGGACCCGCGAACGGCTCGCCATCCGGCTTGAACAGCGACCCATGGCACTTGCAATCCCAGTGCTTCTCAGCGTTGTTCCACTCAACCATGCATCCCAAATGCGTGCACACCGGCGAAACCGCTTGTAGCCTCCCCTTCTCGTCGCGATACACCGCCAAACGCTGGCCATCGGCGGAGACAATCTTGCCCTCATCCGGCTGGATCGCAGAGAAGATCTCTTTCTGCCAGGCGGAAGAAACGGTCACTCACAAGCCCCTGGAGCGCCGTTCCCACATTCTCCAGCATCCGCTTGGCCGAAGCCAGCGGCTTGACTCGACCTGGATCAAATGCCTTCTCCCACGCATTGCTGCGCCCGAGAATCAGGTCGCTGATGAGCATCGCCGACGCGGTGCCGTAGGTCAGGCCCGTCCCTGAATATCCGGTCGCCACGTAAACGTTCTCTTCGCCGGGCCCTCGGCCGATATACGGCAAGCCGTCGGCCGACTCAAAGAACTGGTCTGACCACGCGTACTCGATCGACTTGACCTCGAAGCGCTCGCGCGCGAACTGTTCCATCTGATCGAAGCGCTTGCGAGTGTCGCGTTCGTGCCCAGTCTTGCTGTCGGCGCCGCCGACGATCATCACATCGCCATCATCCGGCCCAAGGCGGCGGATGTAGTTGTATGGATCAGCCGTGTCCCAGAACAAACCCGCGGGCGCCTCGCCGCGATCGAATTTCGCGCGAATCGCCAGGCAATACGAATGGTGCGGAACCATGCGAGTTTGCAGCGTCGCCCACACGCCCATCGGCGAATGGGTCGCGAGGATGACGTGCCTAGCCGTCACAACACCACGATCAGTCTCCAAGCGGCAACGCTCGCCATATTCTGCGCTCCGCACCGGCGACTTGTGATACAGAAAGCTCCCATCACCATGCACAAACTTCGCCAGGCCGAAAATGTGCTTGAGCGGATGAAACTGCGCCTGACGCGGCAAACGGAGACCGCGCTTGATCGTCCAACCCAGGGGGATTTCGTCCACTAACTCCGCATCCAGCCCCAGTTTGCGCGCCGCTTCGCAATCGCTCTCGATTTCCTCAACCTGATCCGTGGATTCGGTGTAGCGGTACCCATCGACGCGCCGAAACTCGTTGTCGAAGCCCAGCTCGCCGGCCAACAGCTCCACCATGTCAATCGCCGTTGCGCTCGCCTCCACCGCCAGCTGAGCGGTCTGTTCATCGAACTTGCGAATCAGAGTTGGATAGGACTGGTCGAGCGCGCAGGTCAGATGGGCGCTGGTGCGATGCGTCGTTCCATGCTGGCCGAACTCTTCGCGCTCCAGCACCGCCACCTTCAACCCGGCTCGCTTCAACAGCGCGGCCGCCGTCATGCCTGTGATTCCTGCGCCAACGATCCCCACGTCGCTCAAATCCCCGTTGAGTTGCGCCACGCGCGGCGGCTTGACCGAGGCGCTCCAAATCGATTGAGTTGGCTTGGAAAAGGCCATCAGCGCGCCTCTCCTATGCAGTGGCTCAGACGCGCGATGCTAGGCGACGGACCAGCTGGTTCGTTTCCAGTCCGAGGTCGCCCAAGCTTCTATTCAGCAATCGGACTTAGGCGAACTGACCGATGATCCTCCGAACACCGATCAGCGTCACTCCCACTCGATCGTCGCCGGCGGCTTGGATGAAATGTCGTACACCACCCGATTCACGCCCGGTACTTCGTTGATGATGCGGTTGCTGATCGTGGCCAGCACCGCAAACGGAATCTTCGCCCAATCGGCGGTCATGAAATCCTGCGTCTCCACCGCCCGGATCGCGATGACCGACTCATAGGTCCGGCCATCGCCCATGACGCCAACCGATTGCACGCCCGGCAAGAGCACCGCGAACACCTGGTTCGTGCTTCGATACAGGTTGCTGGCGATGATCTCTTCGAGCAGAATCTCATCGCAGTCGCGCAGGACATTGAGCCGCGCCGCCGTCACTTCCCCCACGATGCGCACCGCCAATCCGGGCCCCGGGAACGGGTGCCGCCAGACGATCTGCGCCGGCACGCCCAGCACTTCGCCTAGTTGCCGCACTTCATCCTTGAAGAGGTTGCGCAGCGGCTCAATCAAATCGAAACCCAAATCCTTCGGCAAGCCGCCAACATTGTGATGCATCTTGATGTTCGCGGCCGTGCCCGCGTGGCCCTGGCCCGATTCGATCACATCGGGATAGAGCGTGCCTTGCGCCAGAAACTTGACCGGCCCTTGACCGTCGGCGCTGATCTGTCGCGCGGAGTTCTTGAACACTTCGATGAACCGATGGCCGATGCGCCGGCGCTTTTCCTGCGGCTCGGTCACACCCTTGAGGTCAGACAAAAAGTCTCCCGACGCGTCCACCACACGAAGATCGATCGCAAAGTGATCGCGAAACGTCGCCTCAACCAGCTCGCGCTCATTCTTGCGCAGCAGGCCGTTGTCCACAAAGATGCAGGTGAGTTGATCGCCAATCGCCTTGGCCAGCAGCGCCGCCGTGACCGAGGAATCGACTCCGCCCGACAGCCCGCAAATAACGCGCCCGCTCCCGACCTGCTTTCGCAGGCGCTGGATTTCCGATTCCATGAAGTCGGCCATCCGCCACGTCCCCGAGCAGCCGCAAACCTCGTAAAGGAAGTTGCGCAGGATGTCCACGCCATGAGGGGTATGCGTGACTTCCGGATGAAACTGCACGCCGTAGAACGCGCGATTCTTGTGCCGCACCGCCGCGAAGGGGCATGTGGGAGTGGTCGCAAGAATGTCGAATTGATCGCCCAGATCAGTGACCTGATCGCCGTGGCTCATCCAGACCGTCGTCTTTGCGGGAATGCCCGCAAGAAGATCCTTCCGATCGAGAATGTTCAGCCGGGCCCGGCCGTACTCACCCGCTTTGCCCTTGGAAACACCCGCCCCCAGAATCTGGCAGCCCATCTGCATCCCATAGCAAATACCCAGCACCGGCACGCCAAGATCAAACAGCCGCGGGTCGCACTTGGGCGCGCCGGCCTCGGTCACGCTCGATGGCCCGCCCGAGAGGATAATCCCGCGCGGCTTCAGCGCCCGAAGCTCATCGATCGTGACTCCCGGCGCCATCAACGTGCTGTAGGCGCCGGCCTCGCGTACGCGCCGCGCGATCAACTGTGCATACTGGCCGCCGAAGTCAAGGATGGGAACGACTTCAGAATGCGGGACCACGCCGGCTTCGTTCGGGGCGTCTGATTTTCGACTGCTCGTTTCTTTGATGGCCATATCGCTTGGACGAAACAGTGAATGTAGCACCAGCGGCGCTCCAAGGCCATTGACCAGCCAATCTCAACGACAATCGATTTCGAAAATCACTCTGAAGGCCCTGGTTTTCAAGTGATATTTGCTAAACTGAGTTCGTCAAGCCGGAGGCAAGTTGAAGTGACTCATCCAAGCAATCGGTCATACGAGGATCTGCCCTGGGCTCGCGAAGTGGATTGGCGCCCGCGGCGGCCGAAACGCTCAATCGATGTCAAGTTGTGGGTCTGGATTGGCTCAGGCGTAGTTGGTGCCACAGCCGTCATTGTCGGGGCGGTGTTTGCGATCACCGCGCTCAGTTCGACAGTTTCAGAGGGCGTGAAGCAGCATGCAGCGATGAGTGAGATTCGCGAGCATGCTCAGGAGGTTCGCCAGCAAGCCCGAGTTCAACTCGATTCCAATGGCTTTGGGCCCAATGCCGGTTTGATGAGTCAGTACCTCAACAAGCTCGAGCGATCAGCCCAGAAGCTGTCGGGCGACCAGGCCACGGCGCTCAAAGCCGGTATCAGCGTGCTCCGCGAGATCGAAGCGCCGGCACACGCGTACGAAAAGAGCACCCAGGCTTTCGTGACCGCCGGTCACCTTGAGCCGGCGACCTTGAACTCGCCAAAGGCGATCGAGGATCGCATCGCCCTGGCCAAGAAGGCCCAGGCTGATGGGCTTGCCGTAGGCAAACTGGTCATGGCGCTGCCTGCACGCTTCGAATCTGAACTGAAAGGGCAGAACCTCAGTTCACCAGTCATTCAACGAGAACTTGCCCAGCTCCGAAAGGGCGGCCTCGACGTGTTGATCGAGATTTGGCGCGAGGATCAGAAGCTGTTCCAATCGATGATCTCCGCTCTGGGAGTTATGAAAGATTACTGGGGGTACTGGAAGTTCGATGCGGCGGCCCAGGGGATTTGGTTTGAAAGTGAGCCGGCGATGCAGTTGTACAGCCGCTACATGGATGATGTGCGAGCCGCCGCCGAGCGCCAGGAGGCAGCCCAACGCCGGCTCCTGATGTCGCCCGATTGAGCGGGGACCTGTTACGTGCCGGCTCACGACGAGTGGTCTACGGCCGAAAACAAAGTTCAATATCGCCGCAACACGCCGGTAACGACGCCCTGGATCTTGCAATCCTTGACCACAATCGGCTCAAAATCCGGATTCGCCGGCTGAAGGCGAACCTTGTCGCCCTCCTTGTAGAACGTCTTCAGCGTGGTCTCGCCGTTGCGGAGCATGGCCACCACGCGCTCGCCGTTGCGTGCGGTTTCTCGGCGCTCAATGATGACGTAGTCGCCGTCGAGAATGCCCTCGTCTTTCATGGAATCGCCATCGACCTTCAAGGCGAATGAACCGGATCTCTGGTTGGCGCGGGGGCCGAAGAGCTCTTCGATGTTGAGGTGATCCGACGTCTCGTACTTCTCAATCGGGTTGCCGGCCGCGATCTTCCCCACCAATGGAAAGCTCAGCGGCCGCGCTTCGTCGGGCACCACCGCGTCATCGCAAATGGACAAAGAGCGAGCCTTGTTGGGATCGCGCTTGAGCGCGCCTTTTTTGATCAGCGCCTCGACGTGCTCGAAGACGGTTACCTTGCTGATGCCCAGCTCGTCGGCGAGCTCCTGCATGGTCGGTGAATAACCCCGAACAATGCGCGAATCGCGAATCAATTGGAGAATCTTCAGCTGCTTTGGTGTGAGGTTCATAGCGGTACTCCTGCAAGGCGCTGCGTGCGTCTGATGCGCCGTATTTTGGCATAACGGGCGAGAAATAGCTGACCGGAATGCAAATCTCTGCAAGCCGGCCCACCAACGGGCGGCTTGAAACACGACAAACCTGGGGCAACGGCCCCGAAAATGATGCCGAGGCGAGCATGGCGTGCCGGCACGAAGCCTGCACAATCTCAACCAGCAGCGCATCCAATTCCATGTTGATGCGCTGGATCGCTCGAACCTGGCCCTGCAGCCATGCCCGAACGGTGTCCCGCAAGTCGCCGCCGACCGCCTGCCCGGTGGTCGCATCGACAGTCAATTGCGCCGCCGGACTCAGCTCAACCCGATCAATTCCAAGCAACCGATCGATAAACGATCGTCGGGGGCGCGATTTGCTGTTCACATGCGATTGGCCGTGAGTTACTGAACCTGCCGGTCGCCTATCAGACAACCCGGAGGCCAAGATTGGGCCGGCCGAATCGTCTAATTTTGAGCCGAGCGGATAGTAGCCGGCGGTGTAGTGACCGCCAGGACCGATCTGAACCAGTGGCATGACCGACATCTGATTACACTCTCCAAGTGCTGGTTGATGATGATGATGGGATTACCATATGTTGTGGTACTTTCTCGCCCAGCATCTCGACCATCTGCCAGGATGCCCTTCAGATTACATCGGCTATTCTGTTTGGACTACGTTACCCCAACATGGTCCGTATTGCAAATGGAATCTTGGGGGATTTCTTGGCAAATTATCAGACACGGGAACCCCGATCAAGAATCGGAGGTTCTGTGCCCTGCGCACTGGAGGGGTTAAGCATTGGCGAGACGCCAGGACTGGTGCCTGTCACCGGAACTTGGACTGCGTCTAACGAGCGCGATTCTCAATCGTCACGCACAAGTTTCTTGCAAAGCCCTACGAGCTTGGCAAACTAGTTGGTCTGGGCGAGTGGCGGCAGCCCGGGAATGCCGCCCAACGGAAAACAGAAGACAGGAGGATTGTGATCATGCGCAGACAACACGTTCTGATCGCCGCGATGTCAATGTTGCTTTGCCTGGCCGTCAACAGCGCCGCCCTGGCCGCCGACACCGTTATCTATCGGCTCCAGGATCCAAGTTTGTACCAGAAGGGCTGCTTTGATCCTTGCGACTGCCCCATCATGGTCGAGGTGCCGGTGCGCGGCACCTTTGGGCTCACGCTTGTTGAAGAAGGCCCGCCCTTCGACACCTATGAGGTCAGCCAGGTCAACTGGACCGTCGCGCTTGACGGCCAACCTGACCCCACCGGCGACAACGAGCGTCACATCACCGGCAGCGGCAAGTACACCATCGGCGGCGAGTTCGCGGCGCTCCATCGCCTCGAATTGGATCTGTCCACCGACGGCGGGCCCTCCGAGCACTTCGACAGCGGCTGGGTCGTGGGCGGCACCGAGTTCCCGGCCATCGTCATCGCCATCTCCATCAACGGGTTCTACTGCTACGACACTGGCATCTGGATCACCGCCAAGCCCGTGCCCAAGAAGGAAATCGTCAACTACACACTCAAGGATGACAGCACCTTCCAACAGGGTTGCTTCCCGCCTTGCTTGTGCCCGATCACCAACGAAATGCCGCTCTCGGGCACATTCGCACTGGTCCCGATCCTTGACTTCGGCACGGTCCGCGAGTTGGCCGTCGTGAGCGTGGAATGGAAGGTCGAAGACGGCGGAATCAAGATCACTGGCGCCGGATCCTACACGCACATTGACGGCTTCGCCGGGCCCATCGATCAGCTTGAGCTCGATCTGAGCATCAATGGCGGCAATTTGCGGCACTTCGATAGCGGACTGGTCAACAGCTCAGTCAACTTCCCGGAGATCGACAGCACGGTGTCGATGAACGGCATGGTGTGCTTCGACATCGTCATGCGCGTGCACGCCACGCCGACGTGGTGACGCGAAACCTCCTGGTCGAGGTTGCTGGACGATGATCCGATGGGGCGGCGTGCCGCTGGCGCGCCGCCCCGGTTGACCGTGTCGTTGACCATTGCAGTACCCGGCGGTGATGCGCTCATGATGACTTGCACCGCACTGACGCGAGCTGAGCGGCTCAGCTCCAATTGCTGATCACAAGCAGAAGGTCGGCAACATTGACGATGACATCGCCGTTGAGGTCAGGCGGGCAATCGGGCGGGAAAATCGGGGGACATGGTCCCCATGCGGAGATGATCGCAAGCAGATCTTCCACGTTCACATCCCCGTCACCATTGATGTCGCCGAAGACCGGCGGGGGGCCGATGTCGGCGTGCCATGCTTCAACCTCGCCTGCCGGATTGAAACCAGTGCCGACAATGAACTGGCCGTTGGCAGAAATGCCCCGGGCCTCGATGAGCTCCCAACCCGTGAGATCGATTCCAAGGTCGGTGAGAACGATCGTGAGATCGCGCAGTCCGTGCTGGGCGTCCCAGATGAACGCCCGGCCGTCGGTCTGGCAACCAAAGGGCGAGCAGAATCCCAGAACACCGGCGCGGCCGACGATGATCTGGCCATTGGCGGTGGTCGCGAACGCGGAGCTGAGAACCGCACCGCCGGGCAGATCGCCAAGGCCCTCCATGCCGCCCTCGGCAGTCCAGCGAAACGCTTCCCATCCAGCTTGAGCAGATGCCAGGGAGCGCGAGAGCCCAACGACGACTGAGCCGTCGGCGCTGGCAGCGTACGCCTCGGAGAATGGAACGACGCCCTCGACAGTGGGAAGGTAACCCAGGGGAACGATGCCCTCGGATTCGGTCCACCGGAACGCTTGGGTGCCATCGGTGGAAACTGAAGATCCGACGATGGTCGTGCCATCAGCGCTGATGCCGAAGGCTGAACCGCCGAAGGCGCCGCCTTTGAGGTCTCCCAAGCCAAAGAACGTGAAATCGGCGGTGGTGAAGCGGAAGGGTTCGGGTCCGAACTCGGATTCCCCCTGGCCGGCGATGATCGCGGCGTCGGCCGAGATGCCGCGTGCCGCCGACAGCGAGGCATACGTGCCGCCGGGCAGGTCGCCGATTTCAATCACGCCTGTTGCTTCGCTCCAGATGAACGCGACAATTCCGGTAGACGACATGACACCGTAGTCGGCCATGCCGACGACGACCGAACCCTCGGCGTTGACGCCATAGCCGCGGCAGATGGTGCCAATGCCGCCAAGGTTGTAGATGTCAACCAGACCGGTGGAGGCCGTCCACCTGAAGGCGGCGTAGGTGCCGCCGAAGATGATGTTGCCGGAGATGATGCTGGCGCCGACCACAGTAGAGCCGTCGGCGGAGACACCCCAGGCCTCGCTATGCGCCGAGCCGCCGGGCAGATCCCCCAGCGGCGCGAACGATGGCCACGCGAATGCGGGCCCAGAAACGGCGGCGGTCAGGGCTATCGATGAGGCGGCGAGGATCGATCGCAGCGGACGATGGCGCGGCTCGGGGCGCATGGTGTTCTCCTCCTGTTGATTTGATTGGTTGAGCGTACCTGCAGAATCAGCTGTTTGGAAGGCACAACCTGGCAAAAACTCCACGCTCATAGCGATACACAACACGGGCGGGTGACTAGGGAACGCGCATCGGCTAGGCTTGGCGGATGCCGACCCAGCAGATCAAGCAAGCGGCCGGGAAGTTCCAGTCGCAGCCCCCGGCGCCGCTTGGCCACAACACAATTTCGGAGTGGGCTCTTGATCCAGAGATCGCGTTTCTGAACCACGGATCGTTTGGGGCGCGGCCGTTGGACGTGCTCAAAGCGCAAGGGGAGCGGCGCCTGGAGTTCGAAGCCCGGCCAATTGAGTGGCTAAACCGGCGGAGGCACAAGCTGATTGGCCAGGCCAAGCATGCGGTCGCGCCGCTGTTGGGGATGAAGCCGGAGAATATGGGGTTCGTGACGAATGCGACCGGGGGGATCAACGCGGTGCTGCGGTCGTTGAGCTACGGCTTCAAAGCCGGGGACGAGCTGATCACCACCAACCACGTCTACAACGCGGTGCGCAAGGCGATGCAGTACACAGCGCGAGAGACGGGAAGCACGTACATCGAGGTCAACGTGCCGATGCCGCTGACGTCGCCTGAGCGCGTGGTTGAGGCGATTGAGCGGGCGATCACGAAGCGCACCCGGCTGGTGGTGGTGGATCACATCAGTTCGCCGACGGCGGTGATCTTTCCGATGAAGGAAATCCTTGAGATGTGTGCGGCGCGCGGCGTGGATGTTCTGGT
>JAKEEP010000203.1 GCA_022616475.1 Phycisphaerales bacterium | reverse complement strand
TGGGGAAAATCCAGTGCGGCCTTGATGCCGTTGATCATCATGGTGCCGCCCTCGCCGCGCAGGTTTGAAACGTACGCCTTCCCGCGCTTTACGTTCTCGGGCGTCGCCGCCACCGGGTGCTGGCCGAACTGTGAAGCGCTGTTGCTGAACTGGATGATTTGGAATGTGTCCTGCGGCTGAAGTCGGCTCAGCGCGTGATCCACGGCGGTCTTGGCCTGCATGATCGGCGCGCCGTTCATGCTGCCTGAGCAGTCGATGACGAAGATCATCTCCATGGGTTGTCGCGACGCCTCATGCTCGTCATTGCCAAGCTGCTGCGGAGGAAAGAGCATGAACGTGAAGTAACTCTCGCCGCGCGATTCATCGCGATGGGTGAGGAGCGCGGTCTTGACCTGCTCGCCGGCCACGCGATATCGCAGAACGAAGTCCTTGTTGGGAATCAAATCCTGCTCGCTCAGGCTTACTCGGACCTGCTCCGAGGCCTCGTTGGCGATCTCGATTTTGTGGCTCTTGCAGATGATTTCTTCGATCGTGATGCCGGCTGTGATGTCGACGGTCAGGCCGATGTCGTGGCCACTGCGCTCGTTGGGGCGAAGATATTGGATTTCGGTCTTCTGACCGGATGCGCCGTAAGCGCCGCGGGCGACTGATCCGACGCCATCAGTAGTTCCGGGTGGGTTGAAACGCGGTCCCACGACCATGGGAAACACAAACTCGTACCAGCCATCATCGTACGCGAGCGTGTGGAAGTAGGTGATGTTGACATCGACCTGCTTGCCGGGCTCGATGTTGGCCACGTGCTGGGTGAAGATGTTGGGACGTTCCTGCGTGAGCAGTGATGCGACGTAGCCTTGCGATTTGGCTTCGTTGTAGATTTGTTGGGCTTCCTCGCGCTCGCGGATGATGCCGCGAATCTTGCGCTCGCCGATGGTCATGATGAACCCGCTGACGGCGGCGTTCTGCGGCAGCGGAAACACATACACGGCCTCGATCTTGCTGTCGTAGGGGTTGTAGAACTGTTGCGTGACTTCGACTGATGCGATGTAGGCGCTGATCTGCGATTGGACTTCGGTGTGCTTGAGGGGGAGGGGAACGTCTTTGGTTGTTTGGCTGCCGGGCGATTCGGGCAAGCGGCACATGATGGCGCCGCAGCCGGGGATTTCATCTTTTTCGGTTGGGGCCGCTGCGGTGGATGGATCGGGTTTGACGATGACCCAGACTTCTTCATCGAGGGCTGGGAGCGAACCGGAAGGGGCTTGGCTGCGCGCGAGCGCGGGTGAGCTTCTGCTGGCACGCCCGGCAAAACTGGTGGATCCAAATCCCGAACGATCTTTGATCATTTCGTGCACATGCGCCAAATCCGTGTCCTGAACCGAGATGCTGGCGTACCCGTCCCGTGACGCGCCAGCCTGCATCCTGGTACCTGGCGCGGATGCTGATGCCTCCTGCTCTACCGGGCTGGATTTTCCACGCTGTACATTCCGCGCTTTGTCTTGGTGCATCCGCTCGAAAGAACAAGCGCCAACAGAGTCGTGCTGCCGATGATCGCGCCAAGTGCACAAAGCTTGTTCATGTTCTTGCGTCCTGTTCTAGTTGACCGGTTCACTTCAATTCGATCCGAGCCTCAATCGGCTTTCCATCGATCGTCGCCAGCACGGCCGGCTTCACTTCATATTCGGGTTCTTTATCGCCGCTGGTCTGCACGTGAATCGTCGCAAGTCGGGTGCGACCGCTCGGAAGCGCTTCGACTCGCGCGGTGCTGAATGATGCGATGATCACGCGCTCCTGCTGCATGGCGCGCGGATCGTAGTACGGAGGACTGGCAAATTCACTGTGCTCGCCGCCTTCGATGCCGACGATTTTCACATCGCCGGCGACGGCTTTGAATTCGAGCTGATACGCCGCGAGCGGTTGATCCTTGCTGTCGATCCAAATCTCGACGGCGTCGAACTTGATCGTCGCGGGCGCGGCACCATCGCGCTCAATCGATGACCATCGCTCATCGAGAATCGCCGCGCCTGAAAGTGCGGCTCCAACGAAGGCGAATGCGATGATCAAAAGAAACCGCCTCATGAGCTCGCTCCCTGCGGTGCCAACGCCACCGCCTCCATCGCGATTGCATCGACATCCATGCGGTCGATCGCGCCGTCGCCGGTGAGGTCGAGCGTCAACTCCAGCGGCTGTGAGTTCTGCAGTCGGCGCGCCAGCGCGTAGGCATCCAGAATGTCTACCAGGCCGTTGCCATCAACATCGCCCGACAGTTGCTGGCGCGCCTGCGGTTGCGGCGCCGGCGAGTGGCGCTGACTCACAATCCAAGCCGTCAGACCAGCGGCCACCGCCGCCGCGGCGCCCGCCCATGGCGCGAGCCTCCACGAAACGAATCTGCGGCGCCGGAAGAACTGGTCGTAATGCGCGCGGATCGCCAGACGCATTTCCTGGTCAACGCTTGCGGGAACCTCAGAAACCTCGATCGGCGCGTGGCGAAAGAGCGTCGAAAGCCCAGCCGACAGCTCCGGCCACTCCTCGGGCGACTCTCCCGCCTTGTCATCGTTTTCCTCGGCGTCTGGTCTCATTCGCGACTACTCCACACTCTTGAGGGCGCGTCCCGCCAGAAGGTTCATCAATCAATGAAAAATCTCTTCAAACGGGCGTCTTGCCGCAACATGTTCAAGCCGTGGTGAAGCCTGGATTTCACTGTCCCCAGCGGAATTTGCATGGCCACCGCTATTTCCTGAAGGCTCAAATCATCGACAAACCGCAGAATCAGCACTTCGCGGTGGCCATCGTCCAAGGCCTGCACAGCGTCATACAAATGGGTCAGGTCAGTTCGTGAAGCCGGATTCGCGCAGAGCTCGGCCATCAACTCCGAATCGAGTTTGGTCGATCGCCGCGCCTTTCGCGCCATCGCCAACGCCGTGTGCCGCACGACTGGGTAGAGGAACGTCTTGAGCTGCGCAGTAAGCTCAAAGCCGGGGAATTGGCGGAGTAAATACAGAAATGTTTCCTGCAGGACATCGAGCGCCAGTTCTCGGTCGTGCGTGAATCGCTGAGCCAGCCCGACAACCCAATCGCGGTACCGCTCGTACAGGGCCTCAAAGGCCGCGCGATCGCCGCGATTGGCGGCGGCGACCAGCTGCTGATCGGTCGGCTGATCTGACTGGTGAGCCGGCACAATCGCCAGCATAATCGGGGTGCGGGCAGGCTGTCACCACATCATCCGCGGGGCTGCCGGCCAAGCGTGCCGCGTCGAAGATCGTAGCAATTACTACAAATGCAGCGCCTTCCGACACGGATATACCGCAATATTCACTGATTCCTGGCAAAATAGGCCATATCGGAACTTGACTCGATTGTAGCATATGCTACAGATTGGTAGATGAAGCGAACTTCAGGAACGGTCGCGGCCCCATTCGTGAAGGTGCGTGCCGATCACGCCGCCGAGACGGCCCAGGATTATGTCGAAGCGATTTCAGACATTGTTCATCGCACCGGCGCGTGCCGCGTCATCGACCTTGCTCGGCACCTTGGCGTCTCGCACGTGACTGTGAGCCGCATCATCACCCGCCTTCAGGAACAGGAACTGGTTGAGACCGAGCCGTATCGGCCCATTCGTCTTACCGCCAAGGGCGAGCGGCTGGCGGCGATGACTCGGCAGCGTCACGAGACCGTTGTCGCCTTCCTTCTGGCTGTTGGGGTCCCCGAGGCCGACGCGCACCGCGATGCCGAGGGCATCGAGCACCATGTGGGCGATGCAACGCTCCAGGCGATGAAATCGCTTTTGGAACAGGCACGGCAGGGCCGTATCAGAGTGGTATCGAACTGAATCATGAAGACTCCAACGTTCAATCACGGCGCGCTCTGGATTGCATCGGCGCTGGCCCCCTGCACACCGATGGCTTGGGCCCAGTCATCACTCGCGCATCAGAAGCATGCTTACACCCTCTTGAACCCAACCCCGCGCGATCTGATGCGCGAGTTGTCGGCCGACCGGCCCGATGTAACCGAAAGCCCGTACACCGTCGATGCCGGCCACATCCAAATCGAAATGAGCTTCGTTGACTACGTGCGCGAGGGCGGCAGCAATTCGCTAACTGTCGCGCCAATGAACATCAAGCTCGGCGTGCTCAACAACACCGATGTGCAACTGGTCATCGATCCATATGTGATCGAGCAGAATGGCCAGCGCGCAGAGGGATTCGGCGACACGCAGCTGCGCGCCAAGGTCAATCTTTGGGGGAATGATGAAGGCCGGAGCGCTTTGGCGCTCATGCCCTACATCAAGCTCCCAACTGCATCGGACGAGATCGGCAACGATGAAGTCGAAGGGGGCTTGATCGTGCCGTTCGCCACACAACTCGCTGACGGCTGGAGCCTGAGCCTCATGGCGGAGTTCGATGGCGTCTACGACCCCGCCGATGACAACTACGACCTGGAGTTCCTGTACACCGTCGCGCTGGGCCACGACATCACCGATCGTCTGGGCGGCTACGTGGAGTACATCGGCATCGCCAGCACCGACTCAGAGAGCGATTACCGCGGTCTGATCGGCATGGGCGTAACGTTTGCCGTGACCGAAGACTTTCAACTGGATGGCGGCGTCAACTTCGGACTGACCGACGCGGCCGATGACTTCAACCCTTTTATTGGAATGACCGTTCGCTTCTGAGTAAGGAATGAACTTTATGAAATTTCTTTCGATGATGTTGATGATCGTGGCGGCCACGTTTGCCACGGGCTGCGACCGCCCCAACGCGCAGGGAGGTTCAACCGAAGGGCGACACGACCACTATCACGTCGTGACCACCACGGCCATGATCGCCGACATCGTGCGCAACGTGGCCGGCGATCGCGCCGAAGTGCGCTCGCTCATGGGCGCGGGCGTCGATCCGCACCTGTACCGCGCCACGCGCGATGACATGACCGCCCTGCTCTCGGCCGACATCGTTTTCTACAACGGCCTGAGCCTGGAAGGCAAGATGAGCGATGTCTTTGTCAAAGTCGCAAGCAGCGGCCGGCCGGTGCACGCGGTGACCGAGCTGCTCGATGAGAAATATCTGCTGGAGCCGGAGAACTTCGGCGGCCACTACGACCCGCACGTGTGGATGGATCCCAACGGCTGGATCAAGGCGACCGAAGTCGTGATCGCCAAGTTTTCGGAACACGATTCGGCCAACACTCAGTTGTATCAGTCGAACGGTCAGCGATTCATTGATGAGCTCAAGAAGCTCGATGCCTACGCGCGCGAGCGGCTTGCAACGGTTCCCGCCGAGCGCCGCGTGTTGGTCACCGCTCACGATGCGTTCAACTACTTCGCGCGCGCTTATGACATGGAAGTGGAGGGCATTCAAGGCATCAGCACCGACTCCGAAGCAGGCCTGGCCAAGATTGAATCGCTGGTGAACATGCTCGTTTCGCGCAAGATCAGCGCGGTTTTCACCGAATCCAGCGTTTCCGACAAGAACATCCGGGCCCTGGTTGAAGGCGCCAACGCCCAAGGCCATCAGGTCAAGATCGGCGGCGAACTGTTCTCCGACGCCATGGGAGCCGATGGAACCTACGAAGGAACGTACGTAGGAATGATCGATCACAATGTCACCATCATCGTCCGCGCGCTGGGTGGCGAGGCCCCCGAGCGAGGCATGAACGGGAAACTGAAAGAGCATTAACCACAGAGGTCACAGAGAGCACAGAGGAAGGAGAGAGTTAGTAACTGGAGTCCATACGCCGGAACTCTGATCACCACAACCTGCTACCGGGACTTGTATCTGCCTCAATGCCTTCTCTGTGTCCTCTGTGATCTCTGTGGTTTCAACCCATGACCGTTGC
>JAKEEP010000202.1 GCA_022616475.1 Phycisphaerales bacterium | reverse complement strand
GCCCACCGGCCCGCCTTCACCAACTCCAGAAGATAGTTCCGCAAATACTGCTTGTCGAAGCTGTTCTGATCTCGCCCCGGCTCATACTCGTCGGCAGGCCAGAAGCGCGAACTGTCGGGCGTCAGCACTTCATCGATCAGGATCAATTCGTCGGTCGCGGCGCCGTTTGAGTCAAGAGCCCATCCGAACTCAAACTTGGTGTCGGCCAGGATGATTCCGCGAGATTCGGCATGCCGGGCCGCGCTGGCGTACATCTCAAGCGAAATGTCCCGGAGCTTGGTCATCACCGGCCGGCCGGCGATCTGGGCCGCTTGCTCAAAATCAATGTTCTCATCGTGCCCCACTTCCGCTTTTGTCGCAGGCGTGAAAATCGGCTCGGGCAAACGATCGCACTGACGCAATCCCTTGGGTAACTTGATCCCGCAGACCGTTTGCGACTGCTTGTACTCAACCCAACCCGAGCCCGCCAGGTACCCGCGCACGACGCATTCGATGGGCACGACCTTGGCGCCGCGAACCAACATCATCCGCTCCCTCAGCTCCGCCCGCTCCGAACCGCTGAGGCCCGGCACGTCCGCGGGATCGGTCGAAACCAGATGATCGTTCACCCGGTGCAGCGATCGGAGCAGCTCGAACCATCGCACGCTAATCTGCGTCAGGAGCTGTCCCTTGGTGGGTATCGGCGTTGGCATCACCACGTCGAACGCGCTGATGCGGTCGGTCGCCACGATCAGCATTCGCAGTGGCTGCCCCTTCTGTGATGGAATGCGGTAAATGTCCCGAACTTTGCCCTGTCGACGCCCCGGCAGGGGGAGATGCGTCTGGAATACCGCTTGATCGGTCTGGTTGCCGACTGTTTTGGTCATGTTGATCATTGCCCGGCAGTATAGCTTTCCATGCTGCGGCGATGCCAAATGCATCCTATCGACCGGGTTGCTCGGATTCACGTCATGCACGCACAAGTTGCCACCATCGAAAATCCCGCAACAATGCCCGAAGAACTAAGTTTGTCCACACGCCGTGTTAAACACCGCCCATCCGAATGACTGCTGACCTCGGCCCGCCGACTCCAGAGCCCCGCCCTCCGATCTTGCCTGACTGATTCCTCTGCATGCTTCGCTTTGCCGTCTATGACGACCAAGGTCCCGCCGCCGACTGGCCGCTGGTCAACGCCCATTTGGTGGGGCCTGACGAGATTCCGGTTGGTGGCGAGATCTCATTCGCCCAAGGCGTGATCAGTTGCCGAAAGCGCGGGGCGCAGGCGGTGGCGCTCTGCCTCCAATACGACGCCGGTTCGATGGGCCGGCTGATGATTCAGACCTGCCTGCTGCCTGATCGGGCCGAGCCCTACATTCTTTCGGTCGAACTGGGGCGGCACCGGGTCAAGATGTTCATCGCCAAGTCTGAGGAGTGGCTGATGTTCGATCTCAGCGCCGATCATCCGGCGGTGAAGTTGTGGGAAGAGGCGCGCCGCATCCTGGCCGAAGCCTGGACGCAGGCCGACCCGCGGCGCGCCGATCGGATGGGACGCCGCTCGCTGATTCACGCCATTGACGCCAGCGAGCGGCTTGCTCTGGCGCACGCCGAGATCCTCCTGCATCGCCGCTTCGCGCAGCGCCCCGCCCCGCCAACAACCCTTGGCGTGCGCATCTGGCCGCAGCGCGATTCACAGCCCTTGAAGGATCTCATCGCCAAGGACTTCGACCTCTTGGTTGTGCCCATCAATTGGAAGGAGCTGGAGGTTCAGGAAGGCAAGTATGAATGGGAACATCTGGATCGCTGGATGCAATGGGCCAACGTTCAAGGCAAACCCATCGTTGCCGGTCCCCTGCTGGATTTCTCCAAGCGCGCCCTCCCCGAATGGATGTACGTCTGGCAGCACGATTTCGACACCACCCGCGACCTTTCCTACGACCATATCGAGCGAATCGTCGAGCGCTACAAGGGCGTCGTGAACATCTGGAACATCGCCTCGGGGCTGAACACCAACGAGAACTTCGTCTTCAACTCCGATCAAATGATCGACCTGGCGCGAATGGCCGCCCTTCTGGGGCGACAATCCCGCAAGGGCGCCAGAACCATGATCGAACTGGCCCAGCCCTTCGGCGAACATGCGGCCTTCAATTCCGATTCGTTGCACCCGATGACGTTTATCGATCGATTGGTGCAGGAAGGCATTCGGCTGGATGCCGTTGGTGTGCAATTGCTCTTCGGCTCGGCCGATCGAGGCCGCGCCGCACGCGATCTCATGCAGATCAGCAGCATGCTCGACAGGTTCTTCCTTCTGGAAATCCCAATCCTGATCTCGACGATGGGTGTTCCAAGTTTGAGCAGCGCCCCTGAGGCTGGCCACTGGCACGAAGAATGGTCGCCGGCGCAGCAGGCCAAATGGATCTCGCGCCTGTTCCCAATCTGCCTCTCCAAGCCATTCGTGGAGTCCATATTCTGGACCGATTTGTTCGACTACCCCGACGCCGAACTGCCCAATGCCGGGTTGATCAGCGATGCCGGCAAGCCCAAGCCCGCCCTGTCGCGCCTGATCGGTTTGCGCAAGCACTTGCGAAAACCGCTGGGTCCGTTGAAACTCCCGATGAAAACCGCACAGACGCTATCCAACGAGAATGCCCTTGATCGAGCTGGCGATCCGGCCGACGCCATGCCCTCCCCGCGAATTCAGCATGACTAGCAAACGATCTTCAGTTCCTGGCGTCGGCCTGATCGTGGGATTTCTCATCGTCTTGTTGGCGTGCGCTGCATGGATGGCTTGGAATCGACCCGTCATTCTCATTGACACCGGTGCTGCGATCGGCGATTCGCTCCTCCCATTGCCGCAGTCTCGCTTGAACATCAACCGGGCGACCGCCGCCGAGCTTGCCCTGTTGCCCGCGATAGGCCCGGCGCTCGCGCAGCGGATTGTCGAGGACCGAAACGCCAAGGGCTTTTTCTCGTCGATTGAAGACTTGGATCGCGTTGCCGGGATCGGCAAGGCGACGATTGAACGATTGGCGCCATACGCGACGGCATCCAGTGCGGGTTCAACCGCAGAAGGTGCGCTGGACGCGCCGGCGACACAACCAGATCGGGCGACTGAGGGTTTCTGAAGGCGGCCCGCGCCTAATATCAACCCGATCGCAAAGCTTGCGCGGACGCCGATCAAACCGATCGGGCGGCTGGTTTGCGCGCATTCACCAAGGACTAGCCCACTTTCATGTCAGAGAACCTCCTTCAGCCAACCTGGTTCAGCCAAATCGCAGGAACTCCTGCGGCGCGCCGATTGGCGGAGACCATCGCCAACACGACGCACGCTTCGGGTGAAGCCATCTCCGCGCGCGGGGCGATTGGATCGAGCACGGTCCTGGTTGCCGCGGCGCTTCGGCAAAGGTTGAGTCGGCCTGTCCTTCTGGTCGTGGCCCATCTCGATGAGGCTGATGAAGCCGTCGATGAGCTTGAGTCCCTGAGCATCAACGCCGCCAAGTTCCCTGCCATGGAGCTTGCACCCGGCGAATCATCTATCAGCCTCGACCTGCTTGCCGAACGGCTGACGCTCGTCCGTCAGCTTGAAGACGCTTCTAGCATCCAATCCAAAATCCCAAATCCAAAATCCCAAATCGATTTCATCGTCGCTCCCATCCAAGCCCTCATGCAGGCTGTGCCCCGCGCCGACCGCCTTCAGCAATTGCTTCGGGTTATTCGTCCCGGCGACCAACTCGATACCGTGGACCTGGCCCGCTGGCTGAGTGAAGCCGGCTACAACCGCGTCGAAGCAATCGACAGCCCGGCAGAATTCGCGATCCGCGGCGGCATCATCGACATCTTCCCGCCCGGAGCGGTGCCCGCCCGCATCGACCTGTTCGGCAACCAGGTCGAGGCCATTCACGAAATCGACCTGGGAACCATGGGCTCCGACCGCAAGCTCGACCGCGTCGAGATCGTCGGCGCCACGCTCGAGAAACTGCAGACCGATGAAGGCATGGTTTCATTCGCCACCTATCTGCCGAGACAAACTCTAGCGATCCTCGCTGAGCTTGCTGAAATCACCGAGCAGGGGCGCAGCTACTTCGATCGTGCCCACGATGCCCGCGGTATCTACGGCCCGCCCGCTGTCTTCAAATCGCTCGCGGAACGTTGCCACGCCATGATCGATATCAATCACTACGTCCCTGGCAACGCCGGTGAGCAATCGATCGAACTTCCTGTCGAGTCCCTTCCAACTTTCTCCGAGAACACCACCGAAGCCTTCGCCGAGCTGGCGGAGCTGGCCAAGGAGCATGAGACCTTTGTCCTGTGCCAGAACGAAGGCGAATCCCAACGCGCCCGCGAACTCGTTCACGAGTTCGCCCCTCAAGCCAACATTCACATCCAAACCCACTACCTTCACCGCGGCTTTATCTGGGCTCCATCCCCCTC
>JAKEEP010000201.1 GCA_022616475.1 Phycisphaerales bacterium | reverse complement strand
GGTGCTTGTTCGGGCCAAGGACGGCGTCGCTCCGGAGCAACTGCGCGAGTCGGTCGAAGAGGCGTACCTGGCCTTCTGGGATGAAATGGATCGCGATGAGACGGCGATCGTGAAGCCGCCGTCGCCAGGACTTGGCTTGAACATTCTCACATGGCTGGAGCAGCAAGCGCAGTTCATCGGACCGGTGGAGAAAGAGCGCGAACTCATGCGCACCATCTTCTCGGTGGTTTACGTTGTGTGCGCAGCGCTCGTGCTCTCGATCTTCTGGGCGATCGTGTACGAGAAGACGCGCGATATTGGAATTCTGCGCAGTATCGGGGCCAGCCGCAGCGGGATCGTGTGGATCTTCCTACGGTACGGGTTGGTGGTGGGCGTGATCGGTTCGATCGTCGGGCTCGGGCTGGCGTTCCTGGTCACCCACAACATCAACAGCATTCACCACGCCTTGTCGGACCCTCCTTTGGGCATACCGATCGCAATACTTGGTCTGGCCGCGGCAGTGCTTGCCGCGACCGTGGTGCGCAGCCTCAGCGGACGATTGCTGCCGCTTGTGCTCGGAGGCTTGGCTACCGCAACTTTAGCGATTTTCGGCTTGCTCTTTCTTTGGTTGTATCACATCGGCGGATTCACAGTCTGGGATCCGAGTGTGTATTACTTCACAACGATTCCGAACGATTTGGACATGACCACAGCCATCACCACGATGATCGGCGCGGTCATCTTCAGCCTGATTGGAGCGGCGGTGCCTGCCGCCAAGGCTGCCGACACCGACCCGGTGAAAGCGCTTCGATATGAATGATCCAATGGCGATCGAATCGTCCGGGTCAAAGGCGCGGGCACACGCGCGGCATACCCCGCACTTGAGCGCGGTTAATCTGAGAAAAACCTATCGCCTGGGAGCTGTTGATGTACCGGTGTTGAAAGGGGCGAGCATTCGGATCGATCGAGGCGAATGGGTCGCCGTGCTCGGCGCTTCGGGCTCGGGCAAAAGCACGTTGCTGCACCTGCTCGGCGCACTGGATCGGCCGGATGCGCCCGACGGCGGCGAAATCATGTTCGACGGCGAAGCGCTGGGGGCGATGTCGCACCGGCGATTCAACCTCTATCGAAACCGCGAAGTCGGGTTCGTCTTTCAGTTTTATCATTTGCTGCCGGAGCTGAATGTTCTGGAAAACACGTTCCTGCCTGGGCTGGTCGGGCGGCGCCGGTGGCACTGGTACCTGCTGCTGGCCGCGGGCATTCTGCCGGCGTTCATCGAAGAGGAGCTTCAGTATCGAGTCCAATCCAGACGACTGCGGAGGCGAGCCGAGGAATTGCTTGGCTCCTTCGGCTTGAGTCATCGACTGACCCATCGCCCGCGCGAGCTTTCCGGCGGCGAGCGCCAGCGCGTTGCGATTGCGCGAGCGCTCATGAACAATCCGCAGGTGCTGCTGGCCGATGAACCGACGGGCAACCTGGATGAAACCACCGGAGCCGAGATTCTCGATCTGATTGCCCAGCAGCACCGCTCGGGGCTGACGATTGTGATGGTGACGCATGATCCGGAGATTGCCAAGCGCGCAGATCGCGTCGTGCGGCTGCACGACGGCAAGGTCGTCGAAAGCTAGCGTCCGGGAAAAGGTGCCACCGGGAAAAGGTGCCAGGCACCATTTTCTGAAGAGCTGCTCTGCCACCGAACAACTGTACAGAAAAATGGTGCCTGGCACTCTTTCTGTTGTGCCACCTTTGGTTGCACGAACATCAAGCCAGAACGCTAATCGTTCACCTTATAGAACTGCACAAACGCGTCGGCGAGCTTGGCGCGGCTGGTGAGACGATCGCGTAGGGCTTGTTCCCAATCGTCGCCAGACTTGACCTGGTCAACCCATTGCACAAATCGCGTGGGCTGGTCCCTTGTGAGCAACTCGATCAATAGACTTCCGACAGCGGCGGCGTTGGCATCCTGCGGAAGCCACGTCTGATCGGCGTATCGGCGATCGAGGATTGCATTCACATCGCCCCCGTTTCGGATGAACTCCAGCGCCTCCTTCCGACGGGCCTTGGCCATCGGCGAATCCCGCAGCACCAGGCCCGCCACATACTCGGCGATTCCTTCGTTCGCCCATGCAGGCAATCGCACCGGCGTCTGATATCGGTGCATCAAGCCGTGAACCGTCTCATGCGCCATCGACCACTCCAAGGCCGCGTCATCATCGTGCCGATGCAGATTGATGAAGACCTTCGGCCCCACCGGATGACACACTCCCACCGTGGATTGAGGAACCAAATGCTTGAATGACTCCGACTCCATCGCACGAAACTGCGCCTGGTCCTTCAGCACAACGACGACGGCCTTTCCCCAGAAATCTTGTGCGTCCATGGCGGCTCGGTTGCTGGAATGATCGGCGGGGGGCAAGACCCGCCGCAGAAGCTCGTAAACCTTCTCGAGCTGCATGATCCACCGCGCTGCTTCTGGTCGAGGCACGTCGGAATACAAAAGGAAATGGTCGGTCTCGAGCGGCTCGAGCGTTGCCTCCAGATGCTCGAGAATAATGCGCTCGGCATCGGCCCGCATCTCAGCGATGGCAGCTTGCTGCTCCGGCTGGGTCAGAATCGGCCACGGATCGGCCGGCCACGGCCGAGCTTCAGGCGATGCGGTGCTGAGCTTCTGTGCCGCTTCTTCCTGGCGGGCGCGATTGGCCTGCGCAGCGTCTTGCCGCGCTTGTTCAACGGTGGGCCCGATCACTTCATCCAACCGTAGCGCTCGCTTGAACGCTCGCTCGGCAAGCTCAGCCGCGTCACGATCGGCGTCAACCATCTGGAGCAACACACGACCCAGATCGACCCACTGCCCAGCGGAGCGCGGGTCCATCACGCGCTGGTAGAGTCGCCAGGCATCGTCGGCCTTCAGCTCGGTCCACCGCCTGCGTCCGAAAGACCCGTCGATGCCGGCGCTGTCCCAGATGGTGAGGTCGCCACGCACTTCAACCCCGTCGGCCAAGTGGAAGCGCACTTTCAGCGGCGTCTCAAGTTGGCCCGGCGCCAGCATGCAGATCGCAGCCGCCCATCCCGCCAATTTGGCATAAATTGCTCGGTGCATGCGAAACCGGCACCTCCAACATCACAAGACGCCTTCAATGGCTCAATCCGTCATAGCTGCTGGCCGAAGAACAAATGGTACGACTGTTGCGTTATCTGAGGAGATCGGCTCGGTTTGGCCGCATTGAAGTTGGTTATGACCGCACCTAAAGTTGGTCGCGTCTCGCACGCTCGCACCCGACAGCCATAAGCACGAGTCCTGGCTCCGGCCACGACGCCGACTGGAGAGACAAATGTTCGAAAGGCTCACTGACCGAGCACGCAAAGTGATGGCCCTGGCCAACCAAGAGGCCCAGCGGTTCAACCACGAGTACATCGGAACCGAGCACATCCTGCTGGGTCTGGTGAAGGAAGGCTCGGGCGTCGGCGCCAACGTCCTCAAGAACCTCGACATCGATCTGCGCAAGGTTCGCCTCGAAGTCGAGAAGCTCGTCAAGAGCGGCCCGGACATGGTGACGATGGGAAAGCTGCCCCAGACTCCCCGCGCCAAGAAGGTGATCGAGTACGCCATCGAAGAAGCGCGAAGTCTGAACCACAATTACGTGGGCACCGAGCACCTGCTGCTGGGCCTGCTTCGCGAGCATGACGGTGTTGCCGCTCAGGTGTTGATGAACTTGGGCCTCAAACTGGAAGAGGTTCGCGAGGAAGTTCTGAACCTGCTGGGCGCTGGCGTCGAAAGCGAAGAAGGCGGCGAGCCTGCTGAGCCCGCCGGGGCGCCTGGACAGGCCGGCGGCGATCCTGCCGCCGCCCAGCGACGCGGCAAGAGCAAGACTCCGGCGCTCGACAGCTTCGGCCGCGACTTGACCGAACTGGCTCGCAGCGGCGAGCTTGATCCAGTCATCGGCCGCATGAACGAGATCGAGCGGTTGATCCAGGTTCTCTGCCGCCGCACCAAGAACAACCCCGTGCTGCTGGGCGAAGCCGGCGTTGGCAAGACCGCCATCGTTGAGGGCCTGGCCCAGAAGATTGTCAGCCAGGATGTGCCCGATTTGCTGCACGATCGCAGGCTGGTCGTGCTTGACCTGGCCATGATGGTCGCCGGCACCAAGTACCGCGGCCAGTTCGAGGAGCGAATCAAGGCCGTGATGAACGAGGTCCGCCGGGCCAAGAACGTCATCCTCTTTATTGATGAGCTGCACACGCTGGTTGGGGCCGGCGGCGCAGAAGGCGCGATCGACGCATCGAACGTGCTCAAGCCGGCCCTGGCGCGCGGCGAAATCCAGTGCATCGGCGCCACCACCTTCGATGAGTACCGCAAGTACATCGAGAAGGACTCGGCGCTGGAACGGCGCTTCCAACCCATCCCAGTCGAGCCGCCCAATGCCGATCAAACCCTCGAAATCCTCAAGGGTCTGCGCGAGCGCTACGCATCGCACCACCGTGTGAAGATCACCGACGACGCGCTGAAGATGGCCGTCGAGCTGTCGGGCCGGTACATCCCAGGCCGCGTGCAACCCGACAAGTCGATCGACGTCATCGACGAGGCCGGCGCTCGCGTTCGACTCAAATCCATGACCAAGCCGCCCGATTTGGCCGACCTCGAAGAGAAAATCGAAGTCCTTTCGATCAAGAAGGACGAGGCGGTCAAGAACGCCGACTACGAAACCGCCGCCGAGCTTCGCGACAAGGCCGAGAAGCTGCGCGCCGAGAAGGAGAACATCCAGAAGCAATGGCGCGAGCGGATGAACGAGGTGGATGGCATCGTCGATGAGGAAGTCATCGCCGAAGTCGTCAGCAAGATGACCGGCGTGCCTCTGACCCGCCTTGAAAAGGAAGAGTCCGAGCGGCTGCTCAAGCTCGAAGCCGAGCTGCACAAGATGGTGGTCAGCCAGGACGAGGCGGTCAAGTCGGTCGCGCGAGCGATTCGCAAGGCTCGTTCGGGCCTGAAAGACCCCAAGCGCCCGATGGGATCGTTCATCTTCATCGGCCCGTCAGGCGTTGGCAAAACCCTGCTGGCCAAGGCGTTGGCGGAGTTCATGTTCGGCGATGCCGATGCGCTGGTGTACCTCGACATGTCCGAGTACATGGAGAAGCACAATGTCAGCCGCCTGATCGGCGCGCCTCCCGGTTACGTCGGTTACGAAGAGGGCGGCCAGCTCACCGAGCGCATTCGCCGCAGACCCTACGCGGTCGTCCTGCTCGATGAAGTCGAGAAGGCGCACCCCGATGTGTTCAACATGCTCCTGCAGATCATGGAGGAAGGCCGGCTGACCGACAGCTTCGGCCGTCACGTCGACTTCAAGAACGTGATCCTGATCATGACCAGCAACATCGGCGCCGAACTGATCAAGGGCGGCCAGTCGTTCGGCTTCGGCAAGCGCGACCAGGTGCAGGATTACGAGCGCATCAAGAGCGCGCTCATGAACGAGTGCGAGAAATTCTTCCGGCCCGAGTTCATCAACCGCCTGGATGAGATCATCGTGTTCCGGCCGCTGGTGAAGGACGATCTCTACAACATCATCGAGATCGAGCTGGCCAAGGTGCGCGAGCGGCTCAAGTCCAGGGAGATTCAGCTTGAGCTCGACAAGCCGGCCAAGGATTTCCTGATCGAGAAGGGCTACAACCCGGATTTCGGCGCGCGGCCGCTGCGGCGAGCGATCGGCCAATACGTGGAAGATCCGCTGGCAGAGTCGCTGCTGTCAGGCGATTTCAAGAGTGGACAGAAGATCATGGTCACTCGCAAGGAAGGCGCGGAGAATCTCTATTTCGAGACCACTCCGCTCCCGGCGGCTGCCGGCGACGGCGGGACTCCTGGTGACGGCGGCCCAGGGCCCGATGGCGGAAGCAAGAAACCTGCTCCGACGCCGCCCAGCAAGACCCCCGCGAAGACTGCCTAAGGACTCAAGGCCTCGCAACGATCAAGGCGGCGGATATACGTCCGCCGCCCTTGTTTTTGCGACTCAGAGCCGGCAAATCGCAGTTTCAGACCCTTGCCTGAAACAACGCATGGGCGTCGCCGAACAATGATCTTGGGGATTCCGGGGGTCCCCGAAGGAGGCCGCGATGTCCTGTTGCTGCAACTGCCATGAATATTCCGCCGGCGGCAGACGCCGGGGCGGAATCGTTTCCACGTTCTTCAAGCTCGTGCTGCTGTACGTTGTCCTGGTGTTCGGCGCCGGAACCCTGATCAATACCGGGCATCCGGTCGCTGTCGAGAGCGGCAAGCTCATTCAGGTTGTCACGTTCATCAATCCGGCGATCGGATGGGCCGACTCTCAAGGGTGGGAGCATCTGGCCCATGGCCTGCGCGTCCTCAGCAGCGGCGTGAGCTTCGGTTGACGCAGCTGCCAACGAAAGGTCAACGAAAAACGTGCCAGCCGCCATTTCCTGGATCCAAATGTAGGATCCCACCCTGTGCTGACAAGAAATGTTGCCTGGCGCCTTTTTTCCGCGGCGACCAATCCAAGAAAGGTGCCTGGCAGCGCGCTCTCCCGCGCTCACTCGATTCGCAGCAGCTTCATCGCGCCATCCTCCTTGATGACGTCGACCGACTTGAATTTGAACGGCTCTGAAATCTGCGGCCGCAGCTTGCATCGCGTGATGCCGTCGCCCATGTTGATCATGGCGACCTCTTCGTGAGGCATTCCAGCAACCATGCGCGTGAGCGTCGCGACCAGGTCGTGACGGTTTCTTCGCATCGCGTCGATGAATGACTCAACGCCTCCCTCTTCAAGCTCGCACTTTTCCTTGGCGCACTGGGCGGTCATCTGCTCATACAGCAACTCGTACTCTTGATTGCGAAGGCACGCGAGCGTGTTGGCCAGCACATGCTCGGGCAGGAGCGCGCGCAGGGTAATGTGTTTCTTTCCCAGTGCGTCTTCGTGCTCTTCTCGAATCGCAAAAGGCTTGCGCCGATCGTCGCCGGCGCGGCCGAAGCTGCTTTGCCCCTCGACCGATTGGTACTTGATGACCGTGCCATCCTCGAGCACGAGTTCATCGGGCAACTTGCCAAGCGCAGCGCGCTCGTAGAACGCCGGCCGCTTGTGGTATTCGACTCGATGCGACTGGCAGCCGACGAATCCCCCTGCGGAAACCAACAGCGCGGAGGCTGCCACAGCCTTCCGCCAGCGCGCCATCGGCCCTTGTGTGCACCCCATCGTCATACGCGGCATCTTAACTCACTACGGCTGTTTCCCTGCTTCGGTTGCCAGAGGAGTGATCCGACGGCAAGCGATCCAATCAGTTGATTTGCTCTGCTTCCTGCTGAGCCTTGTACAGCTCCATGAACCGATCGATCAACGCTTTGTCTTTGATCTCGGTGAGCTTGTGAGTCTGGAGGCTGTATTCAGAGAGAATGTGAGTGGTCAGGTCGTAGATGAAAACGCGCCCGGTGTCGGGGTCCTCCACCACGACGCGATTCTCCTCAGCCTTGGCCGGCTTTGCTGCCTTCGGTTCGTCAGGTTTGATGGTGGCATCGGGATCGAAAACAAATTGCGCGGCCCACAGCTGGCTCTCGCCATCCGGTCCGCGCTGGCTGGTCCAGATCATGGTCTTGCCGTCGTGACTGAACGCCGGAAGCACATCCGCTCGATCCGAGTGGGTGATTCGCCGCCGCCGCGTGCCGTACTTGACGGCGCCGTCGGAGCCGGGCAGATTTCCCGGATCGGCATCGATGATGTAGACCTCGTAATTGGTGTGTCCAAGCTCGCTCGATGAATAAACCAAATGACGGCCATCGGGCGTCCAGTACGGGCACCAGTGCACCAGCACATCGTCATCGGTGAGCTGATACTCGCGGCCCACGCCGCTGATTTCACCGCGCTCGTTGAACGCAAGATCGGCCACGAACAACTGCAGGTAGTGCTGGTTGCGGCGATCGGATCGATAGCAGATTCGCTTACCATCGGGCGAGAAAAACGGCCCGCCGTCGTAACCCTTGGACTTCACGATGTGATTGACGGCGCCAGTCTGAAGGTCTTTTACATACAGGTCGCCACGCTCTCCCTCAAGCGAGCAGTAGAGAAGATGCCGGCCATTGGGGCTAAGCACACACTCGGCGTGATAGGCCTTGTCGTCGCCAGCCAGTACCTCCAGGCTCTCACTCGTGCCATCGGCGCGATCAAGCCGGCAGCGCACGACCTTCATGTTGCGCGGGAACATCCATTTGTATCGCTCCGACAACCGCTCAAACGCAGGCACATCCTCGAACATCGGAGCATCGATCGTTGAGCCGAATATGACGACGTTGGGATCGGTCGGATGAAACCAGCCGCAGGTGTTGGCCGAGCCCTCAGGGCTGATGCGCTTGATGTTCTCGATGGCTCGAATTCTGCCTTGGGGGCCTTCACGCACAACATCGGCGATGAACATGGCGTAGAACTCGTCGGCCGCCTCACCCGCGGGCGGCTGCTCTACCGCTTGAAAAATGATCCTGGAGTCGTCGGGTGAAAAATACGATTCGCCGGCTTTGTAGAATTGATCGGCGAACGTGAGCTGAACCTGATCGGCAAGAATGCCCTGCTCGGCTTGAAGCCAATCTACGGCCGGCTGTTTCGCGGCAGGTTTCTCGGGATCGCCTGTCGGCGGCGTGTGGCACGCCAAACTCACCCACCCCAGCGCCAAGAAGAAGCTCAGAAAAACCAGTGAACGTGACGATTGCATGACCAACTCCTCCCAGTCGGGCGATCAGGGACTCAATCATAGCTGTACAGTGCGGCAGTTCGAGCCGGATGCGCACCACATGGTTGAGCCGCTGGAGGTCATCTACCGCGACGAGCGCTTATTAGCGCTGAACAAGCCTGTGGGATTGCTCTCGGTGCCGGGGATTGGAGCCGAAAAGGTTGACTCGATCGTGACCCGCGCCGCGACCCAGTTTCCCGGCGCACGAATTCTCCATCGGCTGGATCGCGATACATCAGGGGTCATTCTCCTGGCCTTCGATGCCCAAGCCCATCGCGAACTCTCCAGACAGTTCCACGACCGCGAGGTTCGCAAAACCTACATTGCCGTTGTGAGCGGCCTGGTAAAGGACGACAGCGGCGAAATCGACCTCCCGATGCGAAAGGACATGGACCCCCGAAACGCCCCGCGCCAGGTCATCGATCGCGCTCAAGGCCGCCGCGCCATCACCCGCTGGCACGTTCTCGAACGCGCACCAGACCGCACGCGCGTCAAGCTCTTTCCCATCACCGGCCGCTCCCACCAGCTGCGCTTGCACATGAAAACCATCGGCCACCCCATCGCGGGCGACGATCTCTACGCGCCAGAGAAAGTGCTCGCTATGGCTGAACGGCTCATGCTGCACGCCGAGTCCCTGACGGTCATCCACCCAACGACCACCGCGATGTTGACGCTTCATGCGCCAACACCGTTCTAACCGCCTTGCACCGCCGAGCCGCTTCGGACATCGGGCATCTCCTGACATCGGGCGCCTCCGAACATCGGGCGCCTCCGAACATCGGGGCGCCTCCGAACATCGGGGCGCCTCCGAAACATCGGGCGCCTCCGAACATCGGGCGCCTCCGAACATCGGGCGCCTCCGAACATCGGGCGCCTCCGAACATCGGGCGCCTCCGAACATCGGGCGCCTCC
>JAKEEP010000200.1 GCA_022616475.1 Phycisphaerales bacterium | reverse complement strand
TTCGATGCCGAGTTCCCTTATGAGGAAACCGACGACCAGCTTGCCGCTATCGTCGCGGTCAAACGCGACATGGCTGATCCGCGACCCATGGATCGGCTGATCTGCGGGGACGTCGGCTTCGGCAAAACCGAGGTCGCCATCCGCGCCGCCTTCAAGGCGGCCGAGTTCGGCAAGCAAGTCGCCATCCTCGTACCCACAACCGTCCTTGCCGAGCAGCATGAGCGAACCTTTGGCGAGCGCTTCGCCGATTATCCCTTCCGCATCGAGTCGATCAGCCGGTTCAAGACCGACGCCGAGCAAAAACAAGTCCTCGATGCCCTTCGCAAGGGTCAGGTCGATGTCGTCATCGGCACGCATCGGCTGCTCAGCAAAGACATCAAGTTCGCAGACCTCGGATTGGTCGTCATCGATGAAGAGCAGCGGTTCGGCGTCGAGCACAAGAACAAACTCCTCGAGTTCCGCACCACTGCCGACGTGCTCACCATGTCCGCCACGCCCATTCCACGCACGCTTCACATGGCCCTGCTGGGCTTGCGCGACATCAGCTCCCTTTCCACACCGCCTCTGGACCGCCGTGCGATCGTCACCGAAGTCATCAGCGCCAACAAGAAGCGCATCAAGCAGGCGATCGAACGCGAGCTGGCCCGCGAAGGCCAAGTCTTCTTCGTGCACAATCGCGTGCAGTCCATCGATGATGTTGCGGCGGAGGTCCACAGACTCGTTCCCGAAGCACGCGTCATCGTTGGTCACGGCCAGATGCCCGCACGTCAGCTCGAATCAGTCATGCTCAAATTCATGCGCCGCGACGCGGACATCCTGGTCTGCACGACCATCATCGAATCCGGCATCGACATTCCCACCGCCAACACGATGTTCATCAACGATGCCCACCGCTTCGGCCTCTCGGAGTTGCACCAGCTGCGCGGGCGCGTCGGCCGCTACAAGCACCGCGCGTATTGCTACTTGATCCTGCCGCGGGATCGCGTTCTGAGCGAAGTCGCGATGAAGCGCCTCAACGCGCTCGAGAACTTCTCCATGCTTGGGGCCGGCTTCAAGATCGCGCTGCGCGACCTGGAAATCCGCGGCGCCGGCAACCTCCTGGGCGCCGAGCAATCCGGCCACATTGCCGCCGTCGGCTACGAAATGTATTGCCAACTGCTCGAACAAGCCGTCGGCGATCTCAAGAACGAACGCCCCGCCATCGCTCTCGAATCCACGATCGACCTCGGAATCACCGGTTCGATTCCCAAGGGTTACATTCCATCAGACGCGCGCCGTATGGACGCCTACCGCCGCATCAGCCGCGCCAACGATCTACAAACGCTTCACCAGATCGAGCACGATTTAGTCAGCGCCTACGGCGACCTTCCGCGCGCCGCACGAATCCATATCCAGCTTGCGGAGATCCAAATCTCAGCCGCGCTCCTTGAGATCAAATCCATTTCCCGCCACGACGATGACCTGATCTTTCGCACCAGGCGTCCGGCTGACCTTGAGCGCCACATGCTGGGGGCCAAGGGATCGCTCCGCATCGTCGGCCAGCCCAACACTGAAGGCCTTACCGAAGCCTATTACCGCCCGCCAAAATCCTACTTCGAGGCCGACACCCTCCTCAACGTTCTGCGCTCGCGACTACGCCCATCTGAAGGCATCGCGCCTTCAGGCGCCGGCGAATCGCTCGCGGCGGTGCGGTGAGATGGTGATCCGGTGAATCGGTGGGTGAAGGACGAGCGCGTGCGTGCAAATGCCAATCGGCCGTGACCTCCCTCACCGCCTCACCGTTTCAACGTCTCACCGTATCATCTTCCCCCATGCCCGACTGGCTTTGGCTCGCACTTCAAGCGACGTTCGCAATCATCGCCATCGAGCAGCTGCGCCGCCACGCGCTTCCGGTCGTCAACAACCTCCAGCATCCCTCGCTGATCCTCGACGTCTGGGGCCCCTTGAGCCTCGTTATTCCGATGGTGCTCTTTGTGGCGCGCCTCGACTCGGTTCAATGGACGATGCGCGGTATCGGCTGGATGATCATCGGCGGCCCGATCGTCTGCGGCCTCATCGCCCTCGGCCTATCAATGATCGGTGCGCGTTCCCTTCAAGCCAGGGCACAGCAAGGCGCGCCCAGCGAGCCAAGCGCCGCCCCGGGTTCCCCACTCGCATTCGTCGATCCCCTGCCACGACGGCTCATTCTATCAATAGCAGGCGCCGGGTTCCTGCTCCTCCTCCTCGCCGCCGCTCACGACCTCACCCTCTGGATGGGTCAGTGCATCTTTGCCATCGCGGCGGTCTTGCTGTGGGTGAATACGCCTGAGTTGATCGCACCCGGGTCCAGGCCGCTTGCAGATCAACGCCCCACGCGCGCCGAACTCCGCGCCGGTATCGCCATGACCATCGCTGTCGCATGCTCAGTCGGCCAGGCTGTGGCCTCACTTGCGACCCCTAATCAGTTGGTGCCCATCTCGGGTGCGATCATCATCGCCACCGCCGCTATGGTCCTCGCTTACACCGTTGTCCTCGCCGGGACTCCAGCGACTTTGCGCCTCGGGTTGTGGTCGGCGAGTCTCGGCGTCCTGTTCGGCTTGGGCGCCATCTCCATCGCTCACGTGGTTCCGGAAGCTTGGCGCATCATCCGGACCGGTGAATCCATGCCCCTTGACCGCATCGCCACCGGCTTCGGCAACTACGCCCTTGAAGCATTTGTACTCCTGGCAATGGCCGGTGGCGCGGCAGCCATCACGAGGCCAGGATTTCGACTCAATCCGGGGCAGAGCACTGGTACGCCGCAGGCGAACCAATCGCAAGTCCCGGTCGTCCTTTACCGCGCTCTCGGCCTTACCTTCGTTACCCTTGCGGCATTACTTGCCGCATGGCGGTTGGCGTCAATCAACGCCGCATGACCTTCAACACACGTGCGATGACATCTATCGCGGCGCCGGCTTGCCCAAAATCGACAGGTAAGCCTCCCAGGGTCCGACCTCGCTCTTGTGTTGATACGCCATCGCCTTGCAAATCTGAGCAATGTGATTCAGGTCGTGCACCACCCAGGTCGCGAGCAATTCCGATAGTGTCACCGTCCCCAGCGCCGGATGTCGCCCGCGCCGCCTCAGCTTTTCATCCGTCAAACGGAGTGCTCGCAGAGCCGCCAAGCTCTCGTTGCGCTCGCGCTCAAACACTTCAAGCAGCTCTCCCAGCGATGACTCGCGGCAGAGTTCCTCGTGCCCCTTCCGATCAAACGGCTCAAATTCCCGCGACTCACCTTCTTTCAAAATCATCCGCGCCCGCGGAATCCAATCCGTCCGCTCGCCGTGGATCAGGTGCCCCGCCACCTCGTGCGGCGACCACGTCCCCGGGCGGTAATTGCTGTGCGACCATTCGCGCCCCAATCCGCCCAACAATGCTCGAATCACCAGTGGCGTCCGCGCCAGAATCTTCGTGTCCCGTTCAATGTCGAATTCCATGCGGTGCTCCTGCCCGGCGCGGCGACCACGCCGTTTCCCGCCTGATTGCAGACCCCGTTTCGTCCCCCTGTATTCCTTTGTCCTGAGTGGCTCCGCTTCTGTAAACTCCCCCGAATGGCCGATGAATCAAACCCCATGATTGCCGCCAACAAGCGAATGGTGCTGCCCACGACCCGCAAGTCCGTGACGCACAAGTTCGCCATCGCCGGCCACGAAGGCTACCTCACCATCGGACTCTTCGCCGACGGATCGCCCGGCGAGATCTTCATCAAGATGTCGAAGGAAGGCTCGACGCTCTCTGGCCTCATCCAGGGCTTCTGCCGCGCCTTCTCTCTCGCTCTTCAATACGGGCTCAGCATTCAGGACGCGGTCGATCGCTTCCGCAACATGCGATTCGATCCCATGGGGCCGACGTCAAACCCGCAAATCCCCGAAGCTCTTTCGATCCTCGACTACGTCGCACGCTACTTGGAGCTCAACTATCTGCCCCAAGCGCAGCCATTTGGCAGCGACCCGACTCGCGAGGACTCGATCGTCTCGTGATGGCTCGATTGCCGCACAGCGACCTCACCCCGCGTCGCGCAGGCGCTCCACCAGTTTCCCAAAATCGAATTGGTTGAAATCGACCTCCCCCAGCGCATCGACCTCGCGAATCACCGGCTCCTCGCCTTCCGGCAGCGGCTTGCTCTGGTCATCCAGCAACTGCCCCTTCTCATCCTGGTTCACCAGCCGCAGTTTCCACCCGTTTGGCCGGTGCCGCACCACGATGAACCCGCTCGCCATCGCGCCTGCCTGTCCCGTGACGTTGATTCGGACGATCCGGCAGGTGCGCGCCTCGCGGCCCATCCAAGGCTTGCTGTTGAGCTTGTTGACCACCGCGCCCAACATGTTTCCCGCTACGACTGTTGGAGCCATGAACTGAAATGTCAGGAGATCTTGCTTCATGGAATCCATCTCAGGGGCGACCATTACCGGTCACTGGGCAATCGTCGCAGCTGACCTAACCCAATCGGATAGTTGCCTCACGCTCTATAGGATTCGCAACCGTATGTGTCCAAGGTCCGTTATTCACTCGCTGATGGAAGGCTGCGCAAGACTTGCAACATGAGAAAACGGCCTGAAAGTCAGGGGCCGTTTTCTTGGGGTTGTTGGCTGGCTCCCTTACGGAGTTGTTTGGGTCAGTCCTTCGCCGGTCCCTTGCCGGCGCGACCCGCTCGCTCCGACCGTTCAGGCTTCTGGTCGCGCCCGGCCTTGCCCGCTGCCGCAACCTCAACGGCGCCGGCCGCCGGTAGATTCTCACTTGCGCCCTTCTCGCGGCGATCTCGACGATTGCGGCCCTTGCGCTCTTCACCATCGCGCGGTTCTCGCCGGTCCCGCCGTCCTCGTCCTTCGCGTTCCTCCGAACCTGCTCGCGCCTCCCGTCCCTGCCGCCCCGGCTTCTTCTCGACCAGCTCCCCCTCGTCATCGATTTCCATTTCCTCGCGCTCTTCCTCGAATTGCCGGTCCGGCTCGACCTTCAGCGTGACATCGGCGCGTAGATCCTTCTCGAACTGGATCGGGACGTGATACTCGCCGATCCGTCGAATCGACCCGCTCAGCCGCACGGCACGCACATCGACGCCATACCCGGCCGCCTGCAGCGCATCGGCGATGTCGCGCTGCGTCACCGAGCCGTAGAGAATCCCCTGATCGTTGCAGCTTCGCTGGATCGCGATCGCGACGTTGGTCATCCGGCCAACCAAATCCTCGCGCGATTGGCGCAAATGGGCCAGCTCCGCCAGCGCGGCTGACCGCGCTTCTTTCAATCGCTCGATTTTGGTCGGCGTCGGGTTCTCAGCCAAAGCATGCGGTAACAGAAAGTTGCGGGCAAAGCCCGGCCGCACCTTCACGATGTCGCCCACGATTCCCAGGTTCTCGACCGTTTTGTTGAGAAGAAGTTTGACTTTCTTGCCTGCCATATGCTCGGTGTCCTTTCGAAAAAGTTAGAAGCGCGTTTGGCCAAGCGCCTCAGCGGAAAGTTGTGACCAACTCAGCAACGAACAACGATCTTAGAACGGAATCTCATCCTCGCCCAGCGCCTCGTGCTGCGGGCCCGTGTACGCGCCTTGCGACTTCGCCGATGCGCCGGCCGACCGGGCAGCGGGAGGCGCCGCCCCGGCGTATTCCGGCGCGGCCGCCGCACCAGCCGCCGTTGCTCCGGCGCCCTTGGAATCAATGAACTGAAAGTTCTCAATCACCACTTTGAGCATGGACCGATTGCCCCCGTCTTTGTCCTGCCAGGTATCGAGCTTGAGACGCCCTTCCACAAAGACCGGCTTACCCTTGGAAAGGTATTGGCTCATGACTTCGGCGGTGCGGCCCCATGCATCGCATTCGACGAAGGTTGTGTCCTCTTTGCTTTCACCCTCCTTGGTCTTGTATCGATGGTTGACCGCTAGGCCAACCTTTGCCACGGCCATGTTGCTCGGTGTGTATTTCAGCTCGATGTCGCGAGTCAGTCGGCCCATCAGAAGCACTTTGTTGTAGTCAGGCATGGTTCATCTCCAAGCGGCAATAGCCGACGGACATCATATCGTATTCGCCCAATGTTAGGGGGTGAATTTTCAGCTTGCTGGATGCTACTCATCCAACAAAAACTCTTCCTCCACCTCGTCAACGACTTCCGGCGCGGCGGTCTGAACAGCCAGTTCCTTCTCGACCAACGCCGGCTGGGTGGCCCGCAGCTTGATCTCATCGGCCAGCTGGGCCCGGCCTTCAGCCGCCTGCATCGTCTCGGGCGTGACGTGGTCGGCGCGGGTGATCATCGCCCGAAGCAGCTTCTCCGAGAGATTGCAATCGCGCTCGACCTGGGCCAATTTGCCGCCCGGAGCCTGGAAATACGCCAGGAAATAAAGCCCGCGCTTGTTGCCGCGGATCTCGTAGGCCAATCGGCGCTCTTCCCACTTCTTGAAGCTGATGACCTTGGCGCCGGCGCGGTTCAGGATCTCCAGCACGTGGTCGGCGGCAGCCTGCAAATCCGACACCGCTGACTGCGGGAACAAAAACAATCCTTCATACTTGTACGTGCGATCGTGGGGCATTGAAAAACCTCTTGTGGTGTTCGTTGCTTGTCCAAAGGCGACCAACGAACGCGACCAATAAACTGCCTGAAACGAACAACGAACAACGAACAACGAACAACGAACAACGAACAACGAACAACGAACAACGACTACGAACTACGAACTTCGAATACTCTCGGTCTTGCGATTGAACCGATTCATGGCCGTGGTGATTCCGTCATTCACCCAACACCAGGCCGCCTCGGCGGCTTCATCGAGCGCGGGCTCGACCAATTCCAATTGATCCGGGCGAAACCTCCCCAGCACATAGTCCTTCTGCGGAATCTGTCCGGGCCCATCGATGCCGATGCGCAGCCGGGCGTACTCGATCGTGCCCAACTTCTGCTCGATGTCGCCCAGCCCGTTGTGCCCGCCGGCCGATCCCTCGGCTCGAAGCCTGATCGACCCGCATGGCAGCGCCACATCGTCAACAATCACCAGCAGATCGGTTGCGGCATTCAGCTTGTAGAACGTGACCGCCTCGGCGACGCTCTGGCCTGATCGATTCATGAACGTCAGCGGCTTAAGCAGAACGACTTTCTCATCGCCGAGGGACGCATCGATGGTCGCCCCTTGGAAACGGCTGCGCGCGATCGCCCCCGGCGCATGGCGGCGTGCCAGGCGGTCGAGCACAACGAACCCGACGTTGTGCCGGGTGTGGTCGTACTGCGGTCCGGGATTGCCAAGGCCGGCGATCAGCTTCATTGGCTTACTTCTTCTCCTTCTCGTCAGCCGGCGCTTCGGCCTCCGGCTTCTTCTCGGTAATGACTTCGGGCTCGGTCGGAACCGCAGCGGTCACCTCGGCCGCTTCCGGCGTCGCAACAACTTCCTCAGCCACGAACGTGACTTGCGCCACGATGATGTGCGGCGCGAGCTTCGTGCGCACACCCGGCGGCAGCGGAACCTCGCCCACCGTAAAGAGATCTTCCATCTTCGACAGGTCGATCTTGATCTCGCCGGGAATCTCGCTCACCTTGCAAACCACCGGCAGCTGCGTCATCGGGTGCGTGAGAATGGAGCCTGGCTTCTTGGCTGACTCCGGCACGCCCACGAATCGCAGGTGCACGTTCACTTCCACTTCTTCATTCAGATCGACCCGCGCGAAGTCGACGTGAATCACGTTGTCGCCCAGGTACCCGAACTGAAGGTCCTTGATCAGGCACGTCTCGGGTTGACCGCCTTCCAGCGCCACATTGATGACGTGCGCGCCGCGCTTCAGCACGGCCAGCGTTTCCTTCTCATCAACGCTGATCGCGACCGGATTGGCCTTGTGCCCATAAATCACACCCGGCAGCCGACCGCTCTTGCGCAGCCGCTGCGAATATCGAGTGCCCAACCGCTCGCGCGGCTCAGCGTTAATTGTCGGAGTTTCTATCGCCATGACTTGGAGTCCTCAATTCTCTGTCACCATCAACCAACCACTAACCACTGACAACTGACAACTGACCACTGACGACTATCTCTTGGTATCCGCCCCGCGCCTAAACAGCGCCGAGACCGACATATCGTGATGAATTCGGTGAATCGCTTCCCCGAAAAGCCTGGCCACCGTCAGGCGAATGAGCTTGTGCGTAATCGGGGCCAGCCGCTGGCCGTTGGGAATCGTGTCGGTGATTACGATTTTGCTGATCGGCGCTTCGTTCAGGCGCTCCATCGCCAGGCCGACCAGGACCGCATGCGTGGCCGAGGCGATCACGTCCTTGGCCCCGTGCTCCATCACCATCTTAGCCGCCTCGCATACGGTTCCGCCAGTGGAAATCATGTCGTCGAACATCAGGACTGTCCGGCCACGCACATCGCCGATCAGATTCTTGGTCGAGACCTTCATCCCCGACTCGCGACGCTTATCAATGATGGCGATCTCCGCATCGAACTGCCGGGCATACGTATTCGCCACCTTCACATTGCCCACATCCGGCGAGACGATCACGATCTCGCCCAGGGCATGTCGAATCGACTCAAAATAATCGAAGAACACCTGGGTCGCCGAGAGGTGATCGACCGGAATATCGAAAAACCCTTGAATCTGCGCGGCATGCAAATCCATGCACAGCACACGGTCGGCCCCGGCTGCGGCAATCAGGTTTGCCACCAGCTTGGCGGTGATCGGCGTGCGACCCACATCCTTGCGATCCTGGCGCGCATATCCGAAGTATGGAATGACTGCGGTGATGCGCTTGGCGGAGGCTCGGCGAAGGCAATCGATATAGACCAGCAGCTCCATCAGATTGTCGTTCACCGGATCGCACGTCGATTGAACCACGTAGCAGTCGCGTCCACGCACATCCTCATCGACCTTGACGATCAGCTCGCCATCCGGAAACACATCGGTGTTGCCTTCGGCCAGCGGCAGGTTCAGATGATCGCACATGGCGATCGCCAGCTCGCGTCCGGAGCGCCCCGCGAAAATCTTCAGATGGTCGCGATCGGCAGCGCTCATGTGGCGGCGCCCGCCTTTCGCTTGGTCGATGACGATGGAGCCAGCCGCGCGCGAAGAATGGAATCCACCTCCGCCAGCTGCTGTGAATCGTTGATCGACAGCACATCTTCCGGCGGAACGGCATCGACAATCTCAACCCGCAGGCCGCGGTCTTTCAGCATGGCGAAAACGTCCGTGATGTAGTATTCACCCGATAGGGGATCAGGCTTGACTTGCCTGAGCATATCAAAAAGCAGCCGCGAATTGAAACAGGCGTAACTCGGGTAAATCTCGCGGATTCTGCGTTGTGCTTCAGTGGCATTCTTGTGCTCGACGATGGCGCTGAACCGCCGCTGATCATCTCGAACAATCCGGCCATATCCGGTCGGATCTGGAATCGTCGAGGTGGCCAGCGTCGCCGCCGCGTCGGTCTCAATGTGCTTGGCATGCATGATCCGAATCGTCGATGCCCGAATCAGCGGACCATCGCCGGCCAAAACCAGCACATCGCCGTCAAAACTCTTCATCGCGTCGCTGGCGCACAGCGTCGCATGGCCCGTGCCAAGCTGCTCATCCTGGATGGCGTATCGAGTGTCGCCACCGCTGTCTCCCAAAACCTTCCGTACCGCCTCTCCACCGTGGCCAATCACCAGAACGATCGGGTCAGCCCCCGACTCCCGGCAAGCCTGCACCACCCACCACACCATCGGCTTGCCCGCCACCGGATGAACCACCTTGGGCAGATCGCTGTTCATGCGCTTGCCCTTGCCGGCGGCAAGAATGATCGCGCTCAGCGGCCGCGGCGCCTTCTTCGAACCGACCGAAGACTGATTTGCCGATTTGCTCACCGATGCCGCGCCGCCTGATCGTTCCACCCTCGCGGCAAACCGTGCTCACGATCGCGCCCCCCCATCCGCCTCAAGCGCGATCGAGAGAACACAATTGGCCCGCGAAGATTCGAACTTCGACTCTTTGAACCAAAATCAAATGTGCTACCATTACACCACGGGCCAGCGATGCGGAATCACTATAGGCGTTGAGTCCGAATCTTGCGCCCGAACGACACAACCGAACCGATCCCAACACCCAGGCATTGCCATGCCTGGGCTTTCGTACCGTGATTGTCGCGGGGCATCGAACCAAAGAAATCCCGCGGCGAACTTCCCCGAGGCTGGAGCAACCGTCAGCCGCGACTGATTGCCCCATGCGGCGCCAAGTCGCCAAAGGCGACCTGTCACCGACGGCCCCATCGTGGGGAGAGCGGGGATTTTACAGGCCTCACACTCCAAGGCAAGTCTGCCCCCGTACCATCACGATCAATATTCACCGCTGAACACGCGGAAAGCGCGGAGCAGGAATTCGAGTGCTCTTTCCGCGAGTTCTGCGATCTCCGCGGTGAATTCGTCGTTGTGATAGGTTCTCCGCTCAGGTATGCGCCGCGAAACCGTCAAAGAACACAGCGCGTCGCTCGGCCGCGAGATGTCCCTCATCGCCTACGGCTACGCTGGCCTGCCGGTGCTCGTGTTTCCTTCATCCGAAGGCAAGGCGACCGACTACGAAGGCTTCGGGATGGTCGATGCCCTCGCGCCGCTCATCAGCTCCGGCAAGCTCAGGCTTTACTGCGTTGACTCTTATGACTCGGAAAGCTGGTACGGGCGGCATCGGCCGGCTTCCGAGCGCGCCCGTCGCCACTCGCTTTACGAAGCATGGGTCATGAGCCGCGTGATGCCCGCCATCGCGCGCGACACCACCGATCCTTCCGGCGGGGGGGCGAACATCCGCCTCACCACCACCGGCTGCAGCTTCGGCGCCTACCACGCCGCCACCTTCGCACTCAAGCACCCGCGCAAGTTCAAGCACGCTCTCTGCATGAGTGGCGTCTACGACCTTCGCTTCCTTTTTAACGGCTACCACGACGAGGGCATCTACTTCAATAATCCGATCGAGTTCGTCTCCAACCTGCACGGCGATCTGCTCGACGAGATTCGCCGCGGTGTGTTCATCAGCTTGATCTGCGGCCAGGGGCCATACGAAGAGCGA
>JAKEEP010000199.1 GCA_022616475.1 Phycisphaerales bacterium | reverse complement strand
TGGGAGCAATCGATTCGCTGGGCGATGCGTCCAAGTTCGCCAATCAACTTGAACCTCGTTACCCGTCAGGAAGGCGATCGAGCCATTGTCGAACTTGAGGCCCTGGGAGCCGACGCCTCGTTCTTGAACTTCATGCAGACCAATGCGGTGATTCTGGGGCCGGACAACTCGGCTGAGCCCCTTTCATTGCAGCAGACCGGGCCAGGCCGATATCGCGGCGAATTCCGAACGGCGGATGCCGGGGCGTACCTGGTGAACGTGAATTATGCCGCGGGCGGAAGCGCTGAGACGGCAGTGAAGGGGAATCTCCAGGCGGCTGTGACCGTGCCGTACGCGGCCGAGTTCAAGGCCGTCAAGCACAATGCGGCGATCCTCAAGGAGCTTTCAGACCGCACGAAAGGCCGCTTCCTGACCGAGCACGATCCGGCGCTGGTCAACCTGTTCGAGCCAGAATCGCTCGAGGTGCCCAAGAGCCCGAAGGAGATCTGGGACTTGATGGCGATCCTTGCCGCCGCCTTGTTCGTCTTCGATGTGGCAGCACGCCGGCTCTCGGTCGATCCCAAGCTGATGGCGGCGCTGGCCGGCCGCGCGGTTGGCAAGCGGGCCGATGCATCGACCGAAACGGTGGCTGCCTGGAAGCGCACCAAGTCGCAGGTTGCCCATCGCAAGTTGCCTGAAAAGAAATCCGGCGCAGCCACCGAGCGCAGTGTCAAGTTCGAAGCCAGCCATGAAGATGCCAAGCTGGCGATCGATGTCGGCGCCGAAATACCGCAAGACATGCGCGCAACTCCGGAGAAGGCAGCCGTGAAGCGCCAGCCCGAGCAACCCAAGGACGAGGGCGACTACACTTCGCGCTTGCTTGCGGCCAAGAGGCGAGCGCGGGGCGAGGGCGATCAGAAGGATGACAAGCCCTGACACATTGGGATGATCCTTCCAAATAACGACTATTGAGCGCCAGAGCCCATGCCAACCGCCGAACTTGAGAAAGTCCGCCCCGACAGTCTGCCACAACTTGATTTGGCGCTTGAGGATATTGAATCCGTCAAACGGGCGTGCGCGGACTTCCGGCAAGTGTTTGGCGTGCTTCGATCCGAAGTTGGAAAGGCGATCGTGGGCCAAAATGAAATCGTCGAGCAGACGTTGATTGCGCTTTTTGCCGACGGCCACGTTCTGCTCGAAGGCGTCCCCGGGCTTGGCAAAACTCTGCTCGTGCGCACGCTGAGCCGAGCGCTGCACCTGCCATTCGCGCGCATTCAGTTCACCCCTGACCTGATGCCGGCCGACATCACCGGAACCAACATTGTGATCGAGGACCAGGCGACGGGCCGGCGCACCTTCAGCTTCAAACCGGGTCCGATCTTTAAACAGTTGGTCCTGGCCGACGAAATCAACCGCGCGACTCCCAAGAGCCAGTCGGCTTTGCTCGAAGCGATGCAGGAAAAATCCGTGACCACGGCGGGGCGAACCCATCACTTGGAGCGGCCCTTCTTTGTCATGGCCACGCAGAATCCCATCGAGCAGGAGGGCACCTATCCACTGCCCGAAGCGCAACTCGACCGGTTCCTCTTCAAGATCATCGTCCCGTACGCGACTCATCCGGAAATGAATCAGATCATGAGTCGAACCACGACCACCGCAGAAGCAGTGGTAAACTCCGTCATCGATGGCCCATATATTCTCCAGGCGCAGCGATTGGCGCGGCGAATCGTCGTGGCCCCGCACGTGCAGGACTACGCGATTCGGCTTGTTCTCTCGACTCATCCGGAAAAGAGCGATCATGCCGATCCGACGACGTCGAAGTACATTCGTGTGGGTGTGAGCCCGCGCGGCGCCCAGGCGCTCATCCTGGCCGCCAAGGTCAAGGCGCTCGTCGATGGTCGGTACAACGCGGCCTTCAAGGACATCATTGAGATGGCGCCCTCGGCCATGCGCCATCGGATCGTGCGAAGCTTTGAAGCCGAGACCGACGGCGTGACAACCGATGCCATCGTTCAGCGGTTGATTGAACACGTGCCGCACGAGGAAACGTAAACTCTTGCAATGCTCGAAGGCCTTTTCCTGAGGGCCCAAGCCAATCGTCATGCCTGCATTCGGATTCACAACCACTCCCAAGCCGACGCGAGTCGATGAATTGCTCGACAGCGATCTGATGTCGAAGCTCGACCAGGTCGATGTCATGTCGCGCAAAATTTTCGCCGGCAAGCTCCAGGGCGAGCGGCGAAGCAAGAAGCGGGGCGTGAGCGTCGAATTTGCCGATTACCGCCACTATGTGCACGGCGACGATTTGCGGTTCGTCGATTGGAACATCTACGCCCGGCTCGACAGACTCTTTCTCAAGATGTTCATCGAAGAGGAGGACCTTTCGCTGCTGATCGCGATCGATTCCAGCGCCTCGATGAACTGGGGAAATCCGAGCAAGTTCGTATTCTGCCAGAGGCTCGCCATGGCGTTGGGCTACATCGGCTTGGCCAACCACAATCGTGTCACGCTGTATGGGTTCGATTCCGGTGGTGTCAAGCCGCTGCCCAACCTGCGCGGCCGGCGTCGAACCCAGGAGATGGGGCGCTGGCTGGTCGATCTGGAGTCCGGCGGCGCCAGCGCCTTTTCCGATGCCATGCGATCGATCGCCCTGGCCCGGCAAGGCAAGGGCGTCATGATCATTCTTTCGGATTTCATGTTCAAGGAGGGATACGAAAAGGGGCTGCGATACCTGGCCGGCGGCGGATACGACACGTTTTGCCTCCAGATTCTGGCGCCGGAGGAGGTCGATCCCGCCAAGCACGGCATGGCCGGCGACCTTCGGCTGACCGACATCGAAGATGAGGATGTGGCCGAAGTCACCGTCAGCGCCGCGCTGCTCAAGCGTTACAAGGAAAACCTCAACGCCTACTGCGGCAAGCTGCGCGACTTCTGCGTTCGGCGAGGAATGATGCACCTTTCCATCGAGAGCAACACTGACATGACCACGTTGCTGATGGAGTACCTTCGCAAGCGAGGACTGCTCAAGTGAACTGGCTCACGCCGATGGCCGGCTTGTATCTGGCCCTGGCGGTCATTCCCCCGCTGATCATTTTGTATTTCCTGAAGCTGCGAAGGCGGCCGCAAGCGATCTCAACGACTTTGATGTGGAAGCGGGCGATTGAAGACCTTCGGGCCAATGCTCCCTTTCAGAAGCTGCGGAAGAGCCTGCTTTTGCTCCTCCAATTGCTGGCGCTGGCATTGCTGGCGGTTTCGATCATGCAGCCCCAAATTCATGCCGGCGAGCAGAAGGGCGGCAAGACCGTCATCATGGTCGACAATTCGGCGTCGATGACGGCCACCGATACGGCCGCTGACTCATCGGCCGATCAAACGCGTCTCGACGCCGCCAAGCGCCGAGCGCGAGAGAAAATCGAATCGCTCTACGGCGGCGGGTTGTTCGCCTCTTCATCTGCCGAAACCATGGTCGTGGTCTTCTCCGATCGCGCTGAGATCTTTAGCCGTTTCAGTGATTCCAAGCAGCAACTGCTCGGCGCCATCGATCGCATTCAGCCCACCCACGGCCAGACCAGGATTGCCGAAGCCCTCAAGCTGGCCCGCGCGTATACAACCAACGTGAATCCTGATCAGATCGATCGCCCGATCGCCGATCCGGCCACGATCGAACTCTACAGCGACGGACGGATCACCGACCTCACGGATCAGGTCCTGCGCGGTGAGCAGCTCAACTACCACTGGGTTGGCGCCACCGACGCCGACAACGTCGGCATCACCGCCATTTCCGTTGAGCGACCCTACGACCGGCCGAATGCGGTCGAGGTTTTTGTCGCCCTGGCGAACTACAACACCGAGTCCGTCACCTGCGACATTCAGCTGTCGGTTGACGATCTGGCCCGCGGAATCGAAGCCACGACGATTGACGCGGCACAGATCAACCCAGTCACCAGCGAGCTCGCGCCCGGTCTGGCGAACGTCATTTTTACTCCCTTCGAACAGCCTCGCGGCGCCGTCATCGAGGTCGCCAATCTCCGCGAGGATGATCTGCGCGCCGACAACATCGCGCAGGTCGTCGTGACGCCGCCCAGCCGCTTGCGCGTCGGCATCGTGGTGGCCGATCCCAGCCGCTCGCTCATCCTTCGAGCG
>JAKEEP010000198.1 GCA_022616475.1 Phycisphaerales bacterium | reverse complement strand
TCAAATGGCGCAACCGTACATGCGCCGAACAAACCAATCCGTCAAACAGAACCTAGCCCCAATTGGCAATAACAAACAAGAGGTCAGCTATGTTGACAACGCCATCGCCGGTGACATCGGCGGCGCATGGGCTAGGACACTGTCCCCAAGCGCTGACTAGGGCAAGGAGGTCATCGATATTCACGAAGCCATCGCCGGTGATGTCTCCGGGCACGCCCGGCGCGCATGGGTCAAAGTCGTCAATTTCTCCTGACACAACCGCCACCCGGTTGGAAATCCAATTGCGCAGCCCATCGAAATGGTCGGACGCAGAACCAGAGAGATTGTTGTTGGGATCGGCATCCAGCCAGGGGCTGAGAATTGGCTCAAGCTGATTGAGGAAGTCGATAATCACCTGTTCTGACATTGGACCGCAGACCAGGTCGTTGAGAATCTGCGAGTACTGAGCGCGAAACGCTGGCACATCGAGAATGGTCGAATAATCACTGCCGCCAGAGTAGATCGACGAATTGAAATCGGTGAAGACCGAGTCCGTATCCCACGGAAAATACAGGCGCTTGTGTCCGCCCCAGGTGAAATCGGCGAAGAAAAAGTTCTTGCCGTGCGTGAGCATGGCGTCGGGATTGGCGGTGAACGAATCGACCGCCATCAACGTGAGTATGCCATCCATGTTGACCAGCGGGGGCAGCTCGGTCGCCAAGTCAGGCGTTGGACAACTGCTTGGATCAGCAAATGGCGAGTAGCACAATTCGGTGACGGTCGGGCTGTCGAGCGGGCCGCCTTCTTCCAGAGTAAAGCCGTTCTTCTCACCAACTTTGTATAGCCATGTTTGATCGCTCACCCAGAGGTTGCGATTCTGGAGCAAGCGCTTGTCGCGCTGCTCGACGCTGGTGTAGAGGCCGGTGTCAATGCCATTGATGATCACGCGCACCCATGAGGCCAAAGCGGCACTGTAGCCGTAACCTTCAGGGCCCGCCGCCATGCGGTGCAGATGCCAGGCTAGACCCTCTGAGACAACATCGCTGTCGGAGCCGTTCTCCAGGCTGAGCTTGCGCAGGCCGTGCCACATTTGTCCGTTGACGTACTGGTTGATGTCGAGTTTGAGAGCGACCTTGACAAAGCCCGGCACCTCGCCGAACGCCTGGCTCGACTTCTTGCGCACCGAGATGAGAATCGGCGCTTCGCCGTCGGCCCAGAACATTGCCGGCACTTCGAGGTCATTGGTTTCGTCGTTCTGAACCGTCTCCCAATCGGTCGGGTCGATTGTCAGATTGAGCGTGACCAGGTTGAACGGATCGAAGACATTGGGCCAATCGGGGACGACCGCCTGAGCGGACGTGAAAAACCCGAGAACGAACGCCATCGCCAGCAAGGCGGCAGCGACAAAGCGCCTCTTGATCATGGTTGCACCTTCTCCTTTCGCCGAACCCGGAATCGTGTGCGCCGGAACTCGAATGAACCAAAATTTAACTGAGGGCTAGCAATCGGGCAAGGGAAATTTGGGCAAGGCGGCGAATTCATCTTGCGTAATTTACGGTATGGGCTAGGCTGAATGGTTGAGCGCGCCGCGATGGCGGCAATGAAATCTGAGCGCAATCTGAACGATCACGACCGTCACGCGACATGCAAACGGACCGCTTTGAACTGAAATACATTGTGACTGAGCCATGCGCTCGGGCCATGCGCGAGTATGCGCGGGCCTATCTGGAGCCGGATTGCCACTCAGCTTTGGGGCCCGAGCGGGGCTATTCGATCCAGTCTCTTTACCTGGATAGCGCAGACTGGGCTCTCTGTCGTGCTTCTCAGGACGGCCTTCGGAATCGCTTCAAGTTGCGGGTGCGCTGGTATCACGCCGCGCCCATGTTGGCTTTTTTCGAGGTGAAGCGCCGGGTGGACAAGGCCGTTATCAAGCGCCGAGCGGCTGTCGATATTGATCATGTTGACACGCTGCTGGAAGGCCGCTGGCCGCGGGCTCAAGCCGTCGCCCATGACGACGTGCAAGGTCGCGCGGCGATAGACCTGTTCAACGATCTGGCCCACTCCGTAAACGCCAGGCCAAGACTCACCGTGTCATACCGCCGCGAAGCTTACATCATGCCAGACAAGCCCTCGACTCGCCTGACATTCGATCGAGACTTGGCGACGTGGCCTCACCGCGGCGCGATTGTACACGAGAGGCCACCGGCGGCGTTCGCCTTCCATCCGCGCATTGGCGGCGTCATCGTGGAAATCAAGTTTACTGATCGCTTCCCTGAATGGATGAAAGAGATGGTTCAAACCTTCGGCTTGGCGCGCCAGCGCGTGCCTAAGTACGTAATCTGCGCGCAGGCCCTGCGCTCGCATGACTTCGCGCTGAGCCAACACGCGAGGGCAGTGTGATGGAGCAATGGCTGGACATGATCTGGCGCGGCGACCTTGGGGCGGGCGTGGCCGGACCTGAGACCGCGCTTCAAGCGATGCTCTTGGCGTTTTGCCTGGGGCACGTCGCCGGATGGGTGTACATGTGGACCCACGCCGGGCTCTCGTATTCGCGCATGTTCGTCGGCTCGCTGGTGATCATTCCCGTCATCGTTTCGCTGCTGATGATGCTGATGGCGGGCAACATTTTCATTGCCTTCGGCCTTTTGGCGGTCTTCGCGGTTGTGCGCTTCCGCAACGTTTTGAAAGACACGCGCGACACGGTGTTCGTGCTCTGGTCGATGGCCATGGGCATGGGCGCGGGAACGATGCGATTCAGCACTGTTTTGATCGGTGCCGCATTCATCGCCTTCTCACTTTTGTATCTGTCGTTTGTCGGCTTCGGCTCGCGGCGACAGTACGACACAGTTCTGTCGCTGCGCTGGACCGGCGGAAACGATATCGCAGGCTTGCGCGCGCTGCTGCGCCGCTACTGCCTGCGATCGGAACTGGCCAGCGAACGGGGTACGCCCGAGGCTCATCGGGATCTCTCATATCGTTTGCTGCTTCGCGACCCTTCAACCGGCGCGAGCCTGGTGAGCGAGTTGCAGGCGCTGGGAGCGTCTGACACATCGATCTATCGGCGCGAAGACGAGGCGGAACAGTAGCCAATGGCCAACGGCGTTCGCATCGCGACTTCCTGGTCGAGGCGCATGCGGCAAGTGCGCCAGGGCTTTGTGCCGCTGATCGTGTTTCTCGCCGCCGCCGCCGCGACTGGATGGCTGTGGCGATTCAACACCGGACTCTTCCAAGCGATAGGCGAAGTCCAGGCCGTTCGATACGAAATCACCAGTCCGGCCGATGGCGTGCTCGCCAGTCTGCCGCGCCGCGTTCTCATGCCGTTCGATGAAATCGAAGCCGGCGAGCTTCTGGTTCAACTTGCGCCGGACCTCGTGCTGGCGCAATTGAGCACGGCCCGTGCCAAGATTGCTCAAACGGCGGAGGAATTGTCAGCCAAGCGCGCCGAAATCGAGCAGATGCAGGCCGAACATGAACTTGAACTCCGCGCTGAGGCCCGCCGGCTTGCGATCGCCGTCGAGGACGTACGACTTGAAGTGCTCGATCGTCGCGCTGAGCTTGAAGCGCAGCGTTTGGAACTGGCCCTGCGCAGCGCGGAATTCCAGAGCAAAAACGACGCCTTCGACTCCGGCGCTATTCCAGCTATGGAGGTCCTCGCGCTGAAGCTGCGCCGCGACGAAGTGGCTGCGCAAGTCGCCGGTAATGAGGAAGCGCTCAAAGAAGCGGAAGCGCAGCTTGCCGCTACCGGAGAGCGCCAGCAGGCCCTTGCCGCAGCGTCGCCACCAGCCGTCGAGGCGATGTTGTTGCCGATCCGCGCCTCAATCGCGGTCCTCGAAGCCGAGCTTGGCGAGCTCGAAGTGCAGCGCGAGGCGTTGGCGATCTACGCGCCAGCTGATGGCATGATCGCCGAAGTGCACCGTTGGCCAGGTCAGGCAGTGCAAGCCGGCGATCCCATTGTCACCGTCGCGCAACCGGAATCCCGATACGTTATCGCCTACGTGCGCGAACACCAGAATCTGAATCCGGATGTGGGTGATCGTGTTGAACTGCGCACTCGCTCGGTTCCGCGCCGAAGCTGGCGCGCTGCCATTGAACGTATTGGCGCTCAAATCGAGCCCATCCCGCCACATCACCTTCGAGACGCGCAGCGTCCGGAATGGGGACTGCCGCTTCTGATTGCGCTGAGCGACGACAGCACGGTGAGGCCGGGGGAGTTAGTGGATATCAGCTTCAAACGAAGCAATGCTCGGTGAGCGCTAATAGCCTCACAATTCGGGGCAGATTTCTGACTGGGTGAACGGCGGACGACCCTCGCCAGCGTGGTGAGCTTTCCCATTCCCGGCCGATAGACGTGTGGTCGCAGGCACGCTTTTAGAAAAAGCGCGCCTGTGTGTTGAGATCAGCGACCGAGTGTGAGTTGTAGCGGGTGGAGAAGATTTTGCTTTCCGATCTGCAATGCTCTCATCCCGGGTCGACGCTTGGCGACATTTCTGGCGTAGCGGTGGTTCTAGGACCAACGCGTTCCTGATCGGTTTTCGGAGGCAGAATTGCTTCACCCCATCCGGCGAACGTTTCAAACCCACCTAAAGCCCCAACCGGTTTGCTTGCGGCTTAGTCGATTGCGGCGCTCGCCGTTTGGATCGGCTGATCGCAGATCAGGTCCATGTTTGTTTGGAACCCGAACGTCGAAAGCGCCGAGTTCCGCTGCGCGTAGAAAAAGTTCATCTGGTACGTCCGGCCGTCAACCAGATCCACGCGGTCCAGATTCACGCGCTGGGAGGTGCCTGGAAGCACACCGCCGATGTCTAGAACCAGGCGGCCGTCGAGGAAGACCCAGACATCGTCGGATCCCTGGAACTCAAAAAACTCCCCAGCGCAGGCATGATGAGTGAACAGCACCTGGAACGTGTAGGTGAAATAGTAGTTGTGCGAATCACCTTCATTGCCGAAGAGTTGGCCGTCAATGGGATTGAACTCGTCATCAAGGAACTCGTAGACACCTGTGCCGTCGTTGGTCAGGTCGAGGGAGTAATTGGCCGACATGTTGGATCCTAAGGTGTCGGTGTACCATCGTGTGAAGTTGGCGGCGGTCCCGATGCCGCTGGTGCTTAACGCGCCTGCGGTTCCAGCAGTGTCGGCGAGTGCGACGTCGCACAGGTCCCGCGGAACGGCGTTATCGATGTGGAAGCCGGCGTGGTTGTTGAACTCGACCGTCTTGCCGATGAAGCGGCCAAAGAACTCGGCTTGGTTATAGATATAGAGCGATGCATTAGGAGATACAAAGTTCGCGTAGATCTGAGCCTGGTTGTGAATGCCGAACTGGGCTGTGCCAAAGTTGTAGATGGTAACACGGCTGGGCTTGGCAGGATCGCCGACGGTGACGTGGTTCCAGCTCATGCCTCCGTTCTTCATGTACAGCTTAAGCCTAGCGCCTGGGTTGAGGGCGATGACGGCGTTGTTGTTGAGGGTGACAAGATCCTCGCACAGAATGCTCACATTGCTGCCGATCCTGAGCGTGTCACTAACGGTCAGCTTGTTGCAGTGAAGATCGTTGAAGAGCACAGTTGTGCTGCCGCTGATGGTCAGGTCGCCGACGCTTGGAACAGATTTGAGGGAGAGTGGAATGACGATTTCAGGCATGGGCGCTCCGACGAGGTAAGTGGCCGCCGGTCCGACATTCGAGCCGCCATATGGTCCGTTATCGGAGTTGTATGTATTCACAATGCCGACGCCGGGAGTTGGGGTGGCAATCGCGACTGGAATTTGACCGGGTGAGCCGTACTGGTACATGTACATGTGCGGAGCGATCGGACGGGTGTTCATGTCTTTCCACTGGGTGGCGACTTTGTAACCGGCGCCGGTAAAGACGGGACGATTGTCATTTCCCAGGGTTTGGGCGATGTTGCCGGCGTAGTGGCCGTTGCCGGCGGATGGAGCCGCGGTGTACGCCGCATCGGACTTGTGAAAATCGCGGATCACTCCCGGCACACGGAGGGTGTCGGCGACCGCCTCTTGTACACCCAGACCTGCGGGAAGGAGGGGCAAAAGGACGCTTCCGACCATCGATAAATGAAAAAACGCCACTGTGGTGGCGAGTCTTGGACGCATGGCGGATACCTTTCGATGAGCTTCGATCGCGTTCTCTATCTAATGGATAATACGAACTTACTTCAGCGCATGCCAAGCTCCACCAGTTGCAAATCGGATTGGACTCAAGAGTAGTCCATTTGGGCAAGATGGCGGGACCCTGTGCCACCGAGCACGTCATTCGGCCGCAGGCGGGAACAACCCCACGCTTATTCCGCAAGGTTGACCGCGGTCTGCACACGGCCAAATGAATTCAGCGACAGGCGCGTTGACACAGATAAAGCGGGCCTGCAGGCAATGGTTCGCCTGAACCCGCACCGAGCGTACGCTTAGGCGTGGAGCGCCACTCCCATTCCATCCGCGCATTGATCACGCGAGCGATGGCAGGTGGGTGGAACAGGCCGTCGAATAAACTACTGTCACAGTGAAGCGATTCCTCCGCAAACTCGCCCTCTTTCTGTTGCTCGGCGCACTGGTGAATGTCATCGTGGCTTGGTCGCTCGGCCTGATGATGGACCCTTGGTATGTCCCCGACACGCGTGGGTTATGGAAGGGAACCATGTGGAAGGACGACAACTACGTCGTCTACGGATCACATGTCATACCCTTGGGCAAAGCGAGCACTCAATTGTATCAATCTCCTGAGGTTGAGCCGGACGGATACGAGAAGGCTGTTAGACGGTGGTCGGACAAGATGACGCCCTTGCCCCAAGTCGAGTTCCCAGCGTGGAGCGCTGCGACACATTGCGACAATGTCAGGCCGGCGCACGACGCTGAGATTTTCGTAGTCGACGAAACGTTTGGCTGGCCGTGCCTGTCACTGCGGTATCGTTTGTTGTATCGATACCCGTTCAAGAATGCGGCTGCCTCTACGATCGAGTTGCAAGGAGGTATGCGTATCGCCGCTAAGGGGGTCATCTCCTTTTCAGGCCTGCCTTACGCCCGAGCACTCCCACTTCGCCCGATTTGCGCGGGTTTCGCCAAAAACACGTTGGTATACGCCGCCGCATGTTGCGTGATCGTCATGACGCCTCGTGCTTTGCGCCGAGCCGTCCGCCGCCACCACAACCTCTGCCCCAGCTGTGCCTACCCCGTCGGCTTGGGTTCCGTCTGTACCGAGTGCGGCAAGCCCGTCACACCCAAACGCGTTGCACCAACATGAAGCGACGACTCGCCAAGCTCGCTGTCTTCCTGCTGCTGGGCGCGATCGTCAACATCGCGGTGGCGTGGGGTGACGATTTACGCGAATGCGCAGTCGATCATGCTCGTCGTTCCAAGCGCAATCGCAGTAACGAAGAGATCGTCGAACACCTCCTACGAATGACTGAAGTGACGCGATCCGGATTTCCGTGCGATTCGATGATGCTTGATCGTTGGGCAGCATGGTACTCCTATGTGGACGGGGAAAGTCGAATGACGTGGCGTGGCGGCATCCTCTTCCCCCAGGGAAACGGGACACACCTTTCATTGAATGCGCTTTGGCCCGGCTTCGCGATCAACACGCTGTTCTACGCCGCGATACTTTGGCTGCTGTTCGCAGGGCCCGGCTTGGTTCGTCGCCGCAGGCGCATCAAGCGCAGCCTGTGCCCGGCGTGTGCGTATCCGGTTGGCGAGAGCCCGACTTGCACTGAATGCGGCAAGCCGGTCATCCGTAGACTCTTTGTACCAACATGAAGGGACGAATCGCCAAACTTGTTGTGTTCGTGTTGCTCGGCGCGATCGGTAATGTCGCGGTGGCGTGGGGGTGTTGGCTTCACGAGCATGAGGCGATGGCCAGAATCCTTCGTACGCCTGTTTCGCGCACGGTCCAATATCGTGCACCGGTGATGCTCCTCCCCTCTCGGAGCGAGGCCAAAACAATAGCGATCGACATGCGATTGCCGACTCGGTCTGGCTGGCCGTGCTCATGTTTGGCGGCGTTTGTGATGGAGTATCACAATGGCAAGTTTGTGCGCACTTCCGGGATCTGGCAAGCGGGCATTCAGGTTCCGGCCCGTTCCTTTGGATTGACCGGAGACAACTTGACGTTGCCGGTTCAGCCGACTTGGCCGGGGTTTGTGATCAACACACTCTTCTACGCCGCGATCCTGTGGTTGCTCTTTGCAGCTCCATTCGCGCTGCGCCGCTGGCGGCGCATCAAGCGCGGGCTATGTCCGGCGTGTGCGTATCCAGTTGGCGACAGCGCGACTTGCACAGAGTGCGGCAAGGCAGTTGCACCGCGATGCGTCGCCGTGATTGGAGAATCAGGGCATGTTTGAGCGGCTGACTGATCGGGCGCGCAGAGCAATGGCATATGCGAATCAGCAGGCCCAGGGCTTGAACCATCAATTCATCGGCACTGAACATATCTTGCTAGGATTGCTGCAGGAGGGTTCGGGCGTCGCGGTCAGGGTGTTGCAGAACCTCGGCGCTGATCACAATAGCGTGAGAAATCGGGTTCAATTGCTCGTTCATGCCGGGCCGGGCTCGCCGAGTTTGGGCAAAGTGCAAACCTTCAATGTCAAGTTAGAAGAGGCCCGGAGCGAAGTTCTCACAATCCTCGATGAATTGGGTCAAGATGCGGACAACTATCCGGTGCCAATGGAGCCTTTCCAACTTCCCGTGAAGCTGTCGATGAACGTTTTGCATCGTGGGTCCGGAATGGCCTGCCTGACGGATGAGCGCGGCACAGAAATTTCGCTTCCAATGCGAATTGAATTAGCGACAGAAATCGTCAAGCGGTACAACCGTGGTTGAGGCCATCAGCGCCCTGCCAGGACGGTCTCACGCTCCATCTCTCGCTCCGCATTGAGCGCCGCCTAGGCGCACATCACAGGCACGCTTCAATGGAAAAGCGCGCCTGTTGCCGTTTGGTCGCGTTCGTCACCACTGGGCGTCGGGTTCGGTGCGTTTGATTACCACCGTACCCGGCTCTTCTTGATCAAACGGCGTGGCGTATAGGACGCAGTGAGGCGTTGCTTGAAGGCCAGCTCCTTTGAAGCGAGGGTCAGATTGCAGTCGAAGGATAATTCCTCGGCCGCGAGCCAGTCCGCGTCTTCGGGGAACTGCACGCTCAATCGTGCCCCATGGTTCAGTTCTTTGCAGGCTTGCAAGAGCAGGTTGTAGCAGCTCTCGGTCTCGTAGATGAAGGTCGTAGGTTCCGGCAGAATTGTTACAGGCCGATGATATCGACCGAAACCCAGGATCAAGTTTGGGCTACCAAGGTTTGCGCGATATGAGCGCATATGAGGAATCGACCTGCCTTGGCCGAGGATTGGCAATAGCCCTGCTCATCCCGATCGAGCGAGGCCACTGCTACGGCGACAAAGTCGGCAGTCGCCAAGCGGCTTCGGTTGCCCAGTTCGCCCAATGGCGCATGTCTCGGATCTGCTCCTTGGTCAATAGCCCGGCGTGACCGTCAGCAAAGCCGATCACCGACTTCCCTCCGTATCGCGGCGAGACGTAACCGTATTTCACCGGCAGCTCACCGCTGTTGAATGTGTCAGACCATCGGCAATCAGGCTCGACGAAGTACGGCGACTGAACCTTGAAATACCCCTCCACGATCTGCTGACTTCCGTTCTCGGGCGCAAAGCCCCGCGCCGATGCAAACACCAACAACTTCCCAGGGTTCAACACCTGGCTCATCGACCGCACGTAGTATCGATCAAAATCAAAGTAGTTCCGCAGCGGATCCGCCACTCGCAAGAATCCATAAGCCTCCGAATCGCCGCCCACCCACTCTGTGTTCAGCCCCAGCGACGGCGAAATACTCGCCTTGTACAAATACGACTCGTAGTCTTGCGACTCGAGGCTTTCCAGCAGGTCCTGGTGCTCCCCCGTGAACAATCCCCGCAGGTTGTAGTCCATGTGCGGCGCCAACCGCCAGAGATACCGCCGCCGGGCGATATCCAGCGGCATGTTCGTCCCGCCTTCAATCGGCCTCCTTTGCGCGTCCCAGGCCATCACGACCTTCGCGTTGGGATCGGTGGCATCATTCGGGATGAGACTCGCATATCCGGGCATCACCATATCTTTGCTGGCTGCGGCGTAATTCAAATACGCTGCCATCAACTGCTTGGCGGCGTTCACCTCCACCATCTGTTGGCCGCTGCTCTTGAACGATCTCATCGTGGGAACCATGAGCGCAACCAAGACGGTGATGGCCCCCAGCACTGCCAGAAGCTCAACGATGGAGAACCCTCGCCCACTTGGCCCACCATCGCGTGGTATGGCCGCACTTGGATTCCGGCGCCGTGATGGACAATCTCCGCCGAATGATGATGTGCGGCGCCGGCGCGGGCCGGAAGCCAGCGCGGCCAGCCCAAGAAGCGCCAGCCCCGCCGGCGTGGGCACGAGCGTGGGTTGATCAAGGTCGAAGGTTATGACTTGATCGATGCCTGCTTGCAAGCCGCCGAACACGCCGACCTGCACGTGCCCGATGCTCGAGAACACCTGATTGAAGTTCGCCTGTGTCGGTGGCGGACCTTCGAAAAAGAGTTCGGGATTGCCGAAGAAAATGTCAAAGCTGATCTGCGTCCAGGTGTTGGGCAGCACCGGCGTGAACTCGACCGCCGACCAAGCCGGGAAGTTGTCGGGTGTTGCGAAGCGTGTAAAGAACGTCATCGCCGACGGAGCGTTGTGACGGATCCAAAAACTGAATTCTGTCGCGCCGTCGCCGATCCAATCGCCAAAGAACGCGCCGCCCGACGAATTGAATTCATCCTGTGCGCGGAACAGGTTGACCGCATTATTCGGGAAAGGAAGTCCCGGCGTTTGGTTGACGAAGTTGAACGTCGTGCTGGCAAAGCTTGAACCGTCGGGCCCGCCCGAAGCGACCCAATCCACCGGCGCAGTGGAAGCCGAGTTGTACCAGTTTGCGGCATCGGCTGTGAAGTTCTCGGTGAATGGGACGACCGCGGATTCAGCCGGCACGACAACAAAAGCCAGTCCGATCATGGAAGCAATCAGTCGAATAAGGCAAGTCATTTCTCATACTCCTGCAAAATGAACACGTGATGCAGCCGGCCCGAAAAGGGTCGGCTACCTGAGAGGGGAATTGCACGATTTGAGAAACGATCAGGCAGGCGGCGCGCGGGGAATGAGCGGTTGAACGATGACGCACGGGCTCAAGCAGCGCGCGAACCGGGCCAGAACTTGGCCCGAAGCTGCATCGAGAGTCAGGAGGCTCCGCCAACAGATCGAAAGCAATCGGATCGCGCGTGGAACCAGCCCGCCGGCGCGCGATACCCCTTCCCACAGCACCGAGATCGCACAAGCGGCCGGCACTTCGGCAAGCACCGCGTTCCCTGCGTCTGCGGAAACATCGCCGTGCATAAGCGCACACGTCACAACGAAAGCCACTGTTCCCCTTCGACCCAATCGCCACCGAAGGAATCGCGCATCAACGAGTTTCAGAACAAAGAACGCCAGGGCAAGACCCAGCAGCAGGACTTTGAAGGCGCCCGGCGCAGTCAGCCCCTCAAGAAACAGCGCTCGCGTGGTGCCAACAACCGGTGCAATGTGCACCAGCGCCAGGACAGCCCAAAACGCCCGACGCAACGCCGCGCGCAGCCGCTGGGCCGAGAATCGAACATCGAAGGCTGGAAACGAGCTTGCGAGAATTGCCGAACTCCTTATCCCCACGTTTGAATCACGATCAAGAGATCACTGACATTCACCACACCGTCGTAGTTCGCATCCGCTAGGCAGCATTGACACGCGCCCCATGAGGCGATGACCGCCAGCAGATCATGGATGTTGACCACGCCGTCGGCGTTCACGTCGCCCGCTGAATCAGGTGTTGGCTCGCCGGAAACCTCCACACTCATCTCGAGCCGCGCCGCGCTGACCAGCCCCACGATCACCGCAAGATGCTCCTTGGTGTAGAAGCGCGGGTACGTGCCGGGGGTCTGCTGCTGGGAGGGAAAGATCGACGCGACGGAGAAATCGAGCATGCCTTCGTTCAGAGCGCGACGCAGAGAGCGCTGGACATTCGGGTCGCTTGCGTTGATATCGAACCGTAATTCGGTATCAACCGGCACGACCTCCCCCGGTGTCAGTTCGGCATTCAGACCAACCGCGAAGGGAGTCGGGTCGAACCGCTCATCGACGTTGTTCGAGACATCGACGCACTGGCCGTTGTGCGCCGATTCGGGATAGGCGGTGCGGATTCCCTTGCCAAACGACCCGAGAGGCGAGTATGGAGCGCTTTCGAGATAAGTCGTCGCGGTGAAGCCGTACCGGAAACCGGTTCCGAACAATTCGACCGCGTGCCCGGCGTCAGCATCGGGCAGGTATTCCGGATCATCGGGCGCAAGCCACGTGCGGTAGGAGTCGGGAGTCGGATCGTAGGTGAAAGTCTCATTACTCTCGACGGTGAGGAACACGGTGGCCGACGTGACCGTGTAACGTGCGGGCCCAAGATTCGGGGGCACACTGGTGCCCTGGGGCGGGTCGGCCGTGTCGAATCCGATGACCATTTGCCCATCGCGATTGTCGAACGATGGATCAAACCCGGCTTCGGTGAGCGGAGCGAATATCGCTGCGTAGTGGTTCCCGCCCGGGTTGCCGGCGAAGGGATAGTTCCAGCGATCGAGCGACGGAGCCGCGAAGCTAAGGTTGACTGTCTGGGCGCCAAGCGGCGCGGCGATCAAAACGCTCAACCCAGCGATAGGCGCCGGCGCCAGCCAAACGGGAATGCTTCCAATCCTCCGCACGATCATCTCCGATCGGTTGCGCATTTCTTTCCCCTAGGATCCGGCAACCCTGAATGAACGAGTCGCTGAATGATATTGAACGATCCTAGTCCGTGCCACAAGGAAAGCGGTAAGGCTTGGTTAGCACGCCGGCCAATGCCGTGCATGCCACAAGCGGTTCCCCGATCCGCCGAACAGGATCAATCACGTTTTCGCAATGGTACTCGGCCAATGAAAGAGAAGATTCTCTTCAGGACACCAATGGTCGAACTCAAGAGCTGACTCTGAGCAACGGGGGAAAATCGCGAAGTTGGTTCGCACTTTCTGTGTCGGCGATATTCACGTTGATCGCGTACGGAACCTCCACGACCAGCTGGCAGTCATCAGCTGTGCGGCCGCACCGAAACGTGCAGGACCGGCTTTGTGGGCCGCGACGTTGGCCTGTGGGCGTAGTTGGGCGAGGCGTTGGTATCCGCGCCTAGTGGAAGCCTTACGGCAACGTCGGCGAACCGGGGGCGCAGGGTCTGGAGACTTTGAGACTTGCAGCGGAATTGGCGGCGATTTCCCTTGATGTTCATGCGACCTCTTGCCCTCATGCCGCTCATCGAACGCATGGTGCCGCGCACGGGTGCGGCGCGTTCGAAGAAAGAACTTTCAGGAGAACAGCAATGGGTAAGAGCAAGAAAACTAAGAGCACGAAGGTCACCAAGCGATCGGGCCACGCTAAGCCAGCCGATGCGGCTGCTGCAAACGACGACTTGATCAAACTGACCAAGAAAACAAAGGCCAACAAGGAACCACGCATCAGCCTGCTCGACCACGCAATGGCCGCCCTCAAGAAGCAGGACAAGGCGATGAGCTGCAAAGAGATCATCGATGTGGTGCTGGCCGAGGGGAAATGGAAGTCCGGCGGTAAGACGCCAGCGGCAACGCTCTACAGCGCGATCATTCGCGAGATCGCCAACAAGGGCAAGGAGAGTCGCTTCAAGAAGATCGAGCGTGGCCAGTTCGTTCTGGCGAAGTAAGGCCGCATCACATCTCAACCACGACGCCCCACGTTGGGCGTCTTTCTTCGGAGTCGCCGGAAGTTGGCGCTTCGTAGCATGCAGCCTCACCGTGATACGCCCACCCGCATCAATTTGCTGAAGAGTCGACGCTGTGTGCGCCAAGCGGGGGTGTTCATGATTGGACGCACCTGCCGCTCGGTGATCTGGTCACGCCCCTTTGTAGTTGAAGGTAGGTACAGCAGCGCCTCCTGGATGTCAGGCGCCAGCGCCAACAGGCTCATGATCTGCGTCACTCTGGCCCTGGTGACATGTCCGAGTCGAGCAATGTCCGCATAGCCCCGCAGTTCTCCATTGCCGATCTGTCGATCCAAACGTTGCGCCAGCGCCATGAGCCGTGAGATCCGCGGGATTCGTCCCTGGCATGCCGAATCAGGCTTTGTCGGCGGGCCCTCGCAGATCTGTCGCTCCCCCCGCTGGCCGCTTTCAAAGTGAAGGCTGAACTCCAGGGTCGTGCTTATGCGGCTTGGTCCTTTGATTTGGGACCAATCCCGTCTGCTCGAAAGGTGATGGACACGCGGCCGTTGGCGCCGTCGTAATCGACCCGCTCAATCAGCCGCCAGAGCACCTTGGCCTGCTCTTTGGGCGGCAATTTGTCCGATGCCGGTCCCAGCGATCGTAAATCGTCACGAGTCTGAGCTTCAGTGATCACATGAGGATCGGCGGTCTTCGCCAGGGCCCGAATCCGCTCGACCACGAACTGCTCGATCTGCTGCGCCGGCACGGATTTGGATTGGCAGGTATTCCAGCCACGCTTGGTCGCATTCAAGCAAACGTAGTATCGATATCGCCGACCCTCCAGCCTCGAACATTCGTCCACCGTCGATCAATGGCGCAGACGCCACGAAGCGTTCAAACACTGGACCGCGTGGAGGTACAAGGAGTATGCCGAGATACGATTGGTCGGATTGGATGTGTTTCATGGCCCCTTGAGCGTCGGTCTGCATGATGCGATTTTGACGGCTCTTAAGGCTGCGCACTACAAACCAAATTTGATAATGCTCACCCCCGAATACGGTATTGCCGATCCCAACGCCGCAATATTGTTAAGCCTCAACAAGTCGGACGCGAGCTACGCAATATCAACGGTGAATAAGTTCTACCATCGTCTCACGTGCGAAGAGATTGACGGGGACGATTCGCTCACGATCACATTGGCAAAGCACCTTCAGGGCGAAGACGAAGATCGCCCACCTTGTCCAAAATGTCGGCCGGACAAGATGGACAGCGAAGCTCGATATCGCGGGAAGCACTGATTCGCGCTCGGTGAAGACGAGCGTGCTACAGCCATTCGACATCGCGGCAGCCGTTCGGGTGCTCGCGATTCGCCTCTCTTCGAGCCTCTCAGAGTGCGTAGACCGGGGTGGCATGTGGCCCACACAGGTGGCTTCCGATCCAGGAATTGACACCGCCCCCCAATCCCAAAAGGCGCAAAAAACGACGTGTCAGGGTCGACGTCCCATGACACGCATTTTGTCCAAGGTTTGTCGTGGTTTTTGCAATTTTGACCCCCCCAAACCCTGACAAAACTGCCACCATCTTCGACTCCAAAACCAACAAAAAACGACTCCTGCAGCCTTACAGAAGTCGTCTCAGCTCCCTATCCTATACCGTTTCGGACGCGCTCAACGACCTTCAAGGGTTGCTCGATGGGTGGTTCGGCGGCACGGGTTGTCAACGGGAGCATTCTCCCGTTGGGCGTGTTTCCCTTCGCCCTGAAAACCCGCATCGTACAAGGCATGGAAGATGGGCAGGGCCAACACTGCACAAACAGCCCTGGCGAAGGGAATAGGCACCCATCGACACCCATTCAGGAATAGGATGAGGTATGGAGCGAGCCGAGTTCGAGAAACTTGCCGTCGCCGAGCTCGACGGGCTATACCGGTTCGCTCGCTTCCTCACCCGTGACGTCGCGAAAGCCGAGGACCTCGTCCAGGACGTGTACGCGCGTGCGTTCCGTCCCGAGTCGATCGAGGCCTTCAACCCCGTCGGCGGCGGAATGCGGGCTTGGCTCATGACCATCGCACGAACCACCTTCTATGGCCGGCTTGAGCACGACGGTGCCGATTCCCGCGCGATGGATCGGCTTGGCCAGCGCATGGCTGATCGTGCGGGTGAACTTGAGTGCCCCGACCCATCGCGAGTCAACGGCGTCGATTGGGGCATGACTGGTCCCGCAGTAAGCATCGCCTTGGACTCGTTGAACGGCGATCTCCGCGATGTCCTTTGGCTCTGGGCTGTGGAGGGGCTGAAGTACCGGGAGATCGCCGAGGCGCTCGAAGTTCCTATCGGCACCGTGATGAGCAGGCTGCACCGTGCTCGATCGCAAGTCTCCCAGGCGCTCCTTGCCGACGGCCCTCTCCATGCGGAACTTATTGACGCAGGCATCGTCGAGACTCGACCACTGGTTTCGCTGCCCGCAGCGACCGCGCGTCCGAGCGGAGGGGGTGAGCGAGCGTGACCAATCTGCCAAACAACAACGGTCAGCCGCCCGAACCCTCGGAACTGGATCGGCCCGCCGAAGCATCCATGCGAACCCGATTGCTTCGCGCTGCTGCTGACGCGCAACTCACCGCCGCCGACGAGAAGGCGCTGCACGCGCATCTCGCAATCCATCCCGAAGATCGGGCGGTCATCGAGTTTGAGCAACACCTCCGTCAGTCCATCGCGGCCAATGTTTCTGTTTCCGGGGGCGCGGGCGGCGGACCGTCAGCCGCGCTCAAAGAGCGCATCAATCAGATGCTTGGCAGTTCCGAGCTGGGAGAGCCATCGAGGGCAAGCCATCCATTCGCCACGCATCCTTCAACAGTCCACGCCCATTGGATTCGCAGCCGGCCCGCCCGCTGGCTGGCGATCGCTGCTTCCGTCGCGCTCGTTGCCGGAGCAATGTACTTCACCGTTCTGCAACTGCCGCGAAATGTCGAGCCGACGGCAGCGCAACAGGCGATCAATCCTTCGCATCGCATCGCACTCGTTTCGTTCGTCAGCAGCCAGCATGAAGAGTGCGAACTGCACGCAGGCATGATCGGCATGAAGTTGCGGATTGACTCGCTTGACAAGGCGCCAGCCGCGTTCCGCGAGGTGCTCGGCCGCACGCCCGACCT
>JAKEEP010000197.1 GCA_022616475.1 Phycisphaerales bacterium | reverse complement strand
GCACACCCTCCAAGCCATACGTCTGGCCGGTGCTCTCAACCGCGACGCCGCCAGCATTGGTCAAGCGCACCGGCCAGACGTATGGCTTGGAGGGTGTGCATGAGGTCGTTCCTGATCCAACGGGTCTGGCAAATCGCGCTCGGAGAGTTCGCGTGCATTGGGAGGTTGGTGCGCCAGCGTCCTATGACCTCTTGGCGCTGCGGATCGCAGCCCATCTCAAGGCGCTGACAATCGTCCATTTGCGCCGAGACGCTCGTGTTCTTGCGGAACTGGTTGAGCAAACAGCCGGAGCTGAAGGGTTGTTCCACCTATCAGCGCTCATGTGTCCGGCTCATCGCCTCGAAGTGCTGGAGCGAGTGCGCACAGCGCTGGCCGGAGAGGGACCGTGCCGGCTCATCGCAACGCAATTGGTAGAGGCTGGCGTGGATGTCGATTTTCCCATCGTATTCCGCGCTCTGTGCGGGCTCGATTCGGTGGCCCAAGCCGCCGGACGCTGCGACCGCGAAGGACTTTTGACTGAGGCTCGTGGCGGCGATCCTGGCGGTGAGTTGATCGTGTTCCGCGCGCCCACTGAGCCGCCGCCTGGCGTGCTTCGCAAGGCGATGGAAAGCACGATCACGCTGCTCGGGCTCCGCGGCGAGCTTGACCCGTTTGATCCGGAGACGTGTCAAGACTTCTTCCGAGAGCTATACGGCAAGCACAATCTGGATGATCGCGCGATTCAGTTTGATCGTCAGAACCTGGACTTCGCGACCGTGGCAGCCAAGTTCCGCATGATCGACAGCGCCATGCGTCCAATTGTGGTTCCCTACGGCGATGCCGTGGAGCGCGTCGAGGCGTTCCGGCGCGCGCCGTCACGCCGAACGCAGCGCGCGTTGCAGCCGTTCATCGTACAGGTCAGCCCGAGTCACCATGAGGCGCTGCGCGCGGCGGGGGCGATCGAAGCTGTTGATGAGCGCGTGGAGGTCCTAGCCCAACCATTCTGGAGCCGTTATAGCGATCGCTTCGGTTTAGATCCGCAGATCGATGGCGTCATGGACGCGGAGGTGGCGATTGTTTAGTCAACAACATTGCAAAGAGAGCGGGCCGGAGCCCGCTCTCTTGAATCTAGGGACAATCCGCATGTCCGTTTCAATCCGCGCCTCCCCCGTGAGGCGAGGCCGCTGTGCGGCCGTAACACCAGAAGCTAATCAGAATGAATCATGTGGGCATCACTACGAGCACTGGCAAGCGACCATCGCGGTCAAGATCAAGCAAGCGCGAGAGCACGATGTCGGCAGCCACAGGAGCCCCATGGAAGCGGACCACAACGTTCGAGAAAGCCCTAGCAAAGGATGGGTCAAGGATGATCACTTCGGCAGGTCGGGCGAAGTCAATGAATGCATGGCTGATGGCTTGGTCGAGGTCGATTTGCATGAAACACTCACTCCTAAAACCAGCTAGTCTGACAGTCCGCTTGTCCGAATGTACCGTCGCACATGTTCGCCGTCAAGTCCCTTTCGAGATCGCCATGTCCAAAGAGCGAAATCTGACAACTCCCATGCTTCTCCGCACGTTCGGTCCGCTGGCTTGCTTTACCCGTGCAGTGTTCAAAACGGAGCGCATGAGTTACCCTGTCATGACGCCTTCCGCCGCGCGCGGCGTGTTGGAAGCCGTGCTCTGGAAGCCGCAGATGCGCTGGCGGGTCGAGCGAATCAAGGTGCTCGCGCCCATCGTGTTCACATCGTTTCGCCGCAACGAGGTCGCCTCCGTTGCGGCAATACCGACGCGCAGCGTCGTCGAGACTGGCGGCGAGTATGGCGCTTTGCTGGTCGAGGATCGGCGCCAGCAGCGCAATACGGTGGCGCTGCGCGATGTGGATTACGTGATCGAAGCTCGGATGGAGCTCACCGACAGGGCCGGCGTGGACGACTCGTTGACGAAATATGTAGATATGTTTCAGCGCCGACTCGAGCGCGGCCAGCGATTTGCGCAGCCGTACATGGGTTGTCGCGAATGCGCCGCCGACGTTGAGCCGGTTGATGGCACGACGCCGAATCCGGTCGAAGAAAGCCGCGACCTTGGCCTGATGTTGTGGGATATCCAGTTCATCCCCGGAAAACCGCCGAAGGGCTCCCGGTCAATCTCTTGGCGTGACGGCGGCGGACTTGTTAGCGGATTCACTCGGCCCGTCTTCTTCGCGGCGAAACTGGAGCGCGGCGTAATGGAAGTTCCGCCCGATGCCGCGGCCGCTGAGGCCACGCTCGGCAACCGCAAGTCACCTCGAAAGCGAGACAAAGGATGATTCTGAACGCACTGTGCGAGCTGGCGCAGGCCGAAAAGCTGATCGGCGACCCCGATTATGAATACAAGCCCGTCTCTTGGGTCGTGCGCCTCATGAAGGATGGCAAGCTGGTCACCATCGAGGACCATCGGCGGGATCTCAACGAAGGCAAGACCGGCCGCAATGGAAAGCCGGTGAAAGCGAAATGGTCGGGCAAAGACGAGCCAGTGCCGGTTCAACCAATTCGAACGAGTGGCGATCTTGCTTTCTTCCTCGTTGACAAGGCCGAATACGCGCTGGGTCTTGATCCCGCTGGTGTCCGATCCAAGAGCAAACTGAAAGAACGAGCCAGGCTGTTCCGCGACCTGGTGGAAGCCTGCGCTGGCGAAACCCGTGATTCATCAGCTCATACGGTCCTCAAATTCCTGGAGTCGATTGCTGACGTCGGCTCCACAGTCAAGTTGCCTAAGGATGCTTCGCCGAGTGATTTGTTCGCGTTCCGCGTGGGCGAGGGTGAGTTTGTGCATCAGCGCCAAGACGTGAGGGGTTGGTGGAAGAACCGAAGGACACCGGCAACACCGGCTGGCGCGCCTCCGGCGCGGTTTCGCTGTCTTGTCACGGGTGAGCCGATTCGAGACGTGGAGTTGTTTCCGCTGATCAAGCGCGTTCCAGGCGGCACAACAAGCGGTGTGGCGCTCGTGTCGCACAATGCGCGCGCGTTCGAAAGCTATGGCCTGGATGGCAACGAGAACGCACCGATCAGCCGCGAGGCGGCGCAGGCAGCGGCTACCGCGCTCAACCGACTGCTCGACCCCGAGCCAATCGATGGCAAAGGCCGACCGCTTAAGCAGCGCCACATTCGATTGAGCAGCGACACCGCTGTCGTTTACTGGTCACCCGAGGGCGATCCCGACGCTTTGGACGCCATATTAGGATTGGCCAAAGGCGAATCTGCTGAGGCCGTTGCTGAGGCTTATCGAAGCGTGTGGCACGGCGTAGCGCCATCAATCCAAGACCCGTCTCGGTTCTACGCGATGACGCTCACCGGCACGCAGGGACGCGTGGTCGTCCGCGATTGGTTCCAGAGCAGCGTTACCGAGGTCATCAAGAATCTGGCGGGGCACTTTGATCGCCTTCGTGTCGTTCGCAACACCAGTCCGGCGCGTGGCACGGAGCAGACGCCAACGGTGCCGCTGTGGATGCTGATGGATGCGATGACGGCCCCTGGTCGCGACGCCAAAGTACCTGGATCGCTTGCATCGGATTTTGTTCACGCGGCCCTGCGCGGCACGGCATATCCAATGTCAATGCTCCAGCGGTGCGTGCTCCGCGAGCGGGCGGAATCGACTGGCGATGAGTGGATCGACTCGGCCCGCCGCGATGCCCGCGCCGCATTCATCAAGGCCGTGCTCTTGCGAAACTTTAGCTTGGAGGTCAAGCCCGATATGGATCCGACACTTGATAGCAAGGGCTACCAACTTGGCATGCTTTTGGCGGCGCTCGAGCGCCTCCAAGCCGCTGCGCTCGGCGACGTGAATGCCTCTCTGATCGACCGGTGCTTTGGCGCGGCCTCGGCAACGCCTGTCGCCGTGTTTCCGCGGCTGCTCCGTGGAGCTCGACATCACGCGCGCAAGGCGCAGGAATCAGATGATCGGCGCGAGCGCGCAGTCGCATTTCGCTGTGAGCGAATCGTTGACGCGATCGCAGAGCAACTGGGAGTTGATCGACGGCGCTATCCGATGCCGCCCGCCGCATTCCCAGCGCATCTGGCTCTCGCCGAACAGGGCATGTTTGTGCTTGGCTACCACCAAATGCGTCACTGGCTTTGGATGAACCGCCAAGAGCGTGCCGAGTGGGAGCAACGGCACCCTGCGTCGCCGCGCGCATTCCAATGGAGCAAGGATACTGAGGCAAAGGAAGCCATCGCGGAATCCATGAACTAACCAGCATTTACCCTTCTCTTGGAGCCCCAACTATGAGCAAGACCAACGGCACTGCTGTTCCCCGCTGCGACTTTGTCCTGCTGTTCGACGTTCGCAACGGCAATCCCAACGGCGACCCAGACGCCGGCAACGCCCCCCGCATCGATCCCGAAACTGGACACGGGCTGGTGTCCGACGTTTGTCTGAAGCGCAAAGTCCGTAACTACGTGACACTGCGTCAGAACGGCGATGGCAAGCCAGCCAAAGGCTACGATATCTACGTCGCCGAGCGAGCCATCCTCAACCAGCAGCATGAGCGTGCTTATGAGGCATTGAAACTCAACTCTGAGAGGCCCAAGGATGGTGATGAAGAGAAGGCGCGGCAGTGGATGTGCCAGACTTTCTTCGACGTGCGAATGTTTGGGGCCGTTATGAGCACCGGAGTCAACGCTGGACAGGTTCGCGGGCCGGTGCAGTTCACGTTCGCCCGCAGCATAGACCCGATCGTGTCGCTCGAACAGTCAATCACCCGAATGGCCGTAACGACGGAGGAGGAAGCCAAGAAGCAGGGCGAGCGCCAGTCCGGCCAGCGCCGCACGATGGGCCGCAAGGAGATCATTCCCTATGCCCTCTATCGTTGCCACGGTTTCATCAACCCCTTCCTTGCCGCACAAACAGGCTTCTCGGCTGTCGACCTCGATCTTCTGTGGGAGTCGCTCGCGCGGATGTTCGAGCTCGACCGCTCTGCCGCTCGAGGCGAGATGGCCACTCAGAAGCTATTCGTGTTTGAGCATGACAGCCCGTTAGGCAGCGCGCCGGCACACAAACTGCTCGATCGGGTCAAGGTGAATCGCAAGAACGAAGCAATCCCGTCGCGATCGTTCGATGATTACGAAGTCAAACTTTTCGAGCCCGCGCCAAAGGGCGTGACGCTTCGGGAAGTGCTGTAATCCAACATTTCGGGCTATATGTTCACCGCCGCCCATCATCTCCCTATCTCCGCTCTGCAGCACCTGCTGTTCTGCGAGCGGCAGTGTGCGCTCATTCATATCGAGCGGCTCTGGGCCGAGAATCGGCTGACCATCGAAGGTGGTCTCCTGCACCGCAAGGCTCATGATCCGCGAAGAGCCTCAGGCGACCGGCGAAAGGATGTCCGCAGCGTCCGCGGGCTCGAGCTGGTGTCGAATCGCTTGGGGGTGTTTGGCGTCGCGGATGTGGTCGAGTTTCGTACCCTGGTTGCCGAGGCCGCGCCGGCTGCATCTTCATTCATGATGAATCACGGTGACGCGGCCGCAATCGAGGTCACGCCCATCGAATACAAGCGCGGCAAGCCGAAGAAGCACGATGCCGATCTCGTGCAGCTTTGTGCGCAGGCCCTGTGCCTGGAGGAGATGCTGGGGATGGCTGCAGGCGGCATCGCGCGCGGCGCGATCTTCTACGGACGGACGCGGCGCCATCTTGATGTGGAACTCGACAGCTCGCTGCGCGCCAAGACCGAAGCGGCCACCAGGCGATTGCACGACCTGATCGGCGGCGGCGTCACTCCGCTTGCCAAGCGCGAGAAGAAGTGCGATAGGTGTTCACTCTTGCACCTCTGTTTGCCTGATGCGCTCAGGCCGCGCAAGACACCGGTCATGTATCTGCGCGAAGCGGTTCGAGAATCCTTGGCCATGGCCTAGAGGGGCTAGCATGAAGCATCATCTCAACACGCTTTTCGTCACCACCCAGGGCGCGTACCTCGCCAAGGACGGCGAAGCGGTTGCTGTGCGGCTGGAGAAGCAGACCAAACTGCGCGTGCCGCTGCACATGCTGGGCGGAATCTGCTGCTTTGGCCGCATTGGAGTCAGCCCGCAGCTCATGGGTCGCTGCGCCCAGGCCGGGGTGGCGATTTCGTTTTTGACCGAATACGGTCGGCTCCTAGCCAACGTCACGGGCTTTACGCCTGGGAACGTTCTGCTCAGACGCGAACAGTACCGCCGCGCCGATGACTTGACATCCTGCAACGGCCACGTATCGAGTTGCCT
>JAKEEP010000196.1 GCA_022616475.1 Phycisphaerales bacterium | reverse complement strand
TGTTGATCGTATTGGAAATGAACCGCACAGCCCCGTCCACAAACACGCCGTTGACGCCACCGGGGTGCCGGCTGGCGGGCGGAATCACCAGGTGCGTGGAATCTCCCCAATTGCCTTGGTCGGCACAGGCAGGGGCATTTGGCGGGAGCACGGTGTTGAACGCGACGTACATGGGCTGCGCGTCCTGCCAAGCTATGCCAAAGCGGGCCTGGATGAGCGAACCGGCCTTGAAGTACTTGCCATCGGTTTGTGTGTAGCACAAGCGCGGCTGGTTCACGAGTCCACTTGTGCGCGTGTGGACAGCCAAAACGTGCTCCACCGTGTTGGCGGGAATCGAAACAGGCGCCTGTGCCCGAAACGGCGTATTGGCCTGATTTAGACGCTCGCTGAACGCGATCGTGTTGCTCGTGCCATCGGTCACGTCCTTCATGCCATAACAGACATGGACGTTGTCTGTCGGAGGGACGCGGACCGTATTCTTGCTGCCGCGGCAAGCGAAAATCCCGCGGACCTGCCGGCCGGAAAGCCCGCCGGTCAATGATTGGACCATGTCTCCCATGCTGAAAGCATAGCTGTTGAACCGGCCGTTCTTGTGGGGGTAGCCGCCGTCGGATGGGCATAGGAGAATATCCGGAGCATTGTTCCATGCGTGGAAGGAACCCCAGGAGTTTGGACCTTCAGGCGGCTTCGGGGTTCCACCATTCAGCGCACCCGTCGGATCGCCTGCCTTCACCGCCTCCCACATGGGACCCTGTTCGAAGAACGGCATCAACGAGACGAAGCCGCTCCGGCGATACTGGTTATCCAGCGGATTCGGCCGTCCGGATGTACCGCCGCTGCGATAGACAAACACGCCATACACATCGTGATAGTTGTGCAGCGCCAGTCCCAATTGCTTGAGATTGTTCGAGCACTGCGTTCGCCGGGCCGCTTCCCGCGCGGCTTGCACGGCCGGCAAGAGAAGCGCCACCAGAACCCCGATAATGGCGATGACGACCAACAACTCAACCAATGTAAAACCGGGACGCGTTCGCTTTTTCCTCGCATTCATGAGCGTAACCCCCTGACTGAAAATCGAATGACGACACAAACCTCCCGCCCGGACTCGGGCGTAAAGGAGAAAGTCCCACAATTCAGATAAATAAAGCTAAGTGCAGGAAAGAGAACCTAGCAATTACCCAATCAGGGGGTCTGGTGGAAAAGCCAAAGGGTGACCAATCATCCTAGTGCTGCGAGCTTGACGCAGTTTTTCCGCAGCACCCGCCGAGCGCCATCACTGGAATGAAGATGCCGAGCAGCCCCGTGAGGAGGCCAAACCACAGCAACCGCTCGCCAGTCTCCAGTGGCAAGAGCACGGAAGTCATCGCGGCCGGCAACAGAGCCGCCACGATCACCGGATAGATGACACTGGCGAGTCCACCCGCCAAGAGTCCCGCGATCAGACACTTGACGGTAACGCGCGGGCGCCTGGTGAGGATGAATCCAAGCCCCAAGCCTACGCCGGCTCCCAGCGTCGCAAAGAACACGGCGTTGACGTAGATCGCCTTGTTCAGATCGTTGATCTCCGCATTGGCCCGGACTTGCTCGAAGGCGCGATGCCCCAGATAACCCGCTAGGCCGCCGGCGACGAGGCCCAGCGCCCCACATGCTGCTCCTCCTTCCAGCATGACGCGCGGCGAGCGGCGGGCCAGCCCCTCGCCGATCGCCAGGGCCAGGCCAACCAAGCCTCCCACCAGTCCCAGCACGAACATCGAATTGTTGCGATCGAGTCTCCATTGAACATCGAGTGGCAAGAAGCCCCACTCGTCGGCCCCTTCGGTTGTCGCAAAAACCGGATGCGCCGCATGGACAACCAGCCAGGCGGCGAGGCCGGCCACGAGCGCACAACACAAACCCATCAGCGGCCTGCTGCTCCAGGCGCCATCCGCGCTGTCGCTTGTCGGCGCCTGAATCTCGGATTTATCGGTTTGAGAAGCATCAGATGCCGCTTCGGAAGACATGGGGGAGCTCCGTAACGAGTCGATGATCGACGTACACGGTCAGCGCCTGACAAACCTCGATGCTGTTCCCCCAGCGGCGCTGCCAGCATGCGTGGATTATGTAGCGATCCGAATGCCAGAATCAAGAGAAAACCTGGCGCTGCTACGATCGCGGCGATGGCGATTGATGAGTAAAGCAAGCAACGTCCTTAGCCGGGAGCAAACGTGCTCCTGGTTTGGCTCGATGCGATGTCGACTCGCGGCACTCTGGGACCAGGTTTGGTCCCGGCTAAGGGCACGTGGGAGCGACTTCAAGTGCGGGCGAAACGATTGACGCGGTGCTGTCCCGCCGCAGACAATCGTGAGTATGTCTGAACCGAAGAAGCCCCGGCTGATCGCCAGACTGCTCATCGCCGGGGTGCTCCTGCTGGCGTGCTCGGCGCTGGCCTTGATTGGGCTGTTCATCGCCAATCATCGCCGGCCCTCGGGGCCGGTCAACGTCGTGTTGCGCAACAGCCTGGTCGGAAATTGGGTGGGCGAGCACGGCGTCACCTTGGAGTTTCGTGCCGACGGGACGGCAACTTCCCATTCGAAGAACGGGGGACTGACGAGTCTCGTCTGGCGTGTCTCAGGAGAGGAACTTGCGGTTTACACGGACACCCAGAACCGGATCAACCGATACGTCTTCAATCAACCGGACGTATGCGAAGAAATCGCAGAAGTCACGGCGGATCGGCTGGAGCTGATTGATCGATCAAGGCCCGGCAAGATCATGCACCTTCGGTTCACGAAGAAGGACGATGCGGAAATTGTGACTTCGTCGCCCGCAAAGCCCTGACCATTGGTCAGGGTGTTGGGCGATTCGACTTCAGCATCCCAGTTTCAACGTAAGCGAATTTGGCATCAACTCGGCATTCACCCCGACCACTGGTCGGGGCTTTGTTCATCTTGCTCCGAGCGACTGCGCCTTGCGCACCAGATCGACGAACTCGGCGCGGTAGCCATTCGCGTCGTCGCCGAGGGCGCCGC
>JAKEEP010000195.1 GCA_022616475.1 Phycisphaerales bacterium | reverse complement strand
CGGCTCTTCCATGCGGTGTCGTAGCCGCTTGTTCCGCTGAAGCCTCCGTTGTTCTCATACTCGAAGTTGTGCGTCCCAGTGCCGCTTCCACCTGCGCAGCCGCAGGCGCCGTTGGCCCAGGCTGATTTGATCTGCCGATCGGTGTTGTACTTAAAGAAAGCCGCGGCGTACGCCTTCATGTCCGATTCGCTGGCTGAGAGCGGATCGTCATCGTCGGTCGAATCCAACCGGTCGAGCTTGCGAAACCCTTCGAAATCGATGACGTACTGAATCTGGTTCGTATAGCCAGGATTGTTGGTGGCATCGTAAGCGCCTTCGTAGTACCAGTACGCCTTCTTTCTAAAGAACGACACCCCTGAGTCGGTCAGGGGTGTGGTGATCTTGACGAGTTTGAGATCGCCATCCTCGCCGTGCGAGTCGGCATTGATGTAGTAGGTGTACTCGACCTTTCCCCTTTCGACGACGCCGCTCGGGCTGTCCCACGTGCCGCTGGTCTTGGTTTCAGCTTTGACTTCAGTCAAGCGGCCGCTCGTGTACGTGTAGGTGAAGCGCCGTTCAGCCGAGTCATAAGCCTTGATGATCCAACCTGACCCGTTAAACCCATTGGTGATGGCGGTGCTGCCTGTTGCCGCATTGCCGACGAAGGCGGCATTTCCCGCCGGATCGGTGATCTTCCAGATTTGACCCTTGGCTACTCCGGAATCGTTATCGAAGCCGAAGAACACGAGCTTGTTGCCGTGTTGATCGGTGTAGGTATAGGTGTCGGGCTCGCTGCCAGCCCCGGTTGCGAAATCCATGATGCCCGCAGCGCCGTTCTTGGACTTGAACTGATTGCTTGACGAATTGTGGCGCTTGAACTCGATGAACCGATCGGCGCCGTAAATCAGGTACAGCACATCCTTGTCATCGGTGGCGCCATCGAAGAGCAGGATCTCTGGCTGAGAGAGCTGGAACCAGTTCTTGCCTTGGAACCCATTGCTGGAGAAATAGCTTCCCCCCGAGTCCTTCTGACGAGAGTTGTGGCTGCGTCCGATCACCCAACTGAATCCAGGCGCCGGCAATGCCAGGTCTACATCGTGAATGGCGAACGTGCCGGTATCGAGGCGGATCGAAGAGAGGCGGTTGTTGGAGTCCCAGCCTTCGCCGAAAGGATTGCCTGCCAGCATCATGGGGAGGCTCGACCCATGACGCAGCGCTCCATCGATGTGGACGCCTCGCTGGTCGACCAGCGGTCTTACATCCTGCTCATTCGATTTGCTGGTGTGCAGGTACGTGGTCAGCGAATCGCTGTAGTTCTCCAGAATCTGATCGGCGGCAGCGCCCCTTTCAAGACCGACTACTGCGAGTGCGCAGACGAGCACGTGAGCGACCGATGATGAAACGATGTACCGCGCCATGGGAGCCTCCGTGAAATTTGTGTGTCGAATCTCCGTCAACAGCGGGAGCGACACTTCAGGTGCCTCCATATATGCGCGCTGCTGTGCGGCTCGTCCAACATATGACGTATGTCACATACGTCATATGTTTGAATTTGACGTTCGGGCACGTCACTCTGTGTATGCACGAGTCCTCCAACACGAACACTCTTCCCCGGCAAGCTGGTTTGTAGGAGCATCATCATGAAGAAGTATCGCAACACGATTGGCATCTCAGGAATTGTGGCCTTGACCTTGGCCGCCACTCTTCTGCTCTTAGACATCGAGAAGGTGCGCGCGCAATCGCCGCCTACTCCCCAGGCATTGAGCCTTGCCGCAACGCGGGTGAGCCTGACATCGGCGGCACTAACGGCGGCCGGCGTCTCGGCTACCGAAGCGTCGAATGCCGTTAATGATGTTCAGGCATACATGACCGAGAACCCGACGGTCTTCTCCAGCGCGGACGCGGCAATAGCGACCGCACGGCCAGAGCATGATCGGCTGCAGCGATTGATCCAGGGCGGCACGCATGCGCCGGCCGATTTGGCGGCGTTTGGCACCGCGGTCACGAATCTCAACAATGCACTTGCGCAGCGGGAGACTGCAGTCAACAGTGCTTGGGCGGCAGGAACGGCTGACCTTTCGACGGCCAAGAAGGCAATTCTCACCAAGATCAGGACCAACGAGTCCTGGGGCCTGCCAATCGAATTCCTCACCGTTGAGCGAACGGAAGCTCAATGGGTCGCGTTGCGCAATGCCTTGGCCAACGAGAGGATCAGTGCGCAATCGGGTGAATCACCTGATCCAGACGCACAAACACTCCTAACCCAGGCTCGCTCCGACGCCACGGTCAGCGCGGCGACTGCCAACCTCGGCGCGAATCTCGCGGGCGTGACTGCGGCGTGGAATTCCGCCGTCACCGATTGATGGAGACCTTACGGCACCGCATTGCTTGCTGAATTTCTAGAGCCCGACAGGTTTGGCTGTGCTATCGGGGCATGGCCGAATCGCCTGCTGTGTCCAATTGGTGTCCATTCATCGCCAAAAGAGGTGCCAAAAGCTGTTGCAACGCACTTCACATCGGTTTGCCAAACCGATGGTCTGCGCATGGACCCCGTGGACCGCGCTTTCGGTTGACGGTCCTGCCAGGAGTCATTGCGCGTGCTGTGGCGGGGGCTCGAAGGTCCACTTCAAGGTTGACGACCAGTCTGATGCCGAACGCTTGCGCGCAGTCCTATTTTCTCGCAGCGTCAACCCAAAGCGCGCCAGACCGCGCTGGACATCCCGCAAGCTCGACTCGGCGAATCCTCGCCAAGCCATCAAATCACTCTTGGAGTGCTTGACGAGTCCCCGCAAGGTCTTGATTCCCTGGTACTCCAGATGGTTCAATGTGCGCGTCGGCAGCTCCAGATCACGAACCGGCCGCCGCAGCACCGCTGGATCAGCCATGACTCCATCCTACCTTCCACGATTGCGTTGCCAATACTTCGGTCAGCGGCTCGAATGGCACGTCGGCGCCGTATGATGGCGTCCCGAACCGGCATTCTCAAGCCTGGGACAAGGGGACGTTCACATGCAACCAATCCACCACCGAGCCACGCGGCTCCTGACCGCTGCGTTCGCGTCTACCGGTCTGTTGACCGCCTGCACCCGCGAAATCCGCATCGAGCAATTCGACGCGACACCGGCCACAGAGAGCAAGTCTGCGGCTCGGCCAGGCACCGCGATCGACGGCTCGGGTACCATCGCCCTGACTGCGCTTCAGCAGGCGCCGCTGGAGATCCACTTCATCAAAGTTGGCCAAGGTGACTGCACGCTGGTCAAGTGTCCCAACGGCAAGAACGTGCTGGTCGATTGCGGCTCCTTGAAGGAAGCCCACCCACTGAGCACGCGGAACTACCTGCGCGATCATCTGGACCAGATGCACATCGACACGCTGGTGGTGACCCATCCCGATGCCGACCACTACAACATGATCCCGTACTCGCTGGCGCCCTTCACCATCGGGCGCATTGTGATGATCGGTGATCCAAGCGAGTACGATGCGACCGCCTACGTCACCAGCGCCAGCCAAAAGAGCAGTCACGGATTCGAGAACTGGCTGTCTCACTTTGACCCTTCAAAAGTCACCGTGGTCGACCAGGATGACATCGACGAGTCTACTGCGGCCGACCATGCCCTGTTTGACACCGGCGAGGTGGACATCTACATCGTGGCGGCCGAGATCGATGATCCCGGCAATCTGTCGCCAGTGAACACCCGTAGCATCGTGCTGATGGTCTCGTTCGATGAATTCGACTGCTTGCTGACCGGCGATGCCACGTTCCCGACCGAGGATGCCATCATCGCCAAGTATCCGGCGGATTGGCTGGATGTGGATGTCCTCAAGCTAGGCCATCACGGCTCACGGGTGACCTCTACCTCCCCGGTATGGGCCAACACCGTCAAGCCCGAGGTCTGCATCGCTAGCGCCGCCTACACCAAGATGCACGGGCATCCCAGCCATGATCTTCGGGAGCGATTGGAGCCCCATACCGACACGGTAAATGCCCACAAAATCCGATGGTGGAACGGCAAGGACAGCTCGTACAACCTCAGCGACTACAAGGAGGCGACCTACTCCACCGCTCGCAGCGGCACAATCGTGGTCAAGAGCGATGGGCAGACCTTCTCGGTCCTGTACAGTGAGTGATGGATGACATCGATTGGCACCCCAGTCCGCCGAATGGAGGAAAGAATGAGGGACAAACGTGCGATTCTGGTCCTGGTTGTTCTGCCGGTGGGCGCGGTCGTTGCCCCGGCCGAGGGTCTCAACGCGCAGGGGTGCGCGAGCTGGACGGAGAGTGCAGCGACAGGTCCGTCGGCGCGTTATGCACACGCGATGGCCTACGACAGCGCTCATGACCGCGTCGTGCTGTTTGGAGGCGTTGGCGCCGCATTGCCATACCTCGCCGACACTTGGGAGTGGGACGGTGACGGATGGAGTCTGGTCGCCGACGCCGGTCCCGCAGCGAGAGTCGATCATGCCATGGCATTCGACAGCGCGCGCGGCAAGATCGTCCTGTTTGGCGGACAGAACGGAACAGGCGCCTTGGGCGATACATGGGAATGGGACGGAGATCAGTGGACACAACGGAACGTCATCGGGCCAATGGCCCGTGCCCAGCATTCAATGGTGTTCGACGCTCAGCGAGGCCGTGTAGTTTTGTTTGGCGGTGGAAGCATTGCCGGTCTGCTTGGTGATACCTGGGAGTGGAACGGGGAGGCTTGGTCGCAACCCGCAGCAACTGGTCCATCTGCACGAAGCCAGCACGCCATGGCATTCGACAGCGTACGCGGTCGTGCGGTTCTGTTTGGTGGATTTGATGGCCAGGTGAGAGGTGATACATGGGAATGGGACGGATCGCAGTGGGCGCAGACTTCGAGTACCGGTCCGGCTCCTCGCGTGTATCACAGCATGGCCTTTGACCAGGCGAGCAATCGAACGGTCGTGTTCGGCGGAAATGATGGCATCCACCCGTTCGCTCCCGCCGACACATGGAAGTGGGACGGCTCGCGATGGGAGCAACTGTCGCCGGAGACCAATCCGGGTGGTCGCTGGTATGCCTCACTGGTCTTTGCCGGCTCCCAGCATCGCAATCTGCTGTTTGGTGGCTACGTGTATCGTGACGGCGTGCAGGGCGACACATGGAGTCTGGAGCTCGACCCCGCGATTATCGAGCATCCATCTAGTTCGACGACTGATGCGTTGCAATCTGCCGTTCTTGCTGTGGCCGGCCAGGGTTCAGAAACTCTGGCCTATCAATGGCGCAAGAGCGGTGCCGAGATCATCGATGGTGGGAATGTATCGGGCGCCACCACCTCCACCCTCACCATCAACCCCGTGCACATGTCCGACGCGGGCACCTACGACTGCGTCGTGTCCAACGTCTGCGGTTCGGTCACCAGTGATCCAGCCACGCTCACGGTCATTTGCTATGGCGACATCGCGCCAGCTTTGGGTGGCGGCGACAACCTCGTAAACATCAACGACCTCCTCGAAATCATCGGCGAATGGGGCCCATGCAACGATGCCTGTCCCGAAGACATCGCACCGCCCCCGGAAGGCGACAACACCGTGAACCTCAATGACCTGCTCGCCGTCATCAACGCCTGGGGACCGTGCCCATGAAGTTGCGCGCCTGGCTGTGGATTGCCGTAGTAGCGTTGGTGTCTCACCCGTGCTTGGGGTGGGGCCGCGAGGGCCACACGATCTCGGGCGCTATCGCCTGGCACTTCATGACCGAGAAGGCCAAGGCCGCCATCGATCAGGTGCTCGGCGACCGATCGGCACGAACACACCACGTTTCGCCTGTAGCTTGGTCCGTCGCCCCCAATTCCCATCCTTCTCGGCATTGGGGCCTATGCGAAACGCCGCAACCGTAATGCCGAGATCGCCGATGTGGTCAATAAGGTGACTCGCGAGTCGGAGATTTGACGGGTCGTCAAGCATTCCACGCTTGCCTGCCGCAATCTTGCGCACTGGAAATGGCAAGAGTAGCGCAGAAATACAGGTTAACCCCAGTTGGTGATCACCATCAACAGATCATTGATGTTGACTTGGCCATCGCCATTGGGGGGCGGTGAGATCTCGGCTGGACAATTCAGCGGCGGCGCGGGCACGGCCCGCAGGGATCACTGCAAGCAGATCGTTGATGTTCGCCGCGCCGTCGCTGATGGAAGTCACTACTGCTTCTTGACCTGGTAATAGATCCGGTACTCTCCGTTCTCTTTATGGATGGTTTGGAAATGAGCATAAAACGGCTGTGAGTACCACGGGTTAGTGTCGGCCATCTCGATAAGTTGGGACTTGGTGAAGTTGCGACCGTCTCGGCCGATTTCGTCGTCTTCCGTTCCGAGAAGGAAAGTTCACCACCTCAGTCACGGCATCCTGGGCAAAATCAGGAATCGGATAACCTGCCGCTTCAGCAGCCGTGGCGATTGCGACAACCACCGCGTGCACATCGTCCTTATAGGCATCAGGATCGCCCTCATCATTCTCCCACGCAAAGGCGACAAGCGAGAGATCCTGTGCCGGACCGGTCCAGCAAAGGGCCTGCGGCCAATCGGCGACTGCATTCCATTCGTCCTCGTCAATCGACTCGTAAACCCGTCCAGAGACGGGATGTTTGACCGTCTTGACGACCATGTCTCCGGCGGCATTGTGCGTGATCACATTAGTGATCAGGTAAAAATCATCGTCTCCCGGCCCGTCAGTCTCCTCAACGCACCAATACCCGTTGTACTGAATCGCCACGTTCGTGGTTTCAGGCAGCGTTATTCTGATTCCAGGGTTCGGTGTCTGGGGGATCATTCGGAAGCCCTTCGCCCTCACCTCAGCAAGGAGACGCCTCGCCGCAGCGCTGGAGCGCTCCGTTTCAAATTTCTCGGTCCGTAACTCGGCCAGTGGTCCAAAGATGGCTTGTCGCTGCTCGATGGGACGACGCTGAAAGCGCCGCACGATCCGAGTCGCCGCCGTGCGGCTCTCGGGCGAATTCCCCAAGGCCTTCTCGAAACGCGCGTCAATCTCAGACTTGTCTGGCGTGTTCTCCACATAGCGTGCCAGCAGGTTGAGCACCATGGCTGTCGCCTCCGGATCGAGTGGGCGGCGGACCTTCAGTGTCTCCGGGTCGGGCGACCCACGGAGTTCGGCAGTGCGAACGTTCGGCGTCTCCGGGTTGGCTGGCTCTTGGACCTCTTGGGGCAAGCGGAGCTTCGGCCTTTGTGGGTCGGATGGCTGCTGAGGCTCAGGTACTAGAACCTATCCCAAAACCTGGTCGTGAGCCGATGGAAGGTGATGCTCACACTCACCGACGAACAAGTCAACTGGCTCTGCGAACGCATTCCCGATCCG
>JAKEEP010000010.1 GCA_022616475.1 Phycisphaerales bacterium | reverse complement strand
CTCGCAAACGCCGTGCCGCCCAGCTGCTTGAAACCGTTGGTATGAGCCAGTGGGGCGATAAGAAAGTCTCCTCGTATTCCAAGGGCATGATGCAGCGGGTTGGCTTGGCCCAGGCGCTGATCAACGACCCCACGCTCATCGTGTTGGATGAGCCGACCGACGGCGTTGACCCGGTGGGCCGGCGCGAGATTCGCGATCTGCTCGTTTCGCTTCGCGAGCAGGGCAAGACAGTTTTTGTCAACAGCCACCTCCTGTCAGACCTCGAGGAGATGAGATGCGATCGTGTGGCGATCCTTGTCCAGGGCCAGGTTGCGATGCAGGGGACGATCGAGGAACTGACAGCAGAAAGTCAACGGTACGAGATCATCATCAAGGGTTCACCACCGACCCTCGCATTAGGCGATACGCCAATGCGCATCAATTCGCTGGAGAATGGCCAAACCCTGCTCACATTCCCGAGGGCCAAGCCCGATGACGTACAACCCGTCATTGACGCACTTCGCGCCAAAGGCATTGTCATTTGCTCGGTGTGCTCAGTCCGCGAGACCCTGGAACAGCTATTCATGAGAGCGGTAACGGACCCTCATACCGGGCGTACTTTGCCGCCGGGCGCACGCATCGACTCTAAGCCACTTGTGCCAGCGGTTGAACGTGGTAGTCCACTTACTCCAGAAGTTCTTGGCGAGTGGATAGTTCCGAAGCACCGGTCCTTCTTTCACGCTGTGACAAATGCGACGAAGGTGCCTGCGGAATTGGCTGGCCACCAAATTCCGCCGCTTGAGGTCTCGATGGAAACACTTGCTCGGGTTTCGATGCACGGTTATGCACTTGAACTAGCGATCATCGCGTTTACATGTAGCCGATTCCTAGATGATTCTCGATTCTTGAAAGGAGGGCATGAGGGTACTGACATTCTGCGGTTTCTGCGGCGAGTGCATGACAGTGCTCACAGAGCCAGCAAGCCATTCGCGCTTATAGAGCGGCAATCATTCGATGGGTTTGCGGTTGGCGGATGCATAACTGAGTTCGAGGCCATCAGCAAACTGATTTTGCGGTATTACCTGCTCTTGTTCGGCGGTATTCAACCGTTGCGTGAAACGCATCCTGAACAAGCTCGATTCGTCGAAGGCATGATGAAGCTCATGAACACGACTAACGAGCTTGCACCATCGATGGTACTGGCATTCCTGAACGCGTTCAGAGGACCTCTGACGAATGAAGACAAATCTCCTCTTCCTGATCCCAACAACCCTGATGTCCCCGTAGCATTCCTCATACGTCGCGTTTGGGGTGTGTGGGTCGAAAACGTCGCATCATTTCAACCGACGCTTGTGAATTTCATGGGAAATAGAAAACCCGATTTTGAAACACCAAAGGCGCAAGATGCATGAAACCTTGGGATTCCAAGCCTGGTGAAATGGTTGATGTCGGTGCCACGTCGGGGGCCTGACACACTGAGTGCTAGTACGTACATAAGGACGTGATGTCTCAAACCCTTGGAATCTTTCTGGAAGCCTATCGCGAGATCAACGCGCGCAAGCTTTTTTGGGTCACGCTGGCGATTTCCGGCATCGTCGTCCTGGCGTTCGCCTTCATAGGAATTCACGAAGACGGCCTGACGATCATCGCATGGGACGTTTCCGTCCCGTTTCTCAACAGCAAGATCATTCCGCCTGCAACCTTTTACAAATCGATGTTTGCCGGCATGGGCGTCAAGTTCTGGCTTGGATGGTTGGCGACCATTCTGGCGCTGGTTTCCACCGCCGGCATCTTCCCGGAATTCATCAGCAGCGGCTCGATCGATCTCGCGCTCTCCAAGCCCATCGGCCGCTTGCGCCTGTTCTTGACCAAATATGCTTCAGGGCTCGTCTTCGTTGCCCTCCAGGTGACGGTCTTCAGCGTCGCGTCATTCTTCGTGCTGGGCCTCAAGGGAAAGACATGGGAGCCAGCGGTGTTCCTGGCGATACCTATTGTGACCATTTTCTTCAGCTACCTGTTTTCCGTATGCGTGCTGCTGGGCTTGCTCACGCGCTCGACGGTTGCGGCACTGCTCTTGACCCTGCTCGTCTGGTTCGGCATCTTCGGGATTCATACGTTCGAGTCGGCCATCTTGGTCTTTCGGCTGACGTCCAAGCAACAGCTTGCTTTGTCCCAGCGCGCTGTTGAGCGCGAGTCAATCATCGTCGAGCGTTTTCGACAGCGGACCGAGCCAACCGATCCTTCAATTATCCAATCGGCCGAGCAACGGCTGGCCGATCGCAAGAAAGAGTTGGAATCCAATCAATCAACGATCGGCAAACTCGAGATCGCCCACAACATTGCCATGGGGGTCAAGACGGTCTTGCCGAAGACGGCCGAAACCATCGGCTTGCTTGAACGGTGGCTCATTGATTTGGCCGAACTCCCGGAGCAGCCGGAAGATGACAGGGCGAAGGCGATGCGTGAATTCGACATCGACCAGCAACAGCTTCAGGAGGAGGCTATCTTGGAAGTGCGAAACCGCTCCGCCTTTTGGGTAATGGGGACGTCGCTGATCTTCGAAGCGGTCGTTGTCGGCCTGGCCGCGTGGATCTTCTGCCGCCGCGACTTCTAGGTACCAGGTTTGTCAAGCTCCATCCCCCGATCCCGCGCCGCCAGCAGCGCTTCGACAATCGTCTGCGGCAAGTCATGCTCGAACATCAGCTCCAGCGCGTCTGCCGTGGTGCCGCCGGGGCTGGTCACGGCGTCTCGCAGCTCGCCCGCTGACTGATTGGACTGAGCCAGCAACTGCCCCGCTCCGGCAATTGTCTGCGCCACCAGCAATCGCGCGGTTCCCGGGGCAATCCCCATCTGCACCGCCGCTTGCTCCATGGCCTGCGCCAGAAGGAACACGTAGGCCGGGCCTGATCCGCTGACAGCGGTAACGGCGTGCATCATGGATTCGTCCACCATCGTGGTTTTGCCGATCGCATCGAAGATCGACACGGCCAGCTTCTCATCGCCCGGTTTGGCCCCGGCGCCGATCGCAATCGCGGTCATTCCCGCATTCACCTGGCACGCCACATTCGGCATCGCACGAATGATGCGCGGCGAGCTTCCCAGCGTGCGGCAAATCGTTGTGCTGCTCAAACCCGCCATGATTGAGATGACAAGTTTCGCGTTGACCGCCCAGCCAATCTCGCGCGCGATCGGCGGAAAGGCCTGCGGCTTCACCGCAAGGATGATTTGATCGGCGGCGCAGGCTGCGACGGCGCTTTCTGTCGTTGCACATCCCAGCTTCGCAAGCTCGCGACGCTTCTGGGCATCGATCTCAGCAACAATGATCTGGTGGGCCGCCAGAACTCTCGACTGGATACAGCCGCCAAGAATCGCCGATCCCATGTTGCCCCCGCCGATGATCCCAAGCCAGTATGACATAGCGCTCAAGTGAACCGCCAAATCGACCAAACGTCAAAATCACAGCCTGGATGAGGGACTGACCAGGCAAGGACCCTAAGACTCAAGCGCCAAGCTCCTTTTTGACGTTTAGACGTTTGGACGTTTAGACTCTTGCCCAATGGAAAAGACCAACGGTTACAGCACAACCTACGCGTTGGCCTTTGAGCAGCCGGTGATTGAGCTCGACAAGCAGATCGCCTCGCTCCATGAGCGCCAGAACGCAGCCGAGTACGCCGAGGAGCTCGCGAGCTTGCAGGCCAATCGCGACAGCCTGTTGGCCAAGCTCTATCGCGATTTGAGCCCGTGGGACGTTGTAAAGGTCGCGCGCCATCCAGATCGGCCCCAAACCTGGGACTACATCAACCTCATGTGCCGTGATTTCCGGGAGCTGCACGGCGACCGCCACTTCGGCGACGATCCGGCCATCGTCACCGGCTTCGGACGCATCGGCCCTCACAAGGTCATGATCGTCGGCCATCAAAAAGGGCGGAGCACCCAACAGAAGATCGATTGCCATTGGGGTTGCGCGCACCCGGAGGGCTACCGCAAGGCACTGCACAAGATGACGCTGGCGGCCAAGTTCGGGCTGCCGGTCGTCACCTTCATCGACACCCCGGGCGCCTATCCGGGCCTGAAAGCCGAGGAGCGCGGGCAGGCGGAGGCGATAGCCCTCAACCTTCGCGAGATGAGCCGGCTGCCGACGCCGGTGGTCGCAGTGGTCATCGGCGAGGGCGGGTCCGGCGGGGCGTTGGGGATCGGCGTAGCCGATCGAGTGGCCATGCTGGAATACGCCTGGTATTCGGTCATCAGCCCCGAGGGTTGCGCCGCGATCCTGTGGAAGGAAGCCAACGAGCAAAACAACACTGCGGCTGCCCAGGCCCTGGCGCTGACTGCCCGTGACAATCTTCGCAACAACCTTGTTGACGACGTGATCGTCGAGCCAGTCGGCGCGGCCCATCGCAATCCAAAACTGGCCTCCGACAATCTTCAGAACTGGATCGTCGAGCAGATTCGCGACTTGAAGCGATTCAAGCCCCAGACCCTGGTGCAGCGCCGATACGAGAAGTTGCGCCGAATCGGAGCACACTCCAGCGGCGCCTGAAGATTGACCCCACGCAAGCCGGCAATCCGATATGTAGTGCCGGTGCGTTGACGCTGAGCCCCAGCAGCCGTATTATGGCCCGATTGTTTTGGCCGTGAAGCGGTTTTTTGAAGCCCAAATGCGGGTTTTGGGCGCATTTTGTAACACCAAGCAGGAAGGCGCAGTGGCCAGCAAGACCACCGCAAAAAAGTCCTCAAACGCCAAGAGCGCACGCCGTTCAGCCAAGGCTCGCGCCACCCGGTCGCCTGCTCATAAGGCTCCCCATAAGAAGCCGGCGGGCCGGATTGCGGCCCGGCCACCTGGCGGCGCGTCGGGCAAGTCGCACAAACCTCCGGCTGTTGCCGAAGGCAAGAAAATCACGCGCAATAGTTCTCCCGCACCACTCGGCGCCAACGCGCCTTCGGCAAAACTCTCCACCCCGGTGAAACTCAAGCCAGGTGGCACACGCGGGACCGAGGCGTCATCACAATCACAACTTCGAGGGGGCGAGGCGGCTGCCAAGTCCAGTCCATTGGGTCGAGGCAAGCGCACCCGAACCGTCGCCGAGGCCGCCAGCGACATTCGGGCCGACTCCAAAGGCTACGTCTTCATCAACGGCCGGCGCGTACGCATGATTTCCACCAAGGGACAGCTTCCCATCAAGAAGCCTCGCAATAACGGCGCCAGCGCCGAGGCCGAAGCCGCCGAGCAACCACCGATCAAGTCGATCAAGACCAAGCTCCCAAGAAAGGACCTCAATCACTATCGCGACTTGCTGATCTCCAAGCGCCGCGAGTTGATTGGCGACTTGAACGCCATGGAGAACGAGGCCCTGCGGTCGGGCGGCGGCAACCTGTCGCACATGCCCATTCACATGGCCGATATCGGAACCGATACGTACGATCAGGATTTCATGCTTGGACTGGCCGCTGCCGAGCGCGATCAACTCCGCGAGATCGACGCAGCGCTGGCGCGAATTGAAGACGCGAGTTACGGCGTATGTCAGATGACCGGCAAGCCCATTCCGAAGGCTCGGTTGGATGCCAAGCCCTGGGCCAAGTACACCATCGAGGCCGCTCGCAAGCTTGAAGGCCAATGGGGCCTGTAGTGGCACAGTTCCTGTCGGTCTCCAGCATTTCCTCACAGCCGGACCGTGGCGCTCGGGCCTTTCGATCGAAGCGTGCCTGGACGTTGCTTCTATGTGTCTTGGCGATCACGCTCGCCGCGGATCTGGCCCTGAAATCGTGGAGCTTTGCGCGGGTGGCCGGCCGCCCCGTCGTCCTCGACCGAACCCAGCTCCTGGCGAACCCTGATTACAACCCAATTCCGTACCACGACGGCTTGCATGCCCTGCCGTGGCAACTGCTCGACCTGCAACTGGTGATCAATCGAGGGGCGGTCTTTGGGATCGGCCCCAACAAGCGGTTCTTCTTCATTGCCTTCACGATCGCCGCGCTCGCGGCGGGGCTGTTTGTGTTTGGCAAGTTCACCAACGCGCGCGACCGAATGGCGCATGTGGCGATCGGACTGATCCTGGCTGGCGGCATCGGCAATCTCTACGACCGCATTGTGATTGGCGTCGTGCGTGACTTCCTTCATATGTTGCCGGGCTATCGCTTGCCGTTTGGCTGGACGTGGCCCGGCGGCTCGCCCGACCTGTTCCCGTGGGTATTCAACATCGCAGACGTCATGCTCCTGGCGGGTATGGGATTATTGATGCTCCACATGAGCCGACTCGACAAGCGGCGAAGGACTCAAGAGAGCGCGACCCAGACGGTCGGCGCATGATGTGAAAGGATGTCTTTGAAATGAGTGGGACAGGCGTCTCGCCTGTCCATCGTCCCACTTTCAAACCTGACCACCGCCAAGCCGCCTGCCAAGCCGAGCCACAAGCTCATCGATGCTGATCAAGTCGCTCTGAGAGATAGTTGCCGCGATCGCATCCAACCCACGCGCCTCATCCAGCGTGAACGGACCCACCGCCGTGCGACGAATCACAACACAGTGCCCACCCGTTCCAAGGGCTCGCCCCAGATCGCGCGCCAAACTCCGCACGTAAAACCCCTTGGCGCAATGAATGAGCAGATCGACCAACGGCCATTCGTACTTCACCAACTCCAGACGATGCACCAGGACTTCTCGCGCAGCAGGTTCAACGAGTCGCCCTCGCCGTCCCAGCTTGTAGGCCCGAACACCGTCGATCTTCACCGCGCTGAAAGCCGGCGGACTTTGAGCGATCCTTCCCGTGAAAGTCTTCAGTTGAGTCCGAATGTCGCCCTGGGTTGGCGCTCGCGCCACTTCCACATCCGATCGCTCGCCTTCCTGGTCATCGGTGCTGGTGAACGCGCTCAAATCGATTCGCGTCTCGTAGCGCTTGTCGGTTCTCATGATGTCGGCAGCAATCTTCGTCGCCTGGCCGAAGACCACGACCAGAACCCCGGTGGCAAGCGGATCCAACGTGCCCGCGTGCCCCGTCTTCACCGATCGACCACATCCGGCTTCCGCACGGCGGCGCAGATCGGCCACCGCCCTGGCCGAGCTCATCCGTATCGGCTTGTCGAGCACGAGGACACCCCAAGGCGCGCTGTCCAATTGTTCTCGTTTGTGGTTGGCCATGCGGAGCACGATTTGTCCATCGGGTCTTCGCGATCAAGGGTCCCGCTTGGACGTTTGGCGATCGAGCCCATACACTATCCACCTTTACCGGACAGGTGTCCGAGCGGCTGAAGGAGCAGCACTGGAAATGCTGTGTACGCCCAACGGTGTACCGTGAGTTCGAATCTCACCCTGTCCGCTCCGGCACAGAAGTCAGCGATCAGACGTCAGAGATCAGCGCCCGGGGGTGGTGTCTGACCTCCGACTTCTGACCTCTGATCTCTGCCGTTAGATCTCTGCCGTTACGGGGTGTAGCGCAGCTTGGTTAGCGCGTCTGACTGGGGGTCAGAAGGTCGGCGGTTCGAATCCGCCCACCCCGACTAGGATGGCGTCTTTCGCGTATGTGCTTGTCAGCGAGCGAACGGGACGACGCTACACCGGCTCGTGCGAGGATGTCGAGGAGCGCGTGCGCAGGCATAACGCAGGTCATTCTCTCTCAACTCGGCACGGCGTGCCTTGGAAACTTGTGCACTACGAGTCGTTCGAGACCCGCGCTGATGCAGTCCAACGCGAACGATTCTTGAAGTCCGGCCAGGGTCGTGCAGTGCTTGACCGCTTGCTTGGTTAGCGCGGTCGCCTGTGGCGACAGGTCGGCGGTTCGAATCCGCCCACCCCGACTAAGGGCCGCATCATCCCGACGATGCGGCCTTGTCCTTTCTTGGACGCCGCGTCTGACGAGCCCCCCTTTTCCGGGGGCGAGGAAGACCGGGGTTCCGCCGCCTGCGACACACGCCCTGCGTTTAGCGCGGGTCATTCTCCGTCGCGACTCGAACCGTAGCGCACCCCATTCTCTTACCCACTGACATCCGCTGCGGACGTCCTGCGGCGCTTCGACAACCAAAGTCCGCACACGATCGCCGTCGGGATCACGATCAGGATCGCGATCTCGAACCACACCGCGTAAGGCAGGAGCGAGATGTTGAAAATCACCATCGTCAGAAGAAGCAATCCAACCACCAGAGCGCTTCCACGATTCCCCAATCGGCCCGCCGTCCATGTGCTGGCGAATGCTGCGACTCCCCACAGTACAGTCCCCACAGCCAACAGCCAATGCGGGTAGCGCTCCACATACTGGCACATTTCTTCCGGCGTGCCGGTATAGCCAGCCGGCGGTGGATGGACCACCGCACTGAGCATTTCAGTCGCGACGATCAGGATAAACGCCACAACCAGCCCGGCAACGACGGCGCCCACAGTGCGAAGAATAGCGACGATCATGCAGACACCTCCTGGGGAAATCGCTCGGCAAGCCAGGCGCTCCACTCGCGCTCGGCGTCCGCCACGGCCGCGGCGCCTTGATCACCGTAGAGGTAGAAGCGAATCCACACCATCGTCGGCCCGCCCATCGGCACGATGAACACATGCGCAAACCCCGGGGCCGGGCGCTCCAGGCGCACCAGCAGTTCCGGATTCTCACCCTCCATCCCCTCCAGGGCCGCGACGATGATCGGCACCGTCTCGCGGGCGGCAAGCAGGTCGGGATCGCTGACTTCCAGACTTTGGGCCCTGCCAACGAGTTCGGGCGCACCGGGAGCAGAAGTGACCCGACCATTGCCGTGATCGATGCGCAGCGCGCTCTTGATCGTCCGCCACGTCTCTGGTCCCGGCGCTTGGCCGATTGCTGCGAGTTGGAACGCAGAGCACTCTTGCCCGGCGAAGTGCGCAAGGTACAGACGCAATATGCGGAAGAACGACGCCGCCCACCCGTAGGCGGCACCCTCGAACTGGGCGTCCCAGTCGTTCGTGCTGGCGAACCAGCGGTGCACCACGCGCACCACGCACATTCCGCCGCCACGGGCCTCCACGACAAACTCTGTCGCGACCTTGCCCAGCCCTTCCTCCTCTGCCTCGGCAACAAAACTCCGCGGCGGATTCCACTTGGTGATCTTCGCCACCGCGTCCATGCCCGGCCCGTAGCTGCTCACGGCGGCGCCGCCTTCCCGCTCGTCGATCGTTGTGGGGACGAACCACGATGAGATGCCCTTGCCGGTCGCGATGGCGCGCCACACTTCCTCAGGCGAGCCGGGGACTTCGGCTTCCGCCTCGACGTACCGCTGGCCATTCTTATCTTTCTTCACGGGCATGGGGGGCTCCTTCGTTTGCACTGCGTGATGGGGGGGGCTCGGGCAGCGGGTGGGCCATCAGCACAAGCCTGTGCGAGCGCCCGCCCGGCGCCGATTCATCGTGGTATTTCGAAACCAGGCGATTGATCGCCTCAGT